>MFGX01000118.1:18088-18926 GCA_001778455.1 Candidatus Fraserbacteria bacterium RBG_16_55_9 | reverse complement strand
AAAAAGCTACTTGAATTCTTTGTCTACCCAGGCCCTGAGCCTGAGCTCATCCAACAAATCGCTGATGTCTATCTGAGCAACCAGTACGACATCAAGGCCGTCGTACGGCACATCTTGCTGACGGATGCCTTCTACTCTGAAAAAGCCCTCTTGGCCAATATCAAGAGCCCCACAGAGCTGGTCGTTGGCACAATCCGGATGCTCCAGGCGACGGCGACTCCTCATCGGACAATCTTGGGTGCAATGTCCCTCATGGAACAGACGTTCTTTAACCCGCCGACCGTCGCCGGATGGGACGGAGGACTCAATTGGATCAATACCGCAACCCTTCTCGTGCGCTACAACCTGGCCAACGGTCTGACGAGCTCCCGAGGAGGGCCGGTGGCCACGTTTGATCCCAATCGACTGCTCCAAGGAGCGAACTTGACCACGGCGGAGCAAGTGGTCGATCACCTACTTCGCCTCTTCGGTCCGCTGCCGGTCTCGGGAAAAGCCCGCCAATCCTTGATCGACTATCTCAATAGCGAGGGGGCCTTCACACTGAACCCGCAGACTATTGACCGACAGGTTCGCGGTCTCATCCACTTGATCATGACCCTACCCGAGTACCAGCTCAACTGATGCCTAAAGGAGGAATGATGAAAGAGAAGAGCAAACCAACGCAAATGAGCCAGGGACTGACCCGACGAGATCTGCTCAAGCGTGGGGTGACCTTCATCTCTCTCAGCCTCATGTCCCACTACATGATGATGCAGGTCAACCCAAGTTATGACTCAGTTTTTGCTCAAGCGAGCACGATGGCCGGCAGCGATAAGCTCCTGGTGATCGTGCAGCTCAA
>MFGX01000118.1:17698-18048 GCA_001778455.1 Candidatus Fraserbacteria bacterium RBG_16_55_9 | reverse complement strand
AACAACCTCTATTATCAAGCTCGACCTCGCCTGGCCGTGCTTCAGGAGCAAGTCTTGCCCCTGGATGAGAATCGGGGCATCGGGTTACACCCTAAACTCGCCAACTTCAAGAAATTCTATGACTCGGGGAAACTGGCCATCGTTCAGGGCGCCGGATACCCGAATGCCAACCGCAGCCATTTTCGCTCCACCGACATCTGGATGAGCGCCCAGCCCGAAAAAGTCGTGGGCACAGGTTGGATTGGACGCTTCCTTGATCACTCCATCGCTCGGTTCCACGGCGCATCGTTCCCCGCGGCCAACGTTCAGGGGACATTGCCGCTAACGCTACGGGGCAATCAAGTGGTTGT
>MFGX01000118.1:16956-17575 GCA_001778455.1 Candidatus Fraserbacteria bacterium RBG_16_55_9 | reverse complement strand
GTATCTGGGCTTCCTTGTGAACTCGGGCCTAAAGGCCGTTGAGAGCGCAGCAGATTTGCAGGCGGCCGCTGCGAAATACAAGAGTTCTGTTCAATATCCCACCCATCCCTTCGGGCAGGCGCTGAAGCTCGTCTCCCAAATCGTCACGGGCGGACTGGGCACGCAGGTGATGCACGTAGCCATCGGGGGCTTTGACACTCATGCGAACCAGAATACAGACAACTTCAATCAACCCCTGTTGCTGCAGTATGTGGATGAGGGATTGGATGCGTTCTATCGCGATCTGATCGAGCAGGACATCGCCGACGACGTTGTGATTATGACGTTCTCGGAATTCGGTCGCCGCGTGCGCGAGAACGGAAGCCAAGGCACAGACCACGGCACCGCGGCCCCCATGTTCATCCTCGGCAATCAGGTCAAGGGCGGCTTGCACAGCGAACACCCCAGCTTGAGTCAACTCGATAGCAATGGCGATCTCATTCACACCGTAGACTTCCGCCAGGTCTACTCAACGATCCTGGAGGATTGGCTAAAGGTCGATTCCAAGGAGATCCTCGAAGGCTCGTTTGAGAAGCTGGGTTTCCTCCAATGAACGGGAATCGGTGAAGGGAGCAATTCA
>MFGX01000118.1:16508-16890 GCA_001778455.1 Candidatus Fraserbacteria bacterium RBG_16_55_9 | reverse complement strand
CTCATGCGCCTCGTGCGGAGGGCCAGCTTTATGTGGTAGAGATTCATGATTTCTACTTCGACCCACCGGGACTCTTTCTCCAACCCGGAGACCGGGTGACCTGGATCCTGCTTGAAGATCGCCTAGGCAACGGGCACAGCGCCACGACCTATCATCCGGCTCATGACAGGGTATTACGCATCCCCGAGGCATCGGAGCCGTGGAGCACCGGCTTGTTGCCTCAGATTGGAGATACGTATGAGCGCACCTTCGACATCAGCGGAGTCTATGACTATTTCTGCATGCCCCACGAGGATAGGGGCATGGTGGGCCGAATTGTGGTGAAAGAGGCCATCGGTCCGGGGACGAAACCGCTGGAGCAAGGCGTCTCGCTAGCCGGGCA
>MFGX01000118.1:13493-16491 GCA_001778455.1 Candidatus Fraserbacteria bacterium RBG_16_55_9 | reverse complement strand
TCGAAGAGCTCCTAGGGCAGACCGGAGAGATCTTCGATCTACAAGCCAGGATCAATGCCGTCGTCCTCAGCGCACGCAAGCAAGATCGCCAAGCCGCTTTGGAGGTACTGGATGAACTTACAGAGGGACTTCAGGCGCAAGATTATAGAATGCTTGGCAAGACCGCTCAGTGGGAAGACGTTCTTGCTGGCTTTGGAGATCTGAGTGAAGCGATTGTATTGGCGAAAGACTTGAACGAGATCACCGAAATCGCAGAGGACCTCAAGGCGCTATTGGACGAGGTTTCGCAGCAGCCTCCGAAAGAATGATCTTGAAAACGAGATGGGCAATCCTCTTCGCTCTCATCGCTCTGTGGGCTCTATTTAGCTGCACGGCTTGGGTCCGATCTCAGTCACCCGAACATGGCCAACTGATCTTCGAAGGAAGGACTCGCACGTATATTCTTCATCTGCCGCCCGTCTACAACGGACAGGATCCGTTGCCGCTGGTGATCTTCCTCCACGGCGGAGGCGGCAATGCAGAAGGGGCTGTCAGTGCTTATGGGTTAAGCAACTTGGCTGACCGAGAAGGGTTCATCGTGGTCTACCCCAATGGGACAGGTGTATTCGAAGAGCGGCTGTTGACTTGGAATTCCGGTCATTGCTGCGGTTACGCGTTGAATAATCGTGTCTACGATGCGGGGTTCATCCGCAGCCTGATTGAAAAACTTCAAAGAGAGTTGAAGATCGACCCAAAGCGCATCTATGCCACAGGCCATTCCAATGGTGGCATGCTCTCCTATCGTCTGGGAGGCGAGCTTTCGGACGTTCTGGCGGCCATCGCACCCGTAGCCGGGACGATTGGCGGGCAAGTTACGCCCAATACCCTCTTGATCATGGTTCCCCAGCCCAAGAATTCTATAGCCGTGATCGCTTTTCACGGAAAGCTGGACAGCCACGTGCTTTACAACGGTGGGCACGGGGCCGGAACATCCGGAGAGAGAGTCGATCTTTCGGTAGCGGAATCCATCACATTCTGGGTCAACGCGAACCGCTGCTCACCTATCCCGCAGGCGGAAGTGAGTACAAGCGGGAACATAATTAGAGACACATACCGTAGCTGCGCGAACGGTGCTGATGTCGCTCTCTACACGGTCCTCAATGGAGGACATTCCTGGCCGGGCACCAATCAGGGTGAGGGACAAACGCACGAGATCTCGGCGACCGAACTCTTGTGGGAGTTTTTCAAGGAGCACCCCAAGCCATGATGAACAGCTTTAGACAGACCATCGGATTCGCGCTCCTGGTGGTTCTGCTCATCGGGGTATCTCCTGTAGTCAACGAGAAACCCGCTGCGAGAAGCGATTGTCTCTAACCAGAGCTTGCAGGCAATCCAAGAGATTTCGCAATCAATGAAAACATTGCTGGATGAGATTGCCCAAAAGCTTTCTAGTCCTAAAGGAGAATCTACATGAGAGCAAATGCGAACTGGTCAAGATGCAAGTTTGGTATCTCCGGCTTCATCGCGCTAACCCTCCTCAGTTGGGGTGCAACGTCATCTCTTGGCGCTTCCAATTGTTCCGGCACATCCGTGGGCTTCGCCCCAATTACGGACCTGGGCACGGCGACGTATCAAGGCTTCCAAGGTGGACTCTATCCCAACGGTTTGAACGCGCGACCGGAAGGACATGAACAAGCGGGCCTAGCGATCTCTCAAGCGATCCAACCCCTCAATCGCGCTGGCCGACCGAGTGTGCAAAGCGGCGCGATCGTACTCCTCTCGATCGGGATGTCCAACACAACGCAAGAATTCTCTACGTTCATGTCCATGGCCAATGGCCAGCCCGATAAGAACGCAAAGTTGACAATCATCGATGGCGCGCAAGGCGGCCAGAGCGCAGACAAGATCGCCAATCCAAGCGCCCAGTTCTGGACTGTGATCGATCGTCGATTAAGCAATGCGGGAGTCACGCCTCAGCAGGTGCAGATCGCTTGGATCAAAGAAGCAGACGCACGCCCCACCCTTTCGTTTCCCGAGGACGCCCAGAAACTTCAGCGCGAGCTGAAGACGATCGCCCAGATCCTCAAGCAGCGTTTTCCCAATATCCAACTGGCTTATCTTTCCAGTCGCACCTACGGGGGCTATGCCTCAACAGACCTTAATCCAGAACCTTACGCCTACCAATCGGGTTTTGCTGTCAAGTGGCTCATCGAGGAGCAGGTCAACGGCGCGAGCGATCTCAACTACGATCGCACGAAAGGCGAAGTGAAGGCACCCTGGCTTTCATGGGGGCCGTATCTCTGGGCCGATGGCCTCAAGGCTCGCAGCGACGGACTCATCTGGGAGTGCAGTGATTTTCGCGATGACGGCACTCACCCTTCTGACTCAGGTCGGATGAAGGTCGCTCAGTTGTTGCTCAACTTTTTCAAATCGGACGCCACTTCAAGAGCCTGGTTCCTCAAATCACCGTAGCCCAGACAGCTCTACGCACTCTGGTTCATAGAAAAGTTGACTTTCCCCCGCGAAGCTCCTTATAGTCAGTTTGTATGCACCAAGCGCGAGTAGATAAGCTCAAGGATGAGCTTCGCCGCTGCAAGATCGATTATGCTGTGATCGTTCCCGGCCCGAACTTGCGCTATCTGACGGGATTACGCATGAAACAAAGCCAGCGCCTCTCACTGGCATTTATTCCTCTCCATGGCGAGCCAGCTCTGCTCTTGCCCTTGCTCGAAAGCCCCCAGGCAGAAAAAGCACTACAGGGCAAGGCGCGATTCTACACATACCTCGACGACGAGGGCTCAGATCGGGCATTGACTCAACTTACACGGGATCTTCCGCTTGACGGCAAGACACTGGGCATCGAGTACCGCCAGATGCGAGTCTTCGAGCGTGGGCAACTCGAAAAATACGCCTCAGGTTCTCGTATCACCGAGGTGGAGAATGCGATGACACCTCTTCGGATGATCAAGGATGCAAGCGAACTTGAAAACCTGCGAAAGGCCATCCAGCTCACGGAAGA
>MFGX01000118.1:9477-13477 GCA_001778455.1 Candidatus Fraserbacteria bacterium RBG_16_55_9 | reverse complement strand
TGACGCCATCCGCCCAGGGATGAAGGAGCGAGAAGTCGCTTCCATCTTTCAGTTGGAACTGCTGAAAGCCGGAGGCGAAGGTGTCTCCTTCCCGCCGATTGTGGTCTCCGGGCCCAACTCAGCTTCGCCTCACGCCTGGCCGGGAGATCGAGTCCTTGAGAAGGGCGACATCGTCACACTGGACTGCGGAGCCACTTGGAATGGCTACCCGGGAGATATTACCCGAAACGTGGCCATCGGTGATGTAGACCCTGAACTCGAAAGAATCCACGAGATTGCCAAAGAAGCCAACGCCGCAGGACGTGAAGCGTGCAGACCCGGTGCCCTGGCCCAAGACGTCGATCGCGCCGCTCGAAGGGTAATCGAAAAGGCCGGCTACGGGAAATACTTCATCCATCGCACCGGCCATGGCTTGGGACTGGAAATCCACGAGCCGCCGTACATGATGGAAGGCAATATGCAAGAGCTGCAGCCTGGCATGACCTTCACCGTCGAGCCGGGAATCTATCTGCCGGGCAAGGGAGGCGTGCGCGTTGAAGACAACATGCTCATTACACCCAAAGGGGCAGAGACGCTCACACGCACTTCGAGGGAACTCATTCGTCTATGAGAGACGTTTGCCATCGACGGGAAGATTGGCATAGAATGTCTTCACATCACACCGAGGCAAAGGGGGTCAAAGGCCAACGATGGAGTCCATTTGGAGCCTGAATGCGTTCTTGATCTTCACGGGGCTCAGTTTCGAAATCGCCTCTGCATGGCTGCTATTGAGCGCCAATCGCGTCGAATCACCTGGCATCCTCATTCGGTTCGCCGTGGTCCTTCTCTTAGTCGCCATTCCACTACAAATCATCGGGCTACTTGTCCCTGAGCTTCGCATCGCGAGTTATTGGTTCGTTCTGGGAGCACTCCCGCTCCTCCTGCCCGCTCCTCTGCTCTACCAGGCCAGGCAGAGCCAGCCCACGGCCACGCGATCTCAGAGTGCAATCAGCCCAGCGGTCGACGTGAGCACCGGGGATGCACAGAAGGATTTCCACGAACAACTCATGAGAATTCCCGCGGTACTCACCAAGCACCCCCGCGGCTTGACTCTCGTGGAGATTGGGCGAGCCATGAGCGTCGATTGGCGACGACTGACGGGAGCCACGAACGAACTCCTTAGGCTCAACCGTATACGAAAAGAGGGAAAACGATACTTCAATCAATCCCGCAAGTGAAGGTGATGGGCCATTAACATCATATATCTCCTAGGGTCGATCGTATTCGGAATCATTGGGCTCCTCTTCACGGTCTTCGGTATCTTGGGACTGATCGCTCCACGCAAGGATCTGTCCTATTCCGAACGAGAGTTATTCTGGATGGCCTTGGCTGGCGTGGGGAATATCGTCGCTGCCGCGCTTCTTCTCCGCGGCCTATTCAGCGGCCTCTAGCTGCGCTATGGGGGCTTATCGCTGCACCCGCTGCGGCGAGCGCTACCCGGCGGATACCCATCTTTGGAGCTGTCGCTGCGGCGGGCTCTTCGAGCTTCACGAACGCCTCCCCTTTCGATCAGAAGCCATCGAGCACGACATCAAGAATCTCTGGCGCTACCGAGCAATGATCCCGTTGGAAGCCAATGCCATTCCCATCTCCCTCGGCGAAGGTTTTACACCTCTGATTCCCCTGGCTTGGGATGAGTTTGAGATCCTGTGCAAGTTAGAATTCCTAGCGCCTACGGGCTCCTTCAAGGACCGAGGGACGACTGTTCTGGTCAGCGCGCTTCAGAATTGGGGCATCCGCGAAGTCGTCGAGGACTCTTCGGGAAACGCCGGAGCTTCCTTGGCTGCCTACTCCGCGTACGCGGGAATTCACTGCCGGATCTATGTGCCTGCACATGCTTCCGGCCCAAAGCTTACTCAAATCAGAGCCTACGGAGCAGAACTCGTTCCCATCGAGGGGCCGAGGGAGAAGGCTGCCCATGTTGCCCAAGAAGCGGCCAAGAAGAGCTATTATGCCAGCCACGCCTACCACCCGCTTGTGCTCGAAGGACTCAAAACATTCGCCTATGAGGTCTGGGAGCAACTTGACCGGCGCAGCCCCGATGCGGTTGTTTTTCCTACGGGCCATGGGACATTCTTGCTGGGCGCTCATCGTGGCTTTCAAGAGTTGCAGGTAGCAGGGCTCATCGAAGCGCTGCCGCGACTCGTCGCCGTCCAATCCGAGAACTGTGCCCCCCTGTACGACGCGCTCCAGAGAGGCAGCGACGAGCTACTCTCTTACTTCGAGAGCGGCAATACGATCGCCGAGGGAATTCGCATCACCCAACCCGCCAGGGCCCAAGCGCTCTTGCACGCGATCCGCGAGACGGGAGGAGAAGTTCTCACTGTAAGTGATGCCCAGATTGACGCAGCCCAGCAAGTACTCGCTCGTCGCGGGCTTTTCGTGGAGCCAACATCTGCTGTTGCCGTGGCAGGCTTGCTTCACTGGAGGAGGCGACCCAAAGGCATAATTTGCGTGCCTCTTACCGGTAGCGGTCTCAAGTCTCCTGCGCCTTCGTAGCCTTGTTTGATCTACGTGGCTCCTTAGCAAACAGGGCAATTGAATAGGGCCGTTCAGAATCTCGTTCCACGCGCTCCTGCAACAGGCGTAGCTCCGGCCGCTGAAAGAATCTCCGGTGGAACTGGTGGGAGAGCGGCCACGGATTGACGAGAACAAGCTGCCCATCTTCTTGAAGTGCGCTGAGAATCTTTTCCAACACAACCCGAATGTTGTGCCCGCCCAAATAGTAAAGCACTTCCGCACAAAAGACGAGATCGAATGGGCCTACCAGAGGATCGCGCGTGATATCCAGACAGCGCAGCTCAACGTGCTTGAATCGCTCCAGGCGCACTCGGGCTCGGTCCAAGGCAGCAGATGCGAGATCGATCCCCAAGATCTCGCGAGCAATCCCCTGCTGGGCCAGCTGCTCCGTAAAGACCCCGATGCTGCATCCCACCTCAAGCACTCGCTCATATCGGGGTCGGGTTAGGATCTCCAGAGTCTGTTGATACTTACGCTTCTCATAGGGACTGCTCTCATAGCTCCAGGGGTCCATGCGGCGGCGATATCGATACTCGAAATAGCGCCGGGAGAAGAAGCGTGGGCCTAGCCATCCATAGAATCTAAGGGCGAGCGTCTCGGTGAGCCCCCCAAGCAGGCTCATCAGCCGCTTCATGTGTCGCTAATTATCGACAGGTATGCCGGAAGCCATGTAGCGAATGATGCTCTGCAGGGTTGCCAGATCCATCTTCTGACCGCACGTTCCCGGGACTTCTTTGTCCTCAAACCAGAACTGGAAGGCTGCTTGGGATTGTGAACGGGAGATGACGTTATCCAGACTCATGTCGATCTGATCCGTGTCCATATCGAGGTGGGCAATCGCGAGATTCAGCGAGAGACATTCGATGATTCTGATCTGGGAATCACCCTGAACCGACGTGAGGAAGCTTACGAACCCGCTCTCCGCCGTCCCCTTGAACTCTACGCTGCCCGCATCCGCATCGGAAGGGACAGTCACCTCGTAGACGACTCGACGAGTCTGGCCTGCCGGAATGAGCTCCGGGAAGATCCATTCGTTGGTGGCACCGGCTCTGAAGACAGCATTCGAGAGAACTTGCGGCTTCACTTGCCACTCTTCCGATAGCTGCTCTGTGATCTTAAGACCCGGCAGATCTTGATTTGCTGCGATGGTAAGTTCCACTTCGAAGACGCGACTATCCTCCGCCTTGAGATAGATTTGCCTGGCGGGAAGTGGAGCGGTGACCGTGCGGAAGATGGTGACCGGCGGCGAAGAAGGATCTGTAAGCAGTGGAGGCAGATCCTGGTCGACAGAGGTATTCCACAGTTGATACATCATCACCTGAAGGAGCGCATCAGACGTCACGGGAGCCTCGCAAGTTGCCGGCACAGTGGCTTTGCTCACCCAGAGCCCAACGGCTCGGTTCAGCTGTTCTGTCGAGACCGTTTCGGATGAGCGTAGGTC
>MFGX01000118.1:7983-9460 GCA_001778455.1 Candidatus Fraserbacteria bacterium RBG_16_55_9 | reverse complement strand
GGTCGAGATGGGAGATCGCTACGGGTATGCTGAGACAGGAAACCACTTCGATCTCCGATTCTCCTCCAATGGGCAGGACATAGGCAGGTGAGGCGCTGGTCACCGAGCCTTGAATGGCGTACTTCGCCGGGAGCGGAGGTCCTGCCACCTCTTCGCCTGTGGGCACACGCACTTCATAGACGATGCGTCTGGAATCGCCGACCTTGAGAAGAGCCGGGAAGACCCACTGACCACGTGAATGAGTGAACTTGAAGACGGCACCATCGTTGCGGATGGGCTCCATCGTCCAGCCGAGAGGTAGCTGCTCTTCCAGCCCTAAACCGTTGGTGGGCACCTCCACTTGGAAACGGATCGTCACGCGAAAGACACTGCCGGGCTGCGCCTGAGGAGTGGAGATCGCACGCCACACGCCCGTCCGCTCTTCGCTTACCTCAATCGAACGAGAGACTGTGGCCGTACAGCCGATAAGGTTCGTAATGCGCAGCGTGACCTTGAACGTCCCACTCTGAGTGAACGTATGGGTCACTCTAGGCTGATCGGTGCTGACATCGAAGACGCCATCACCGTCAAAATCCCATTCGTAATGCGTAGCCTGCCCACAAAGAGCTTGAGAGGACTGGGCATCGAAGAGCACGGGGACCATGGCGTGAACTTGTTCAGGTGAATATTGGAACCCGACTTGAGGAACCGGGCCCTCGCCCATCCAGAGAGTGATCGGATCTGTGGTGCTGGGTAGGGGAACTCTCTCTGGCCCAACGTCAGGGTTCTTGAGAGTGTAGAGCTTCCAACCCGTGATTCCTTGAGTGAGCTGGGGAGTGATCGTCAGCATGAACGGCTCTTCCAAATTGGTGATGACTACGCCATCCGTCCGCCCGGATGCCCAGCGCCAGTAGAACTGGGCATGGGGTGGATTCCAAGTGTACTCATCGCTGGGATCATCTTGAACAGCCAGCTTTGCCGTGGATGGCAATCCTTGGATATCCAGGCGCACTTGCCCACCGGGGCCAGCGTTGGGCGCATTGAGGATGATGATCAATGCAAGCTTGTCTGAGCGCGCCGCGCGATAGAGGACGATCATGCCATGGCGAGGGATTTCCAGTGAAGTCCTTGATTGATAATCAAATATAGAGTAATCGTAAAACTGCTCCGCAGAGCTCTGTCCAGGGATCGGGAAGATCTGCCCCTCAAACTCGCCTTGCCGAAAGAGAATGGGGTCTTCGTTTTCTGCCCAGAGTGCCGCTTCGGTTCCAAGTAGGAATGTGATAAGAATCGCTGCTGCAACGAGGCCACGGTACACTTGCGCGCTCATAGTGTTAACGTAGCACCTCCGACAGGGATGTCGAGGACTTCCGTCACTCTCCGACGAGCTTTATTGGACCTTGCCTCGGGTCATCCTGCGACGAGTGGCTACTTAGAGCTTCTGGAGCACCTGCTGGACTTCTTGAAGATTGGGCATCACAGTCGGGTCTTCTGTCAT
>MFGX01000118.1:1938-7971 GCA_001778455.1 Candidatus Fraserbacteria bacterium RBG_16_55_9 | reverse complement strand
GACAACACCATCTTTATCTAGCACAAACACACTGCGCTTGGAGACGCCGATGAGATTGCCGAGCTTCTCGTGGAGGACGCCGAATTGGCTGCTGACTTCTTTGTTGAAGTCGCTCAGGAGGTTAAACTTGAGATTATGTGCTTTGATGAACGCATTGAGCGCATAGGGGCTATCCACGCTGATGCCATAGACTTGAGCTCTCAGGTTGTTGAACAGGCTCATGCTGTCGCGAAACTGACACATCTCGTTCGTGCAGATGGAACTGAAAGCGAGAGGAAAGAATGCTAAGACGATCTGGTCTTTGCCCAAGTTCTTGCTAAGTTGAAAGGGTTCGACCTTTTCGCCGTTGGATGCCGGGAGCGTGAAATCTGGAGCTTTCTGGCCGACGTTTACGGACATGGGATCATTTCCTCCTTATGTGTTCGCAACGCGTGGTGATTGTAATGAGGGATCGACGGGATTTCCAACGGCATTCTTCGCGTCTGTCTTCTTTTCAGCCTTACGGTTCGGATGGTTCTCGTCCAGCTCCCATCTCAAGGGATTTCCGGCAATATATGCGCGAATCTCGTTCCATTCATCTTCGTTGCGGATGATGTGCTCGTAATAATTGCGTTGCCACCGGGGGAGGCCAGGCGCGTTCCGCATTGCATTGATCCGTTGGGTGGCGGCGGATTTGAACCCGGCGATGAAGGATCCCAACGATTTCGGCGCTGGGCCTGGTTTTTGTAGGGGCGAACGGCCGTTCGCCCCTACCCAACCCCCCACGGCCTTACGGATCGACGGTAAGAATCCTTACAGTACGTGATCGCATAGGGTCCTCCTTTGTGAAGGTACTTCTCTATGTAACCATATCTTGATCCTCTTGTATCTGACAGTCAATTAGCATACGACCGCAAAAACGACTATATTCACATCACGGTTCACGGGTATGATCCCGAAAAGTGGATCGATCCATGGACGAGGAGAAAGAAACCGTGAAGAAGAAATGTCCAGAGTGCGGTGGCAATTACAAATGAATCGCCTTGTCCAAGGAGATAGCGAACCGACGCGTAAGGTTGAGGTTCCCGTTTATGATCTTGCTGCAATGGCTGGGCAAGGATCCTTATAACTGGTTGAACCCCTGGAAAGCATCTGCTACAGTAAATCTTCGGTGCATAGCACGGAGGAGGAAGCCGGATGAAGCGGAAGATTAACCGCGTGAATTGGCTCATCGGCGGCGCCCAGGGCAGCGGCGTGGACTCGGCTGCCAATATGTTCGCACGGGCCTGCGCCTCCGGCGGCCTGCACGTCTATGGCCAACGCGAGTATTACTCCAATATCATGGGTGAGCATAGCTACTACCAAGTTCGCATCGCGGATCGACCCACCGCAGCCTCATCCGATCAAACCGATCTGCTCGTGACATTCGATGCAGAGACCGTCTTTTTGCATGCTCAAAACGTCGTGCCTCAGGGCGGAGTCATCTACGATCCCAAGCTCGTGGAGACGCCTTTGGACCGCATTCCAGCCATGGAGAACCGTGTCCGTGAGGACATCAAGAAGTACCTCGCGGAGCAGAGCGTCGGCGAAACGATGGGAGATCTACTCTCCATCGCGAGCAACCGCGGAGTGCGACTCTTTGCCGTACCCTATGATGATCTGATTCAAAAGCTTTCTGAGAAACTCGGGGAACCCGTAAGCAAGCTCAAGAAGGCGGCCAACACGATGGCCGTTGCCGCTTCGTGTGCTCTACTGGGGTACGGGGTCGAGTGGCTGGAGAAGGCACTCACGGATGTCTTCAAGGGCAAAAAAAAAGTCGTAGACATCAATGTGCGCGCCAGTGAACTCGTCTACGAGCATATGGCCCATTCCTACGAGGACGGTTTCTTCTGCGAACTCAAGCCCATTCCCACGAAAGAGAAGCGCGTCATCCTCACGGGCAATCAGGCCGTTGCGCTGGGGAAGATCATCGCCGGCTGCTCCTTCCAGACGTACTACCCCATCAGCCCGGCCACCGACGAAAGCACCTACCTCGAAGCTCACGCAATCTTCTCCGTACATGGAGAGTCGAAGCAGGGTGCGATCTTGGTTGTACAGTGTGAAGATGAGATCTCGGCGATCAACATGGCCACCGGGGCTGCTCTCACCGGAGCGCGTGCTTCGACGGCGACGTCCGGACCGGGATTCTCGCTGATGGTCGAGGGTCTGGGACTTGCAGCGATCGATGAGATCCCGCTTGTCGTCACGCTCTACCAACGTGGGAGTCCCTCTACCGGTTTGCCCACTCGAACCGAGCAAGGGGACTTGCGATTTGCGCTCCACGCTGGCCACGGTGAAGCCCCACGCATTGTCGTTGCCTCCGGGGACCTCGAAGAGGCTTTTCATGATACGATTCGCGCCTTCAACTGGGCGGAGAAGTACCAGATGCCCGTGATTCATTTGCTGGACAAAGCGATCGCTTCCAGCAGCCAGACGTATCCTGCCTTCCAAACGCGCTCTCTGGTGATCGAGCGTGGGCAATTGCTCAGCGAGAGCGATGTGGAGAGCCTCAGTGGGAATGGGTCCCTGAGGACGTTTCAGTTCAGTGAGACGGGCATCTCTCCACGGGTAGCGCTAGGCACTCGTGGCGGGGTCAGCTGGCGGACGAGCGATGAGCACGACGAGTGGGGTCACATCACCGAAGACCCGGTCACGCGCGTCAAGATGATGGATAAGCGCATGGCCAAGCTCGAAACCCTCGCTCGGGAGATCCCGGTGGAAGAGAAGCTGAACGTACTGGGCGATCCGAAGGCAAAAACAGTGGTCCTGAGTTGGGGTTCAACCAAAGGAGCCATTCTCGAAGCGATCGACTTGTTGAAAACCGAAGGTATTTCCGTCAAGTTCATTCAGGCGCGGCTGATCTGGCCGCTGCCGGCAGAAGAGATTGCCAAACACTTGCTTTCTGCCCAGCGTGTCATCGCCATCGAGAACAATTACTCGGGTCAATTGGCAGGTCTCGTGAGGCAATATACAGGAGTGAATGTGCATCATCTCATCGTTAAATACAACGGACGCCCGATGTCGGTAGATGAGATTCACGGGGCGATCCAACAGATCGTTTCGGGTGAAGCGCCCGCAAAGGTGGTACTGACACATGGCACTTAAGGTACAAGATTACAAGACAGACGTTCACAACAACTGGTGTCCCGGATGTGGGGACTTCGGCATATTGAACTCGATTCAGATGACGCTGGCTCAGATGGGGCTGGAACCCCATCGAGTGGCGCTCTTCTCGGGGATCGGTTGCGCGGCGAAGACCGCACACTACGTGAAAGTCTACGGCACTCACACCCTGCACGGCCGGGTGCTGACGTTTGCCACCGGTGCAAAATTGGCCAATCCCGATCTCACGGTGATCGCGGTAGGCGGCGATGGCGATGGCCTGGGCATTGGAGCTGGGCACTTCGTCAATGCCGGGCGCCGCAATGTGGACTTCACCTATGTCCTCTACAACAATGGGGTCTATGGACTGACCAAGGGCCAGGCCTCACCTACGCTCAAGCTAGGGGTTCAGACGAAGAGCCTCCCACAACCCAACGTGAACCAGGGAATCAACCCCCAGCTCCTGGCACTCTCCGCAGGGTATACGTTCATCGCGCGTGGTTACGCGTTCGACATCCCCCACCTCGTGCGCCTCATCCAGCAGGGCATTGAGCATAAGGGATCGGCGTTTATCGACGTGCTCCAGCCTTGCCCAACGTACAATGACATCAACACCCGAGATTGGTATGGGGGGCTAGATCGGCTGAACGAACAAGGCAAGGCCATCCCCCGCGTCTACAAGCTGGAAGACCAGGGCTATGACCCCGTGATTCGGCCCGGCATGGGCCAGGAAGAGTCCCAGGGCAAACTCTCACAGTTTGTCGAGAAGGCCTTGGAGTGGGGTGATCGCATCCCGATCGGAGTATTCTTGAAGAACGAAGCGACTTCAACCTATGAGGAGCGCATCGCCCAGCGCATTCCATTCTATCGCGAGACTCCGCCCGCCAAGCGGCCCATTTGCGACAGTGGTCAGCATCCGACGGCCGATTTGACCTCGTTCTTTGAAGAGTTGCAGGTCACGTAAAAGGGCGGAGTGCCGGGATGACCTGGAACCTGCCGAATGCCATCACGCTCATTCGGATCGCGGTCATTCCGATATTTCTTTTCTTCTTACTCTCCGGGACAATTCAAGGGGGTGAGGTGATCGCGCTCGCCATCTTCACCCTAGCTGCTCTGTCCGACGCAGTGGACGGTTGGCTGGCTCGCAACCGGGGCCAAGTGACCGATTTTGGCAAGTTTGCCGATCCCATTGCGGATAAACTCTTGGTCATGGCCGCGCTCTTGGTCTTTGTGGGGTTTGGGGAGATCTCTCCTGTCTGGATCGTGATCATCTTGACCCGAGAGATGTTGGTGATGGGCTTGAGAATCTGGGCGATTGCCCAGGATATGGTCATCTCGGCCAGTGTGCTTGGCAAGTTGAAGACGCTTTCTCATATTGGCTTAGTCATTGTACTGATCGGCAATCATCATTGGGAATGGGGAGCGCTTGGGGAGGACGTGAAACTGGCTTTCATCGTGCTGGCGGTGGGCTTAGCTCTGGCCTCCGGATTCGAATACTTCTACAAGAGCCGAAACCTCTTTCGGCCTGCGTCGTAGCAGCCAGACTTCTTCTCTCTTCCGCTCAGTCCCTGGCCAAATCGCGCAGATAACGGATGAGCTGCTGGATCTGCTCGTAGATCAATCTCCCTGTTGCTATCGCTGCCACGTCCTCAGGAGACCGCCTGACAATACTTGCTGAGCGTGGATGCATCCGGTGATCGGAGTACGAAGAGCGTGAAAAAGAGTCCACCCACAAGCACCAGGGCAGAAGACCATCCAGCTCATCTGCCGCCGTGGGTGGCCGGTTCCTTCTGGAAGACGGCCGCGCTCGCTGCCAGCGCGAAGATCAGGGTAGCTGTCAACACCACCGTCGCCCCGGCAGGCAGGTCCAGATAGTAGGCTTCAAAGAGTCCGGCAATCACCGAAAGCAGGCCAAAGCCGATCGAAATCAAGAAGGCCCCACGGAAACTTTTGGCAAGCTGAAGGCTCGCCGCCACGGGCAATACGATCAAAGCGGAGATCAGGAGCAGACCGACCACCCGCATCGCCATCACGATGGTGACGGCTGCCAGGACGGCCAGGAGAAGATTCAGGGCTGCCACAGGCAGGCCTGCGGCTTTCGCCGTCTCCTCATCGAACGTGACGGCGAAGAGCTCCCTGCGCAAGAGCAAGACAGTGAGCAGGACAGCCCCACCCAACCCCGCGGTCAACCAGAGATCCGTTGGCGTTACGGAGACGAGGCTTCCGAAGAGAAATCCCAGCAGATTCGAATTGTATCCGCCAGCCAGTTTGGCCAATATCAGGCCCATCGCCAGCCCCGAGGAGAAGAAGATCGCAATGGCTGCGTCCCCTGCGAGCTTGCCCCGCGAACGCAGCCGCTCGATGCCGATAGCTCCCAGCACCGAGAGCAGGAGCGCGGAAACGATGGGATTGACCCGCGCGAAGAGCCCGAGCGCGACGCCGCCGAAAGCAATGTGCCCCAGTCCGTCGCCGAAGAGCGCAAGCCTCCTCAGGACAAGAAAGATCCCGATTACCGGCGCGACGACCGCCATAATCAGTCCTGCCAGGAATGCGCGCTGCATGAAGCCAAATTGAAAGATCTCCATAGCTAACCCTCCCGAATACTCCAAGAGTGACCGTGGTGCAGGAGCGTCTTGCTCTGTCTCTCAAAGAGCTGTTCCAGGGTGTCGCTCTTCAGACACTCCTGTGGCGGGCCGCAGAAGAGCAGACGGCGGTTCAGGCAGGCAAGCTTTGTAACATGAGCTGACAAGGTGTCAATATCGTGGGAGATGAGGGCGATGGTCACGCCGTGCTCGCGATTTAGTCTCCGCAGAAACTCATAAAAATCAGATTCAGCCGCCGCATCGACCGCTGCCGTGGGCTCGTCGAGCAACAGCAGTTCCGGCTCCTGCACCAGAGCCCTAGCCAGAAAGA
>MFGX01000118.1:0-1926 GCA_001778455.1 Candidatus Fraserbacteria bacterium RBG_16_55_9 | reverse complement strand
CCTGAAGATAGTTCGCCGATAGCGCGGTGCGTTAGTGCCGTCAGGCCCAGCGTCGTCAATACGGTTCCGACAGCCTGCCGATCGGCAGCGCGAAAGGGGCGCAGGAGGCGGTTACGGAACAGCCGACCGCTGAGCACCACCTCTTCGACGGTCGCCGGGAAGCGGCGATCAAATTCCCAGATGCGCTGGCGCACGTAGCCCACCCGAGCCCAATCCTTAAATCCCTGGATTGTCTGACCAAAGAGCTTGATCTGCCCCCGTTGCAGGGGCAGTAGCCCCAAGAGAAGCTTCATGAGGGTCGTCTTGCCGCCCCCGTTAGGCCCAAGAAATCCCACGAATTGACCGCGCTCGATGCTGAGTGACACCCCCTCGAGCACAGCCTCGCTCTGGCCCGGGTACCGGAAGGTCACATCCTCGATCTCAATCATCGGCTGGCTCATTTGCACTCCAGGCCGAGGCGCAGGACCTTCACATTCTCCTCCATGACGGACAGGTAGTCCTTGCCCGCTTTCAGGTCTTCATCCATGAGGAACTCAAGGGGATTCAAGATGAGTACTTGGGCGCCGATCTCGCCAGCCAAGGGCTCGACAATCTTACGCCCCTCCCCGGACTCCGCAAAGACAAATTGGATGCCCAGCTCGCGGGCCAGTTTCGTCAACTGTGCCAGCCTACCGGGCGAGGGGTCGCACGGCTCCAGGCCGCAGATGGACTCGACTTGCAGTTGGTAGCGCTCCGCAAAGTAAGACATGAATCGATGGGAGATGATCAGGGTCTGCAGACGGCAGTCCTTCAGACCATCTCGGATTGCCGCGTCTAGCTGAGAGAGCCTGGATTGAAACGCCTCACTGTTCGCCTCGAAGGCTGCCCGTGCTTCCGGATCGGCTTTTCGGAGGCCTTCGAGGATGTTAGGGACATAGAAATCGCGCACCAATTGAGGATCGAGCCACAGGTGCGGGTCCATCCCCGCTCCCCCGGTTTCGGCGCTGATCGGATGCACCGGTGCTCCAGCTGTCGCTTTGATTACGATAGGCTTTTCTTGCTGCCCAATGGCCTTTAGCACTTCCGAAACCCACTTATCATCCAAGTCGGCGCCGTTGTAGATGAACAGATCCGCCTTCGCGATCCGCTCAATGTCCTTGGGCGTTGGCTCCCATTCGTGGGGCTCTCCCGAAACCAGATTCAGGATTTCGGCGCGATCTTTGCTCACATGTTGGGTGAAGTCGGATATCGGGTAGAAGCTCGCCACCACCTCCAGTTTCTTCTCCACCAGTTGACCGGCTGGACTCAAAAGAGCGATGGACAATCCGGCCAACACGCACAACCCAATTGGGACTATTCTTCTCCTCACAGGCTTTCCTCCTATTGATACCATTTGTCAGTTAGTACGAAAATATTTTCACCCAGCAACAAGGCAGGCAGGGCAGCGGCCCAAGAGCTCCAGCCAGTGCGCTTCGATGGAGTAGCCTGTCCGTTTGGCCAGTCTTTCTACCGTCTCCAGCAGGTCGCACTCACTGAACTCCTCCACGCGGCCGCAGTCGCGGCAGATGAGTTGGTGGCTGTGCTCCTGGCTGGCCAGTGTGTAGCTGCGACAGCCGCGTTCCATGTGCACACGCCGGATCAGACCAAGCTTCTGCAAGAGCTCCAACGTGCGGTAGACGGTAACCAGACCGAGGTTGGGGTAAGTGCGGCGTGCGCGCTCAAATACTTGCTCCGGTCTCCAATGAGTTGGGTCGCCAAGGATGGCCTCGACCACAGCCTGTCGAGGTCGTGTCATTCGATAGCCATGGGCTTTCAGCTGATCTAGCCATCGAGTCTTCTGCTGTTCTTCCCCGTTGAGCTCGGGCATCAATGTTTCACCCTTTATTGAAAATATTTATCAGTAAGAGTATAGTCAGAAAAGCCCGCCGTGTCAAGAGTGGGCATGAG
>MFGX01000117.1:13619-13933 GCA_001778455.1 Candidatus Fraserbacteria bacterium RBG_16_55_9 | reverse complement strand
ACTGGGCGCCGTGGCATTGCTTGTACTTCTTTCCGGAGCCGCAGGGGCAAGGGTCGTTGCGACCCACCTTCTCCACCTTACGGGGTTGTCGAGCTTTGACTGCCGTGCTCGCCCCTGAGCTCGTAGTCTGGTTGGCTGCAGAGGCAATGGCGTCCATCTCTTCATGTTGATAACGCAGGTCTCCCAAGGACGGTTGAGAAGAGACGGGAGCTGCCTCCACCTTGAGCACGGGCTTAACCAGGTAGTTGATGATCTGTTCTTCCACGCGGCCCAGCATCTCCTGAAAGAGCCGGAAGGATTCACTGCGGAACTCG
>MFGX01000117.1:12764-13600 GCA_001778455.1 Candidatus Fraserbacteria bacterium RBG_16_55_9 | reverse complement strand
TACGCCCGCCAGCCGATGCCCTCCCTCAGATCGTCTAGCGCGTAGAGATGCTGACGCCAGTTCTCATCAATGATCTGTAATATCATGAAGCGCGCAAGCCTTGGGAAGTGCTCCCCCGTTCGACCCACTTGCACGCGATAGTTTTCCATAAGAAACTCATGGATCTTCTCTTGAAGGTCTGGCTGGTTGACCCCTTCTCCAAGGGATCCCGAAAAACGGGAATTCTGAAAACTGGAAAGCTCTTTGGCCAGACCCTCGAAATCCCAATCATGGGGGCGGTTGGGGTCGGGGCAATAGTTCTCCAAAAGCGTCTGAGTGTAGCTCCCAAGTATTCCCGTTACGTATTCATCCAGATCCGCCTGCTCGTCCCCCCTTCCGAGCAAGAAGCGGTTGCGCAGCGAATAGATGGCCTCGCGCTGGCGAGCCATCACCGCGTCGTACTCCAACAGCCTCTTTCGAATTGAGAAGTTGTATGCCTCGACACGCTGCTGTGCCGTACGCATTGCCTTCGTGAGCATATTGTGTTCGAGCCTTTGACCCTCTTCCAGCCCGCCCATTGCCCACTGGATCAGCTTCTGCTCGCCGAACAACCGCAACAGATCGTCCTCCAACGAGACATAGAACTGAGAGGAGCCGGAGTCCCCCTGTCGGCCGGAACGGCCCCGGAGCTGATCATCGATGCGACGGCTCTCGTGGCGCTGGCAACCGATGATGTGCAGCCCCCCCAGTTCGGCAACGCCTTCGCCCAGTTTGATATCGACTCCGCGACCTGCCATGTTCGTGGCGACCGTGATGGCTCCGCGCTGACCGGCGTCTTTGATGATCTCTGCCTCGTG
>MFGX01000117.1:12386-12755 GCA_001778455.1 Candidatus Fraserbacteria bacterium RBG_16_55_9 | reverse complement strand
CTTGGCGTTCAGTACATTGTGCGTTAGCCCTCGCCTCTTCAAGAGGTTGCTCAAGTACTCAGATTTTTCGATGGATGTCGTTCCAATCAAGGCCGGGCGGCCTTCTTTATGAAGCCGATCGATTTCATCGGCCACGGCGTTGAACTTCTCTCTCTCCGTCTTGTAGAGAACGTCGGGCAGGTCGCTTCGAATCATGGGCTTGTGAGTTGGGATGACGACCACCGAGAGCCCATAGATCTCTTTGAACTCCTCTTCTTCCGTGGCGGCGGTGCCCGTCATTCCAGCAAGTCCCTTGTAGAGGCGGAAATAGTGCTGCAAAGTGATCTGGGCCAGCGTCTGTGTCTCGCGTCGGATCTCCATGTTCTCTTT
>MFGX01000117.1:2991-12366 GCA_001778455.1 Candidatus Fraserbacteria bacterium RBG_16_55_9 | reverse complement strand
TCGATCCTCCATGAGTCGCCCTGTGAACTCATCCACGATGACGACTCGACCATCCTTGACGATGTAGTCGACGTCCTTGTGGTACAGATGTCGAGCGCGCAGGGCCAACTCCAGATGGTGGAGGAGCTCAATGTGTTGAGGCGCGTAGACGTTCTCGATTCCTAGCGTCTCTTCTGCTTTCCGGACGCCCTCTTCCGTGAGGTGGATCCGACGGGTCTTCTCGTCCAGTTCGAAGTCGCTCTCCTTCTGAAAGCGAGGGGAGACCTTCACAAACTGTTTGTAGAGTTTGGCGGACTCCGACGTGGACCCGGAGATGATCAGCGGCGTCCGCGCTTCGTCAATCAGAATATTATCGATCTCATCCACGATGGCGTAGTCAAGGCCCGTCTGCGCGCGCTGATCCCATGACATGGCCAGATTGTCCCGCAGATAATCAAAGCCAAACTGCGTATTCGTTCCAAAGATGATGTCGCACTGATACGCGCTCCTACGCTCTTCGACGCTGATGTCTTCTTGCAAAAGACCGACACGTAGACCCAGATGCTCATATACGGGCCCCATCCACTCGCGATCGCGCTTGGCTAAGTAATCGTTGACGGTGACGATGTAGACCCTTCCTGCGAGCGCGTTGAGATAGGCGGGCATTGTGGCGACCAGGGTCTTTCCCTCGCCGGTCCTCATCTCCGCGATCCGTCGCTGATGGAGCACCAGACCGCCCAACACTTGGACATCGTAGGGACGAAGCCCCACCTTTCGCTCAGCCACCTCACGCACCACAGCGAACGCCTCGGGCAAAATAGAGTCCAGTTCCATGCCTTCCTGGAGCCGCTTCTTGAATTCTTGGGTTTTGGACGCGAGATCTGAATCGCTGAGTCTCTTCATCTCATCAGTCAAGGCGTTGACTTGATCGAGATGCGGCTGGAGGCGTCTCAGTTTCTGCTCATTGGTTTCGCCAAAGATGCGATCAACCGTGCGCTTGACAAGTTCTAGCACCGCTGTCTCCTTCCAGGATTGCTCATTGGGGCAGTCTGCGCAGTATCTCTTCCACTCTGGCTTTCAAACCCTCGAGATTCTGCTGTTCGCTCTTCCAGCGGTAGTAGTCATCAATGGGTACCTGAACGTCGACGGCGGGTGAGAGCTGCTTTTGCAGTTGGGCCAGTTTCTTGTTGATGATCCTTAGAGCCTGCTCAAAGCTCTGGCGGGCTTTGTCTGTTTGGCCCTGCTTGAGGTACATTTGCCCTAGAGTGATTGCCACATCCTCTTCCTCGGGGTAGCGCTGTCGGAGGTCTTCTAGCAGGGAGCGCGCTTCGTTCAAATGCCCATCATCGTAGAGGGTTAATGCTTTCAGGTGAAGAGCATCCATTTTGGTAGCGGGCTCTGGTTCCATGGCCACAAGCTTGGCGAGGTAGCTTCTGGAGTCTTCATGGTAGCGTCTGCTGGCCACGGCATTCCCAGTGGGACCTTTTGCTTCCTCGAGTTGTTCAAGTTGGAAGTTTACGCGCGCCAGTTGGTAGTAGGTGATCTCCGTGGGAAAGCGCGACAAAGAGCGCTCAAAGAGCTCGCGAGCTTTCAGATAATTCCCTTCTTCAAGGTTCATGAGCCCCAACCAATAGAACACCTCGCCTGGAGCGAAGTCCAATCCAAGGCTCGTCTCGAGCCATTCTGTGGCTTGCTGCTTGGTTATCGGTGAATCTCCGCCGACCTTGGCAAGCCGTTGGCCTTGATCGAGGTAGATGTCCGCTTGCCAATCGCGATAGGCAAAGATGCTGACCATGAAGGCTACAATCAGCACAACGCTGGCCAGAATCCAACTCCCTTCCGCTTCCAGAGTTACACGCGGTGAGCCTTGGTCCTCTCCCAGTGCGCGGGATTGGAGAACTCCAAGGAGGAAGACCAGCGCGAGGACGCTGGCGGGAAGGTGGAGAGGAAAACTGAAGAACGAATCGCTCATGAAAGCGACTACTCCCGCAAGAAGAGCCAGCACCAGCCAGCGCCCCTCTGGAGTTGCGCTCTTGGTAAACCTCTGCCAAGCGCTCCGAAAGACCATCACGATGAGAAAGACCGTTGCGAGCAATCCGATAATCCCCATCTCGGCCAAGATCTGGATGTACTCGTTGTGGGCCTGGGCTGCTCGTTGAATATAGCCTACCTTTTCGTTGTAGTATTGGCCGCGCTCGGTCTGAAGAAACGGAGCCTTGTACGTCAGAAATTCGCGCTTATAGTCTCCGAGGCCGATGCCAATGAGGGGCTGAGACTTGAACATCTCATAGCCGATCCACCAGTCCTCCACTCGGACATCTGCGGATTTTTGAACGGTTCTGGCAAGCCCCTGATAGAGCCCCTTGCCTGTCGGGCTTAGAAGGAATCCTGCAAGAACCAGCACCAAGGCTGCGGCGCCGAGCCACGCCCATCTACGTTTGGGCGATTGCCAGAGCCAGATCAGCCCGGCTACGAGAGGGAATCCTACAACGGCCAGAAATGCGAACCAACCCAGAGTTGAGAAGATTTGGGCCGTCTGTGCCAGTAGAGTCAGCGTGAGGCTCTTTCCCTTGACCCACCAGAGGGTCCCAATGAGAAATCCCAGCGAAAGAACGACCACCAGCACAGCAAGCCCCAAGAGCCATCCCCAGTTCTTTCTAAGAAGCTCCAGAGAGCGGGTCACCCAAAGACCCACGAAGAGAAAGAGCATCGATAGCAGGACTCCCAGCCAAGCAGACTCCGAGCTGATGGCAACCAGCGTCACGTAGATCAGTCCCAGGGCTCCCAGCATGGACGCTTTGGCCCATCTTTCTTTAGAGCTGAGAAAGAGGAAAAGCCCTGGCACGAAGAGATAAGCCAGGAATCCCCCCAAGTAGTTCTTGTTGCCGAAGGAGGAGATGATGACGCCGGGGTTCCCCTTCGGATAGCCAGGTGCTCCCAAAAGGACGCCGTAAAACTGCAACAGGGCGTAGATCGAAGCCAAGCATGCGGTGACAAGAAGGACGCCCAGCAAGAAGCGAATCTCTCCCGGTTGTTCTACCACATTGGCGAAGTAGAGATAGAGCACCATGAAATAGACGAATAGGAGGATGTACTGAAGATCGCCCAAGAGATTTTGACTGTTGATCAGCGAGAGCAATGCAGCCACCAATAAGAAGATCACAGGCCAAAAGAGCCTTGTGCACTGCACATTCGCGCGCCCCTTCCGAGCCATCTCCCCAACCCAAGCCACCGCGAGAAACGAGATGAACCCCAATGAGAAGATCGCTTTGGTGTAGCCATATTCGGTATTCGGAATGTAGAGAATCAACGGTTGGGTGAACAAGAAGACAGCTGCAAGCCCCAGATGCACATTCGGCAGCGCCCACAGGAGTATGAGGGCAGAGCCGAGCGAGAGGACGAGCACGTATTGCGCGTTGATGTCTTGTTGGTGGACGAATATCCAGAATAGTGGTATGGAAACCAGCGAAAGCACAATTGTCGTGATGGGCTTCCATCCCAAAGGCTGGAGGAACTTGGGCAGGGTTGGAATTCTTTGTTGTGGTTTCATATCGCCTCACGCAAGATGCTTCATAGTTTGGAAGAGCACTTCCAGGTTAAAGGGAATTGCGGGAAGTAGTCTTCCCCAAAGATCCGGTCGCTTGAGCAAGGCTTTGACCACATAGCTGGGATAGTCGATATCTCCGAATTCGCTCAGCAGCTTCAAAATCTGAGGATCATCCAGAGCTGCAAACATCTTATTGATGTCCTCATCGCTCACGTGGCAGAAGAGCTGGTGGGCAAGCATGCCGAACCGAAGTTCGCTCTCGAAGAGTTCTCGCCAGCGGTGTTCGTACTCCCAAAGCGCCTTTTTAGAGATATCCCCTTCTTGAGACGCGCGAGCGGCAACTTCTCCGGCGATGCGAGCGCAGCTCACACCCGTATAGATCCCTCCACCGGATGTAGGCTTTGCCTGGCCTGCTGCATCCCCCACGAGCAAGATGCCATCGGCAATGGTCTGCTCTGGAGGGCCGATGGGGATTGCTCCGGCATTGAATTCCACGATCTTGCGGCCAGGAAAGCGATCCTGCAGCCAGGAATCGAGATACGCGCGAGCGCGTTTTCCGTCATCCGTGCCCAATCCCACGCGAGCATAGCCCGGCCCGGCAGGAACTACCCAAGCGAAGAAGTTCGGTGCGATTCTTCTGCTCAAATAGACTTCCACGTAGTCCTCGCGCTGGGCCTCATACGAGATGGTCGCTTGGAT
This sequence comes from Candidatus Fraserbacteria bacterium RBG_16_55_9, assembly GCA_001778455.1. Classification (GTDB taxonomy): domain Bacteria; phylum Bipolaricaulota; class Bipolaricaulia; order RBG-16-55-9; family RBG-16-55-9; genus RBG-16-55-9. The sequence goes on along the minus strand of MFGX01000117.1, from coordinate 8,141 downwards.
GGCGATGATCGTCTTCTCCGGAGCGGGCAGATTCGCCCACTCGGCCACACGACTCTTCGGTCCATCTGCTCCGATGACGATGCTTGTTTTCACAGACTCTTCGCGACCATCGACCTTAAAATTCAGCTGCCCCGACTTGTACGCAACAGCTTGCGCAGCGACTCGCACCTCGACGCCTGCTTCGCGGGCCTGCCGAACGAGATCACAATCGAAGCGATCACGATCCATCACATAGGCATGCACGCCGGATTTCTCTACCGCAAGGCATCTTCCATCGGGGGCATAGGCAAACGCTCCTCGGATCTCCCGTAGGATCACATCTTGGGAGGCTCCGGCTTCTTCAAAGCCGCGGACGCTGAGGAGCCCCGTGCACTGGACGGGCTTTCCGATCTCGCGGTTTCCTTCTAGAAGCAGCACGCGAGCCCCTCGCTCGGTAGCGGTCTTGGCAGCGATGGCTCCCGCAGGTCCTCCTCCCACCACGACGATGTCAACGCTATGGATGGACATGGCTCAGCGAATGATAACAAATCGGGGGCATCAGTGCCGATGCTCCGGCGCGCGGCTGTCCCATCCCCTCCAGCGATAAACGGGGTCGCGTCCCACCAGACCAGTAAGCAAGAGGTACGCTCCCAGCATCCCCAGCGCAATGCCACTTGCCTCTGCCCAGCCCAGTTGCGAGGAGTAGTAGAACGAAGCTCCCACTAGACCGAGCCTTATCACGCGATCTTCGACTCCTAACCGACCTGGACGCGCGGGCACGCGGATGGAGGGAGGCTCTTGTCCCAGCATCTCGTATTTGGGGCGCTCCGAGTCGCTCAGCTCACCCCGAAAGACGGCCAGCGCAATCAAGAGCAGCACGCCTACGCCCAAAAGGATGCCAAAGAGATTGAGCGGGTCCATGATTACCGTGGCTGGGAGAGACTCTTTATGAATGCGATCAATGCCTGGATCTCTTCCTCCGTCACATCCCGACCTGCCAGCTGTCGGATATTGGGCATGACATTCGAAAACCCACTTACGACTTTGGCGCTTGGGTCAACCATCGACTCTCTCAAGTATGCGTCGTCTGCTGTGATGGATTGCATCGTGCCATCCGGTAAGACGATCTCCATCGTGCGCCCGTAGAGGCCTTTCCAAGTAGAGCCGGTGCTGGATGCTCCGTCAAGGGTGTGGCAAGCGACGCAGCTCAAACTATTATAGAGCCCTCGTCCCTGGGCAATACGGGGATCTTCTGTGGTGGGCGGTGGAGGCACGAGCTGGCCCATGCGCAGCTTCTGGGGTTCATTCCCTAAGCTCACGAGGAACGCGGCCAAATCCAAAAGGTCTTTCTCCGAGAGGTAGCGATACGTCGGCATGATCGAGTGGATTTTGAACTTGCGCGGGTTGACCAGGTGCTCCACGTGGTAGTTCATGTTGGGGATCTTGCGGCCGATCACGGTGAGATCTGGACCATCGCGCTGCGTGCCGAGCATAGTGAAGGGGTAGTTGACGTAATCCCCCATCTGTGACACTTCCTCTGGGCGAGCGCCTTCGCCCCAGCCGGTCTGGATGTCCTGGGGGCGCAGATACAGCGTGTGGCAATACGTGCAGCCGTTGGCCAAGTAGACGAGATAACCCCGATAGGGCTCCCCTTCCAACGCTGCTCCGCTGGGATCTTTCAAAGTTTCGCCGGGCTTCCAATCCCAGGCTCGCTCGGTCGGCGGGATCTTTTCAGCTTGAGTAGCGGGGATCACATAGAGCGCCAGAGTAAAGAGTGCCAACACAAGGACCAGAACGCCCAGTGCATGATAACCGACGGTCGTCAGGCGACCTGGCCGCAATCGACCGTAGAGCGTCCATAACGTAAACGAGAGAAGACCTCCCACCACAAGCGCGACCAACAGCCAGTAAAGCCCGCTTGCTTCCGCAGGAGCTTGCCATGGATGATTCATGCAGGTGCCCTTTCTGTGCGTAGGTGGGTGGACTCGGCGACCTCATTCTGGCCTTCGGTGAACTGTGGACCCACTCCCAGGGAGCGTACAAGGAGATAGGCATAGAGCAGGAATGCCAACACGACGCCCGCGCCCATCACTGTGCGGAAGAGGCGTGCCACCCAGACAGCGGAGAGGGTCTCATAGATCGTCTTATCCATGAGATTCACGCTGATGCCTGTGACCAGCCCGGAGTGTGTGAAGCCCAAATAGAAGAGCGGGAAGATGGCAGCCATGAGCCAGAAGATCCAGTTGGCGAGCGTGCGGCTGTAGAGCTGCTTTCCAGTGAGGCGTGGGAAGATGTAGAGCCCAGCAGCCAGGCCATAGCAAGTGAATGCGCCCGCAAGAGCGAGGTGTGCATGGGCCTGCACCCACTCCGTGAAGTGCACAAACCAGTTGACCGCATGAGTGGTTTGAAAGGGCCCCTGGATGCACGTGAGCAAATAGTAGACCGTGCCCAACACCGTGAACCGCAACGGGTAACTCTCCAGCACTCGCTGCCAATTGGGGCGTGGTGTTGCTAGATGATTCACGACGACGGCCAAGACAGGGATAGCCAGCAACACGGAGCTAATGACGGCAAATTCGCCGATCCAGCTGGGCATGGGCATCTGCAAGAAATGATGTAGTCCTGTGCCGGGGTAGAAGGCCATGAGCGTCCAGAAGCCTAGTATGCTGAGCCTATGGGAGTAAAGAGGCTGCTGGGCCGTGATCGGGATGAGGTAGTAGGCAATGCCTACTCCCAGTGGTGTGATGAACAGTCCCACAGCGTTGTGAAGCCACCAAGCGTGGAGGATCTGATTGCCCAGCCCTGTGAATGCCAGAGTGAGGAAATTTCCTACGAGATATGTTATGGCGGTGGTGTAGAGCCCGCCGAGGAGATACCAGACGGACACGTAAAGCGTTGGGCGCTCGCGGGTGAGCACAGTGCGGTGCACACCGAAAATGACGGCTACCGCGCACAGCACGATCAAGATGTCCACGAGCATGGGAGCCTCAGCGTATTCGTAGGGTTGTATGGACAAGAAGGGGTTGCCGACAATTCCCGCCCAGATGAGTGCAAGATCGAGCGCCACGGCGATATTCCAGAGCCAACCGGCCCAGTAGATCAGTCGCGCGTTTTTCAGTGAAACGTTGCATAACCGGGGCACGATGTAAAGGATCGCCGATATGAAGCTCATCGCGATCCAGCCGTAGATCACCAGGTTCGTATGGAAGATTCGAGCTTTGCTATAGGCAAAGCGGATGTTGGCCAGAAATTCCAGTTCCTGTGGCCACAAGAACTGTAGCGATTGTAAGAGTCCGATCAATGGACCCAGCGCTAACCAGATGAGCGATGAGAAGAACCAGAGCTTGATCGCTTTTTTCTCCATCCCCTCTCTACCTCCCAGGGCTCGTGAGATCAAACGGGCCGATCAGAAAGGCGTACAGAAGCCAGATCAAGATGGCCGCCCAGATCCACCAAGGAAAGCGGCCTTGTCCCTCTTCAATAGGCTCTGGGAGGCTCTGCTTGGGCTTGTTGTTCTTTGTCATTGAATTGCCCCCCGGCTTCCTAATAAGGATTCATAACTGAACCATTCCCCGGTATGAGCGGTTGTACGAGCAGATACAACCCGAAGATGAGCAGGCCAGCTCCAAATAACGCTAGCAAGGCCACGATCGCTAGAGATTCTTGACCTCGACGTCTCCACAGAAACAGCGAAAGCGCCAGGGTGATGAATGCCAACACAAGACTGCCGACTGCTAGAGGCAGAGCGGTGTTCTTGCTCAAGCCCAGTGGTCCGGAGGGCGCTCGTCTAGGTAATGACTCGGCCACTGTAAGATCAAACTCCGCACTCAGTGGCTCCATCCGACCTGGCAGACTCAGTTCGGCAACGATTCGCCAATGACCTGCGATTCCCAGATAGGAGCCGCGCGCGATGTAACTGCCGTGGCCTTCTGGCTCAGCAACCGCCACTTGCTCGCCCATATCGTGGTCGAGCATTCGAAAGTGAAGTCGTATTTGCGCGTCGTTCACTGGTTGATACCCCTGGCTGATGTCCAGCACGTTCAACTCGAACTGGTTCTCTACGGCCCTGATTTCGGAGTCACCCTCTTGATGCTCATCAGACTGCGCAGCGATGACAGACAACGTCAGGTTCAAATTCTCGGCGCGGCGGGTAATGCTGAAATGCGCCCATGCCACGAAGCTGACGAGCGTGATCGTTAAGAGTCCTAGTAGAATGAGAAATACGCGTTTGCTCACGCGCATCGTACCCCCTGATTCAAAGTTTCAACTTGTGATGGACGCTCTCCGTGGCCAAGCGGATGATCTCTTTCACTGGAATGCCCGCCTGTTTCGCCAATTGTACACAGTCATCATATTCAGGGGCCACGTTCACGGCGCGGTCCCCCCACAGTCCCACCTTCACCCGGACCCTGCCCTGAGGGATCTTCGCTTGAACGATCCTGCGCTCCAGCCTACGCTTCTCTACTGCGTAAATTCGCACTCCCAGCGTAGTCGTCTCCCGAAAAACCGCCTCACAAAGTGCATCCACGCGCTCCGATGGGCTCAGCACATACAATCGGACACCCAATCGATTCTTCTTCATATGCAACGCATGCCAGTTCACATCTTGAGCTCCCTGTTTGAATAACAACTCTTGAACGTAAGGCAGAATCTGCGGGCTCATGTCGTCAATATCCGTCTCGATGACCCACGCTTCTTCTCGCTTTGTCTTACGTGAAAGACCCTCTCCAACGAGAACACGAAGCACGTTGGCATCTTCCAGGTCTCGTGTTCCAGCTCCGTATCCGATGGACGCCCACTGAGCAGGAGGAAACTCATGCTCCGGCGCGAGGTGTTTTAAGATGGCCGCTCCCGTCGGTGTGACCAGTTCTGCCTCGATCCCCGAAGAGTACGTGGGCATCCCTTTCAAGAGCTCTAGCGTTGCTGGGGCGGGTACGGGCATGCGCCCATGTTCCGTCTTTACGAAGCCCGATCCCATATTGATTCTCGAGACAAAAGCCTTCTCAGCAGCCAGTTGCTCAATGACGACTGCTGCACCGACGATATCTAAAACGGAATCGAGCGCACCCAGCTCGTGAAAGTGCACATCCTCGATGGGCACATTATGAATCTTGGCTTCGACCTGTGCTAGACTCTGAAAGATCGCGATCGCTCGTCGTCGCTCGCCCACT
>MFGX01000117.1:2724-2915 GCA_001778455.1 Candidatus Fraserbacteria bacterium RBG_16_55_9 | reverse complement strand
CCTGAAACACGAGGTGCGTGGCAGCCATAGCTCCACGTCTCACTCTCTTGAGTGTGAGTTTCACTTTGCCCAAGCCCAGCATGCTCAGTTTTTTCTCTAGCGCGCCTGGCTCGATGGTTTGAGCATCCAAGAAAGCAGCCAGAAACATATCGCCGCTGATGCCCGAGAAGCAGTCCAAATAGACGATTTTC
>MFGX01000117.1:0-2625 GCA_001778455.1 Candidatus Fraserbacteria bacterium RBG_16_55_9 | reverse complement strand
ACTTGCCAAGTTGCTGGCGTAGCCGTGCTTCCTCTGGTGCTTCGCCCATCCGCGCGACGAAGATTTGCCTGTGATGAGTAGCTACTGTACCTTCCTCGGCCGTCAAGAGCTCCTCAAAGAATTTCTCACCGGGCCTTTGGCCTGTGAAGACAATGGGGATATCTTTGTCGGGCTCATAGCCAGAAAGTCGGATCAGCTCGCGTGCCAGATCGACGATCTTGATGGGATCGCCCATATCCAGCACAAACACTTCTCCTCCTTGGCTCATCGAGCCCGCTTGGAGCACCAGAGCGACCGCCTCCGAGGCCACCATGACGTAGCGCTGCATGTCTTCGTGAGTCACGGTGACCGGCCCTCCTCGCTTGATCTGCTGCCGAAAGATGGGTATGACGCTCCCGCGGCTTCCCAGGACGTTGCCAAAGCGAACGGCCGTGAACTTGGTCCCCCCACGTCTATGAAGCACTTGAACCATCATCTCCGCTGCTCGTTTGGTTGCCCCCATGACCGAAGTGGGATTCACGGCCTTATCGGTGGATATGAGCACGAATTTTTCGGCACGCCACTTCAAGGCTGTTTCTGACATCGTGAGCGTCCCAAAGATATTGTTTTTGACGGCTTCGTCCGGGTAGATCTCCATGAGCGGCACGTGCTTGTACGCTGCCGCATGAAAGACAACTTGAGGGCGGTATTGCTGGAAGACTTGCTCGATCTTAGTCTGATCACGAATATCCGCAATGATCGTTTGGAACTCGAGAGACGGCAGCTTCTCCCGAAGCTCTTGCTCAAGGTAGAACTGTCCGGTTTCGTCTTGATCGAGCGCCAAGAGTTTACTCGGAGAGAACTTGGCAATCTGGCGACATAGCTCTGTTCCAATGGAGCCTGACGCACCTGTAACCAAGACGACCTTATCTTTCAAGTAACTTTGAATCTCATGGACTTCCATGTGGACCGGCTCGCGGCCCAAGAGGTCTTCCGGCTGCACTTCGCGGATGTCCGAGAGGCCAAGCTGGCCGCTCACGAGCTGGTGAAGCCCGGGAAGGATCTTGATCTGCGTTAAACGAGCTTGACGTCCCAGTTCCACCGTCTCGCGGATGACCCGGGAAGAGGCTGCAGGCATAGAAATGATGAGCTCTTCCACGCCATACATCTTCACTATTTGGGGGATTTCGGAGCGCTTGCCTAGCACGCGCACCCCGTGAAGAGCGATTCCCTGCTTCGTTGGGTCATCGTCCGCAAAGCCGATAGGCAGATATAAAGAACGTGTTTCTCGAAGCATCGCACGTAGGATTTGATCGCCCGCATTGCCTGCTCCCACAAGCAACACGCGCCTCCCCTTGCTGGAGAAGCGGCTAGACAATCCCAACTGAATCCTCTTGCCGGAGCGCAGTCCGCCGATGAGAAAGAGGGTCAGAACGTAATCCAAGATCAAGATGGATCGAGGAAACGTCCATAGGATCTGCTCACCCCGCAATAGAAAGAAGATCGTTCCTAAGAGGCTCGAGCTTAGGCCAACGGCCAGGAAGACGGAAAGCAATTCTCTGAAGCTGACGTGCGCCCAACTCATACGATAGAGTCTGAAGGCATAAAAGATGGGGATCTTTACCCCCAGAGCGATCCAGAGATAACTCAGCCACGTGTTTGCCCAAGGGGGAGGAATCTGGCCGTCAAACCGCAGTAGGAACGCCCCATAGAGCGCAAGGGAAATGAGCAATGCATCTGCAAGAAGCAAGAGGACAACGCGCTTTGAGTTGCGAATTCCTTCCAGTGTAAACGCCCTCATCATCGTAAAACCCTATAAGATCTGGCTCGGTGGGTCAAGCCTAAAGCAACTGTCTCAGAGCCGAGACGACGTGGTTGACTTCTGCTTCTGACAGACCGGCGAAAAAGGGCAGGGCGATCGTCCGGTCAGAGCTGTGCTCTGTTACGGGGAAATCACCGAGCTGGTAGCCAAATTGCTCACGATAGAATGGCTGAAGGTGAATCGGACTGAAATAGTTGCCGCAGCCAATCCCGATTTTCTTTAACTCTTGCAGGATGCGATCACGATCCGCTCGCGAGTAGTGATCCGCGAGACGTACTACGTATACAAACCAACCGATCTTGATGTGGGGGGCAACATAGGGGATCGATACACCTTCGACATCTTTCAGTCGATCGTTATAGGCCTGAGCCACGAGCGCGCGCCGACCCAAAAGCTCATCGATGCGCTCTAGCTGAGCCAACCCCAAGGCACAGTGAATGTCGCTGAGCCGATAGTTATACCCCAGACGCTCGTGCTTAAGCCATTCATTCCCCTCGCCTCGCCCTTGGTTTCTCAGGCTTCGACACAGCTTCGCAATCTGTTCTCCATTGGTGAGAACCACGCCGCCCTCCCCGGTGGTCATCTGCTTGTTGGGGTAGAATGCGTAGAGAGCCGCATCGCCAAACGTGCCGGCTTTGCAGCCTTTGTACTCCGATCCAAGTGCTTCAGCGGAATCTTCGATGAGAAGCAGATCGTGCTTCCGAGCAATTTGTTCCAGCTCATCCCACTCTGCGGGGTGCCCAAAGACGTCCACCGCCAGGATGGCCTTGGTTTGAGAAGTAATGCGTTGTTCAATTCTCGACACGTCGATGTTCAGTGTCTTC
>MFGX01000116.1:5480-5600 GCA_001778455.1 Candidatus Fraserbacteria bacterium RBG_16_55_9 | reverse complement strand
CACGCTGGAGGCGCCATGCTCTTGTATCCCGATTCTTCTTTCGAGGGTTGGAGAATTTGAGCCTTCGGTCCGTTGCCGCGGAAGATTTTCGCTCTCCCACCGTGTCAGCCACGTGGATTC
>MFGX01000116.1:2513-5196 GCA_001778455.1 Candidatus Fraserbacteria bacterium RBG_16_55_9 | reverse complement strand
GAGCCGGTCTCGAAAACCGGTACGGCCGAAAGGCCCTCGGGGTTCGAGTCCCCGTCCCTCCGCCAAATTCAGCTGAGTTGGATATCTTCTTCTTGAATGAGGCTCTCGAATTGTTCCAAGCGCTTTCGCAGTGGGCCATGAGCCAGTTTTTCTAGAGTCTCCTTCTCAATCTGGCGGATGCGCTCTCGGCTGAGGTCAAACTGCTCGCCGACCTTCTCTAGGGTCATCGGCTGCCGAGAGTCTCCCAGGCCGAAACGAAGCTCAATAATACGTCGCTCGCGGTCCGTGAGTTCGCCCAACGCCTCGTAGAGTTCTTCCACGGAGAGTTCCTGAAGCGCTTTCCGGAGGGCGGAACTCTCCTCCGCCCAGATGAAATCTCCTAGCACGCTCTCCTCTTCATCGCCAACGGGTTCCTCAAACGAACGCGTGTACGGAGTAATTTTCCTGGCGCGCTGAATCTCTTCGTGGGGTATTCTCAGCATCTTCGCGAGTTCTTCCGAGGTGGGAGGAGTCCCGTGGTTCTGCACGTACTCTTCCTCAGCCTTGTAAATCTTGCGCATCAATTCAAGCATGTGTGTCGGGATGCGGATGGTTCGGGCTTTGTCCGCAATGGCACGGGTGATGGCCTGGCGAATCCACCACGTGGCGTACGTGCTGAACTTGTAGCCCTTCGTGTAGTCGAATTTCTCGATCGCCTTCATCAATCCAATGTTGCCCTCTTGAATGAGATCCAATAGAGGCAACCCGGATCCTTTGTGCCGTTTGGCGATCGAGACGACCAGACGAAGATTGGCCAATGCCAATTGTTGCCGCGCTTTCTCCTCGCCGCGGGCGACACGCTTGGCCAGTTTCACTTCTTCTTCACGGGTGAGAAGAGGCACGCGCCCGATCTCCTGAAGATATAGCTTTACTAGATCTTCGGAAGCATTGGCTTCCAACTCCTCATCTTCCATAACGCCTTCCTCCTGGTCTGAGATCAGGGGAGCCGTCTCAGGCACTTCATCCTCTTGCAGTGCCTCGTCTATGTCAACGGTATCTACGGCGGCCATTCGCTTGTTCGCCTTCATAATCAACGTCCCTCTCTTGTACTTGACCAAACAAAATCCTTCCTCTGGCTCGTCCCTAAGCCAAAGGCATCCTAAGTTTGTTAGTTTGCTCTTGCTGTGTTCACAAGCCAGAGTAGCCAATAAGCACTTTATTATAACTCAGGGTTCCTCGGTTGTCAATAGTTTCCCGGATAACGTAGAATGAACTCATGGGCATTCGAATCCCACACTACTTCCACCGATGGAAGGGCCAAAGCCCCTTCTATCAATACTATGCTACTGTACACTCTCTCACATGTGAGGTCTGTCTTGGCCATCACGGTGAGGTCTATGAGCACTCCGGCGATTCGCCTGAGCTTCCTTTACATGCGAACTGTCGCTGTACATTGCTGGAATTCCCCGCCCGCGAGCTGCCACTGTACCGAGAGCGGGGGCTTTGTATGAAGGAGAAAGCAACGAGAGAGCTTCAACGCCGACGGCGTTTTTCCCAAGCACGTGAAACCCTACCGAGGCAAGCTCCCGGAGATGCGATTCTTCTCTTTCAGCAAGCTGTGGATGTGGACATCTACCTTGAAGAAATCGAGACTCTATGCCGCGAGCACGGAGAATCTCTTCGCCATTCGCCGGAACTTGCTCTCAAACTTCAGGACCTCTTCCTCAAAGCCTATCGGAGAAAGTTCGAGGCGGAGAAGTATCAGCCGATGGCGGAAGGGATGAAATACGCCCAGCGGGCGCATGGTTTACACGTGATCCAAGAACTCTTTCAAGAGTTCACGCGTGGCCCAAGAGGCCTTTGATGTTCTCACGCTCGGACGGTGCCGTGGTGATCGGAGTTGCTTCGCTGGCAGCTCTCATCCTGGGGGTGAGTCTCTGGTTGTCACCGACGTCTTGGCAATTCCCGGAGCAAAACCAACCCAGCCCTATCGATCTCAACCACGCCTCGATGGCCGACCTGATGGAACTCTCCGGCATCGGCCCCGTGCTGGCTGAGCGAATCGTGCAGTACCGCCGATTGAACGGCCCCTTCCAATCTCTGGAGCAACTTCTGGATGTTCAGGGAATCGGCTCACAGACCCTGGAGAGATTGCGTCCCAGGCTTCGAATTTGCGCTCTTCCATCCTGCGATTTCTAAGTGAGCGTAAGCTAAAACAAGAGAGTCACTCTTACGAGCAACCAGGCCAACAATGCGCACGCAGGAAGCGTCATCACCCACGCCAGAACAATGTATAGCCCGATCCCCCAGCGCACGGCAGAGAGGCGCTTTGAGGCTCCGACTCCCATGACGGCAGCGCTGATCACGTGAGTCGTACTGATCGGCAACTGCAAATGCGAATTCGCAAGAATCACGGCTCCCGCCGTAGCTTCGGCCGCAAAGCCGTGAATGGGACGCAGCTGCGTGAGACGTACGCCCAGTGTGCGTACAATCCTCCAGCCTCCGATTGCCGTGCCCAGTCCCATGGCCAGAGCCGCGCTTAAGACGATCCAAAGCGGCACAGGTGTGTTGGTCGGCATGCCGTAGAAGCTGACGACGGCCATCGTCATGATCCCCATCGTCTTCTGCGCGTCATTGCTCCCGTGACTGAAGGCCATGAAGCTTGCAGAGAGGATTTGAAGTGACTTGAATGTGCCCTGGACCC
>MFGX01000116.1:2186-2497 GCA_001778455.1 Candidatus Fraserbacteria bacterium RBG_16_55_9 | reverse complement strand
GTGGAAGATCCAGAGGAGTAGAACCATAATCACAAAGGCAACGAGAAACCCGATCAGTGGCGAGAAGACGATCGCTTGAAACACTTTGGTGATCTCGTCCCAATGGATGGCTTCGGGTCCGGCTGTGGCAATGGCTGCCCCGACGAGACTGGCCATGATGGCGTGGCTGGAGCTGCTGGGTAGCGCGAAATACCACGTGATCAGGTCCCAAACGATGGCTGATGCCAAGGCCGCGATTAACGTCATTTGGGGAATGGAAGAGGGATCGGCAATCTTGTACGCGATGAATTGAGCGACTCCGGTGCTTGTCA
>MFGX01000116.1:1802-2171 GCA_001778455.1 Candidatus Fraserbacteria bacterium RBG_16_55_9 | reverse complement strand
TGAGCGCCGCGGCAAGGAAGATCGCAGTACGTGGAGCGAGTACTCGCGTCGAAACGGAAGTCGCAATCGCGTTCGCCGCATCGTGAAACCCGTTGACGAAGTCGAAGATGAGTGACATGACGATGACCAGGACAAGCAAGATGAAAAGTTCAGGCATGTTTACGCGTGCTTGAGCACGATGCTTTCCAAGATATCGGCCACATCTTCGCAGCGATCTGTCGCTTCCTCCAACAGATTATAGATCTCATTCCATTTGATCACGGAGATGGGATCGTGATCTTCCTCGAAAAGATGGCCAATGGCTTCGCGGTTCAGCTGATCGGCCATCTCTTCGATTCGCTTGATCTCAACACAGTTTTTGTAGATTAC
>MFGX01000116.1:1397-1687 GCA_001778455.1 Candidatus Fraserbacteria bacterium RBG_16_55_9 | reverse complement strand
CCTCAATCAGATCCACTACATCGTCGAGAGCGCCTGCCAGCCTGTGGATATCCTCACGATCGAGTGGCGTCACGAAAGTCTGGTCCAGTTTCCGAATGAGTTCGTGTGTGAGTTCATCGCCTTGGCTTTCGATTTCCTTGATGGTCTGGGCTGCAGACTGTGGTGTCTTGTACTCGGTCATGAGTTGAACGAACTGTTCCGCTCCAGCTCTCCCGTTCTCGGCGGCACACTGCAACAAGCCAAAGAAACGCTCTTCTTTGGGAAATATCCCCCGCCACATATGAACCCTC
>MFGX01000116.1:1217-1389 GCA_001778455.1 Candidatus Fraserbacteria bacterium RBG_16_55_9 | reverse complement strand
GATGGGTGCGTTCGAGGTAGATATGGATATTATAGCAGAGTTCGCCGGAGCGGGGAAATTTTGCCGCCTATGGGAGAAGCGTGTTATACTGGACCCATAATTAACACCATGAACTGGGAGACGCAGGAGGGATAGATCGTGGGGGAAGTACGCACCATCTGTCTGGTAGGTC
>MFGX01000116.1:800-1210 GCA_001778455.1 Candidatus Fraserbacteria bacterium RBG_16_55_9 | reverse complement strand
ATCGGGTAAGACGGCCTTGGTCGAGGCCATCCTCCAAACAGGCGGGACCACGGCTCATCTGGATACCAGTCCGGAGGCGAAGGCAAGAGGCAGCTCGGTAGACTTAAATATCGCTTGCTATCAGAAGGGCGATCAGTTGGTCTATTTTTTGGATGCACCGGGCTTCGGTGAATTCGTCGAGGAGACGTACAAGGGGCTGCGGGTGGCAGAGACCGCTGTGCTCGTTGTCAACGCAGAGAAGGGCATCGAAGTCCAGACAGAACGAGCCTGGCGCTTGATTGAGGAATTCGAGAAACCGGCGCTCGCTCTCATCCACCGGTTTGACCTGCCGAACGCGGATTTTCCCAAGGTGGTTTCGGAATTGCGGGAGCGGTTCCAGTCCAATTTCGCACCCGTGGAGTGGCCTATCC
>MFGX01000116.1:0-715 GCA_001778455.1 Candidatus Fraserbacteria bacterium RBG_16_55_9 | reverse complement strand
TGGGCCGGTCCCGCCCGAACTGGCCGATACGGTCGCCACGGGCCGAGAGGCTCTGTTGGAAGCGCTGGCCGAAGTCAACGATCAACTCTTGACGCACTTCCTCGAAGAGCAGCCCATCCCACCTGAGGAGATCCGCCAAGCACTTCGGGAGGGAATCCAGCAACGTGTCGTCGTCCCCGTGGTCACAAGTTCCACATCCGCCCCGAAGTCGATTGAACTCTTCTTGCAGCTCTTACAATCAACTCCCACGTCCTCTGGGACCCAGCCGGCCACAGGAGATCTTCTTGGGCTCGTCTTCAACGTGGCCTCGGACCAATACTTGGGCTCCATGGCCTTCGTCAAGCTCTACAGTGGGACGATCATAGAGGGCGGTGAAATCCTTAACCTCAAGCGGGGGACCAAGGAACGGGTGAAGGAGATTCTGCGCCCCCAAGGGGAGAAACCACAAAAGATCCACCAAGCCGGCCCAGGGGAAGTGATCGTGCTCACCAAGCTCAGTGAATTCTCGTTGGGTGACACGTTTACCTCTCAGCAGAATCAGCAGCCGCTCGCATGGGTGACGTTCCCCAAACCGATCTTTCCCCGAGCCATTGAGCCCCTCACCCAAGCGGATGACGAAAAGATGACTGCATCCTTAAGAGAACTCCTTCATACGAAGACCACGCTGGGCGTGTGGCGTGATGACGTGACGAAAGAGATGATCCTCTCTGGTCTG
>MFGX01000115.1:25705-26579 GCA_001778455.1 Candidatus Fraserbacteria bacterium RBG_16_55_9 | reverse complement strand
GAGTCGAAACCGGCTTGGCTGACACCAGTAGATCCTCTCCTCGCTCAGAATTCCCTTGCGGGCGTAATCGCCCCAGTCTCTTCCAGGATGACGGCTTCTTGCGGGATAGCCAGTCGGGCCAGCGCTTGCTCTACCTCTGGAGCGATCTTCATCGTCTCAACCCCGATCCTCAGTCGATTCTTCGCTTCGTCAATGTCGGTCAGGGTCACTCCAGAAATCGAGAGCACAGCTGGCAAGCTCACATACCAATCCTGAAGCTGCGTGAAGCTGTACTGGCCTTGGAGGACTTGGATCCCGTCTGCGGGTAAGAGTTCGGGGCCGAAGACGGCCACAAGCGCTGCTTCCACTGCGGCTTTCTGTGTTGGATCGAGCAAGTAGACATAAAGGCTGTTCTGTTCATTGAGGAACATTCCTCCGAAGGCAGGTACCCGGCTCGCTACTTCTGCGAACAGGTCATCCAGCGTGCCCGGCTGGCTCGTTCCAATGGACTGGACCCGAGACCTTTCCAGATTCATTTGGAAGGAATCACATCCTCCGACCACGATGGTCGATACGGCGAGAAGCCCAAGTAGCATTGGGAGTTTCTTGAACATGGTTCGCTCCTCTCCCTTTAGCACGTGAACCCAGTAGCGCACGTCGTAAGGGCTCCGAGCTCTGTAGCTCGCTGGATATTGCTGGTCCCAATGGGGCTAAAGACGAATTCAGTGCCTGCGAAATCCCCACCCCAGAGGATGCCGTAGAGAATGACGTCCCCGGACATGGGAGAGTTGGTGATCTTGAAGACGGGCGATCCGCTGTCCCCAGCACCCACGCCCGCTCTCACGAAACTCTGGCAGAGTTGAGTAATCTTCGTGCCCGACACGTTCGTATTCAC
>MFGX01000115.1:21780-25609 GCA_001778455.1 Candidatus Fraserbacteria bacterium RBG_16_55_9 | reverse complement strand
TCGAAACCTTGGGGTCGTGGTACTGATAGTCAGGGAGCCGAGCGCCGTAGGTCGGGCTATGTACCCAAGATCGCCTGTAACTGTGGAATCGCGCTTCGCAAAAGCGCTGTCGCTGTAGCGGCACTTTCTCGTTGCCGGGCAGGCTCCTCCCGTGAAATAGGTCGGATCGCGGGTCTCCACGCCGATACGATTGTTCGTGCCGAACATACTGGGTTGGAAGTAGCGGGTGCTATCGACACCACCTTGATTCAGCGTGCAATGGGAGTTGGTCACAAAGCCGTAATCGATTCCACGTCTCGCATTGAACCCCAGTGTGCACACGTAAGCGGAAAAGGCGATCTGAAGCCCTCCCCTCAGTGGTCGAACTCTGCTTTGGAGTGTGGCGGCAAACTGGATAGGCTGGGTCTCCGCGATGATGACCGCTTCGCGCGGGATACCCAGTTGGGCCAATTGCTCCTCCACTAGGCTCTCTGCTTCAGGCGACTCCACGCCAATTCTCAGGCGATTCTGCGCTTCGTCGATATCCGTGAAGATGATCCCAGGAAGCCCCAACACATCTCCCCGCATGAGGTTGTACCATCCCCGAAGCTGCGAAAAGCCGTATTGGCCCTGGAGTATTCGAAACCCGCTCGCAGGTAGCCGTTCCGACCCGAAGATCTCTTGGATGATTTCCCTCGCTGCCGGTCCCAGCGTCGAAAGATTGAGCAGGTACACATTGAGTATCTCATCTGAGTCTAGGAACATCCCGCCGAAGGCTGGGATTCTCTCGGCTATCTTGGAAAACTGGTTGTCCAGTGTATCCCCCTTGCCTGCCCACTGGGCCTGGAGGTCTCCACTCTGGCCCTGTTGGTCGCCCGTCTCCACATTCGGAGTGAGAAGGGCACATCCCCCGATCAAAACCACCAGGCTTGCCATAAGGCCGAAAGCCGTAACCCGTTTCAGCATTGGTGTTACCTCCTCTTTCCCAGATGCTTTACACTTCGCCACCTGCCGTTGCAACTCACGGTTTGATCCTACATCCCCCTACCTCTTTGATCTGTCTTAATTATAACACAGACGTCAAGTGTTAGAAAATCGTTAAAAATTGTTGGAACGATACGTTTTACCTCCCTTTGAACTCGGGTTTCTTCTTGGCGAGGAAGGCCGTGGTACCCTCGATCATGTCCTCTGTGCTAAAGAGCAAGCCGAAAGCCTCCCTCTCCAAAAAGAGAGCCGCTTCCATCGGGGCTTCACTTCCCCAATCGATGACTCGCTTCACCAGGCGAATCGCTACCGGCGGCTTAGCTGCAAGTTTTTCGGCGAACGCACGCACTTCTTCATCAAAGCGCTCGTTCTCGACAACTTTATGGATGAGGCCCCACTGAGCCGCTTGTTCTGCGGAGATGCGCTCACCGAGCATGACGAGTTCTTTTGCCCGCGCCGCGCCGATGAGCCGAGCCAAACGCTGCGTGCCTCCGCCGCCAGGGATCAGTCCCAGGTTGATCTCCGGCTGCCCTAGCTCCGAGCGCTTGGAAGCGATGCGAAAATCACAGGCCAATGCGAACTCCAGTCCACCGCCCAAGGCGTAGCCATCGATCGCGGCAATCACCGGTTTGGGACACTCTTGAGGTACATTGAAAACTCCACCTAACTCCGCGAATTGATAGGGCTTGCCCAGAGAGAACTCGGTGATCTCCGCGCCAGCGGAGAACGCTTTTCCTCCCGCTCCCCGGACGACAATGACACGCACATCGTCGTTCTTGGCTAGCTCTTGAAATGCTCGCGGTAGCTCCTCACGCATCTCTGAATTGAAAGTATTAAAGCGATGAGGTCGATTGAGCGTGATCCACGCGATCTTCTGGCTATCGATTTCTACTTGAATGGACTTGTACTCGTGCACCCCAGAGCTCTTGCTCCCGTATTCGTAGAAGCCACGACCGGCAGCTTGGCCTGTGCGGCCTTCGTTGACCATCTGTTGAAGCAGTATCGAGGGCTTGTATCGCTCATCGCCATGCTTCTTGTGAAGACTTTTCAGTGTCTGGTGGAGCTTTTCGAGGCCGATACGGTCAGCTCGCTTGAGTAGTCCCTCTGGGAAACCCGCACCAAGCTGTACGGCGAGGTCAATGTCTTCAGGCTTGGTCACTTCTTGCTCTAAGAGATGGCAGGCCTCATTGACCATGAGCGCGTAAATGGGAGTGGGATCGAATTTTTCGCCGGCTTCACGAGGGTAGTTTGCGCCACCGTTCTTGTAGTTATAGAAGCCCGCACCAGTCTTGCGCCCCAGCTTGTTCACCTTTACTGTCTCCTCGATGAGCGGCGGAACCGGCAAGCCGGCTTCCTTCGTGAGATGATAGCCAATGTCAATGCCTGTGAGGTCTTGAAGCTCGAAGGGCCCCATCGGAAAACCCTCGTAGTATTTCATGCGGCTGTCGATCTGTTGGATCGTTGCCTCATCGCGGGAGACCATCCAGGCCGACTCGAACATGAAGGGCCCCACGAGCACGCGGTTCACTATGAAGCCAAAGACGTCTTTCTCAACGCGAATGGGAGTTTTCCCCATCTTCTTGGCCAAATCCACCGTCAGTTGCATGACCTCTTCGCTGGTCTTTTCGCCTTTGATCACTTCTACCAGGGCCATCCGGACGGGCGGGTTGAAGAAGTGCATTCCGACGACTTGAGCAGGGCGCTTGGTCGTCTTAGCGATCTCTGTGATGGAGAGTGAGCTGGTGTTTGTGGCAAGAATTGCATGTTTAGTTGCGTACTTATCCAAGTCAGTAAAGAGCTCTTTTTTCAGCTTCATGATCTCTGGCGCGGCCTCGATGACGACATCCGCCATCTCAACCGTTCTCTTGATGTCAACGAGGGGAATGATGCGCTTAAGCGTCTGTTGAGCTATCTCAGCAGTGAGCGCCCCCTTCTCGACGAATTTATTCAAACTCCATTCGATCTGCTTATAGCCCTTCTGGACGAATTCTTCGTTGATGTCGCGCATTTTGACTTCGTAGCCGGCGAGGGCGGCAAGTTCCGCGATGCCGTGGCCCATTGTCCCGGCGCCGATGACGGCGATGGTCTTCACGTCTTCCAGTTTCATGCGATGATCACCTCAAATAGAATTTCAGGGGTCTTTATTATAACGTCGCAGCGCTTGAATTGACAGATCCGCCACAAGAGAACTACAATGATCTCACAAACGGAGGTGTACACGATGGGTGCACGTGAGGATTTGGAAAAGCAACTGACGGACATCTTCGGAAAAGCAAAATACCCGGTGAGAAGCGTCATGGACTTATTGCCCATATTGCCCCAGGGCCCGATGACTCGCTTCACCGCAGGGAGCAAATCTTGGACCGCCATGGAGCTCTCTCAGAAATTCGCCGGACGCGCACGCTTTCCCTATAGCGACGTCAATTCGTTCGTGAAGGACATCCTCGACGGACTCACACAATCCGGGGAGCTCTAAGCTTAGAGTATGCCTCCCCGAGAGCCCGTCATTGTCGAAGCCGTTCGCACGCCCATCGGCAAGAAAGAAGGTGCCTTCAAAGGCACCCGGCCGGACGATCTCGGGGCCATTGCCGTTAAAGCCCTGCTCGAGCGCACAGGGATCAATCCCCATCTCATCGAAGATCTGGTAGCGGGCTGTGTTACCCAACGCGGCGAACAGGGAGGCAACATCGCAAGGCTGATCGCGCTCACTGCCGGCTTGCCGATCACCGTTGCGGGCACTAGCGTCAACCGTATGTGTGGCTCCGGCCAGCAAGCCGTCAATTTCGCGGCTCACGAGGTACTGGCTGGAGTAGCCGACGTCGTGATCGCTGGGGGCGTCGAGAGCATGAATCGCGAGCCGATGGGC
>MFGX01000115.1:13314-21767 GCA_001778455.1 Candidatus Fraserbacteria bacterium RBG_16_55_9 | reverse complement strand
CTCGAATATCGACAAGCCACTCAATCCAAAGCTGCTGAGTGCCTATGAGATCGTCTGGCAGGGGGAATCTGCAGAGCGAATTGCAGAGAAGTGGAACATCTCGCGCCGCGAGCTCGATGAATTTTCACTGGAAAGCCATCGCAAGGCTGCTCGCGCCCAAGATGAGGGACGCTTCAAGGAGCAGATGATCCCCGTTCCCCTGAATGGAAATCTCGTCACCCAAGACGAGGGTGTGCGTCGAAATACGAGCTTAGAAAAGCTGTCCACGCTCGCGTCGTCTTTCCGGCCCGACGGGAGAATCACAGCGGGAAACTCCAGCCAGATCAGCGATGGAGCGTCCATGTTGCTGATTACAACTCGCACCAAGGCCAAAGAGCTGCGCTTAAAACCCCGCGCGCGCTTTATGAGCTTTTCAGTATCCGGAGTGGATCCCACGATCATGCTGACCGGCCCCATCTCTGCGACTCAGAAAGCACTCGAAAAGGCGGCGCTCTCGCTGAGTGATATCGATCTCTTTGAAGTGAACGAGGCCTTTGCGTCTGTCCCCATCGCGTGGGGGCGTGAGCTGGATGTGGATTGGGAGCGCGTGAACGTGAACGGCGGTGCCATCGCCCACGGGCATCCCCTAGGCGCTACGGGGGCCATCCTCATCACGAAAACCCTTTACGAACTGGAACGCATGGACGGTCAGTATGGCCTGGTGACGATGTGCATTGGCTTCGGTCAGGGGATCGCGACGATTGTAGAGCGCCTAGACTAAACCGCTACCGTGTGCTTGATCTCGTACTTGACACTTCCCTTGACGGCGCGGGAGATGATGCAGCGCTGCTCGGCCAGTTGCACCGCGCGGGCGATGGCCTCATCGTATTTGTCCCCGTCTCCCTCTAACTCAAAATGGGGGTGAAGAGCGATGTCACGGAAGTGGTGCCCATCATGCAAATCGGACGTAACTCGTCCCTCGGCTGTACAAGTGATATTCTTCACAGGCAATCTCATCTTTTCCGCAATGATGGCCAGCGTTACAAGGTAACACGCACACGCGGAGGACAGGAAAATTTCCTCAGGATTGGTCATAGCTCCCTCAGGTCCGCCGAAATTACTGGGAACCGCAAAATTCGTCTTAAATGTGCCTTCCTCATTCTGGATGATGCCTCGACCGTGCAGGTCCCCAGTCCAGCTTCCGCGAACCCGATAGATTTGCTCTTTGGTCTCCATAGGTGTCCCTCCCCTTGGTGTAGGTTGGTTTGCCTAGTCTAGCGAATCGGAAGTATCGAGGCAAGCGGGCATAGAGATGCCCATCTGTTGGCTTGGATTGAAGGGCGCTCTCGATTATACTTGCTTACCAGGGATGGTCGTTGAGAGGAGTGTAGCGATGGTCAAAGCATTCGAGGCACATGAGTTGATCCACGACTGGAACCAGGTCAAAGCGCCCTCTGCTCCTTCAAGGATCGAGCTCAACGACGAGACGCTCCGCGACGGTCTGCAGTCGCCCTCCATCACCGACCCACCTCTAGAAAAGAAGTTGGAAGCTCTGCACTACATGGCACAACTGGGCATCTCGAACGCCAACATTGGCATGCCCTGCACCAGTCCCATGATCAAAGAGACGACCTTGCAACTGGCGAAAGCCATCGCCTGTGAAAAGCTTCCGATCCGACCCAACTGCGCAGCTCGCACGGTGGTGAGCGATGTGCAGGCCATTGTGGAGATCTCGCAGGCCGCGGGTATCGCCATCGAAGCCTCTACGTTCATCGGGAGCAGCCCGATCCGCTGGTTGGCCGAAGGCTGGGATCTAGACAGGATGCTGCGCAGCACAGAAGAGGCCGTCACGTTCGCCGTGAAACATAACTTGCCCGTGATGTACGTGACCGAAGACACGACGCGCGCTCAGCCGGAGGTGCTCAAAAAGCTTTATGGCGTAGCCATTCGCTCTGGTGCCTATCGTCTGTGCATTGCGGATACCGTCGGACACGTCACTCCACATGGCGTCCGCAATGTGATTCAATTCTTTAAGCAGGAGATCGTTGCGGACAAGCGGGGCTTGAAGATCGACTGGCACGGCCACAATGACCGAGGTCTGGCCGTCGCCAATAGTCTTGCAGCCTTGGAAGCTGGTGCAGATTGCGTGCACGGTACGATCTTGGGCATCGGCGAGCGCGTGGGCAATACCTCGCTGGATCAATTGCTCGTCAACGTAAAACTCTTCGGATGGATGGATCAGGATCTCAGCGTGCTGCCTCGGTATTGCCAGCTCGTGCACAAGTTTTGCAGTGCCCCGCTTCCGTTTAACTATCCCATCATGGGACGGGATGCCTTCCGGACATCGACAGGCGTGCATGCCTCGGCCATCGTCAAAGCCAAAGAGAAAGGGGATGAGTACCTGGCCAATCGCGTCTATTCTGGCGTGCCTGCGGACCTATTTGGTCGCCACCAGGAGATCGAGATCGGCCCGATGAGTGGACAGTCCAACATCATTCACTGGCTCCAAGCCAGAGGGATCGACCCCAACCCCCAGTTGGTAGATAGGCTTTTGCATCAGGCAAAGAATTCTACGAAAGTCTTGAGCGAACAAGAGATCTTGCAGATCATTCAACAGGGAGGATGAACTCTGTGAAGGGCAGGGAAGCGGTCATCTTGACGGGAGCGCGCACGGCCTTCGGGAAATTTATGGGAGCGTTTTCAAATGTCTCGGCGATTGAGCTGGCTGCTCATGTGACGAAAGGCACGCTCGAGCAGGCGAAAGTCTCTCCCGATCAAGTCGAGCACGTCATTTTTGGCAACGTACTGCAGACATCTCCCGATGCGATCTACATGGCGCGTCATGCAGGACTACGCGCGGGCATCCCCATCCATGTCCCGGCCGTCACGGTGAACCGCTTGTGTGGCTCGGGGTTAGAGGCAATCGTCCAGGCTGCGCGTATGGTCCAAGCCGGCGAGGCTGATCTCATCATTGCTGGTGGGGCCGAGAATATGACCCAAGCGCCGTTCGTCATTCGAGGAGCTCGCCAGGGGCTGCGTCTGGGCTCGGCCAAACTCGAAGACTATCTATGGGAAGGGCTCTACGATCCGTATGGTCAATGCACCATGGCGGGCACGGCGAACAATCTTGCAATCAAGTATGGGATCTCGCGAGAAGAGCAAGATGAATTCGCTCTACGCAGCCATGAGCGCGCCGTTCGCGCCATCGAGAGTTGTCGATTCAGTGAAGAGATTCTCCCATTAGAAATTCAGGTCAGAGGCAAGAAAGTGCGGATTGACACAGACGAGCACCCTCGCAAGGACACGACGATGGACATGCTCGCTGGTCTCTCTCTGGCACCCTTTGACGGCAATCAATACGTGACAGCTGGGAATGCCTCAGGGATCAATGACGGGGCTGCCGCCGTGCTCGTGGCCAGCTGGGAGAAGGCGAACCAGCTTGGTGTAAAGCCCTTGGGACGAGTTGTAAGCTGGGCGACGGCGGGCGTCGAACCCAAATACATGGGTATTGGCCCTGCTCCCGCCTCACGGTTGGCCGTTGAAAAAACGGGTCTTTCTCTAAGCGACATCGATCTTTTTGAAATCAATGAGGCCTTTGCGGGGCAGTATCTGGCTGTCGAACGCGAACTGAAGCTCGACCGTGAGAAAGTAAACGTGAACGGCGGAGCGGTTGCCTTGGGGCACCCATTGGGGGCCAGTGGCGCGCGGTTGACGCTCACGCTGCTCATTGAGCTTCAAAAGCGAAAGAAGCAGTTCGGGCTGGCGTCGCTCTGCATTGGCGGAGGTCAGGGTATTGCTGCTATCTTTGAATCGCTGGTTTGAGTGCCATGGCTCGTCATGGGTCTAACGTTCTTAGGGCTCATTTTGCTGTTGATCATCAGTTGGTGGATCGGCTGGAAAGTATATTGGAGTCTATGGCTTCGGCAACGCGGCCAAGCGAAACCATGTGTTCACTGTGGAAGGCTCTACCAAGGCGATCCCACGTATTGTCCTCACTGCGGCGAGGTGGTGGCTCGATGGTCCAATCGGCGCTGATGGAGAAACCAAAGAGGAGTCTTCTCTGGAGATGACTCGGCAAGTGATCATGAGCTTTGAGAGTCTCAAGCAGATCTTCCGCTTCGAGGTCTCCCGCTTTCCCTTCGTGCCGGAGGAGCGCCAGAAGTCGCTTCGTCGCGCCTATCGGGCATTGGAGGCTGTATTGCGAGACTCCGCGCGAGGGCTTGAGTTCAATTGGGGAGATACGAAGACTCTGCCCTCGCGGATCTTATGCCCACGCCTGGAGGAGATCGTGCAAGCCATACGGGGTGTATGCGCCGAGTATGGCAGCATCATCTCAGCTGAGATGCGAAATGGGCTAGAGAACCTCTGTGAGCACCTTCGCAAGCTCAGAGAGGCCATAAACGCCTCGGGTCAAGAGGAGGGAACTTCCGTCAAAGAACTCATCAACGGGCTAGAAGATCTCAAGAAAGCCCTGGGCGGGGTGCATCGGTTGTAGACTTTCCTGCATTCCTCAGGTTTTTGTCGTTGGACCAATCCCTTCGAGGACGACTTGGCGAAGCGTTTCTTTCCCACCAAACCGCCGGACGGCATCAAGGATTTCAATACCAGCCAATTGTCCTTGGGCATCATAATCCAAGGCGATTCCCTTAGCGAGGTGCTTTGTGGTCACGGTTGTCTCTCGGAAAATAATGCTGAGAGCGTCCACCTCCGGATCGTAGCTAATCTTCATGCTCCACTCTCCTCCACAATCTTTCTCTCCTCGTCCGTCAGCCCATAGAGTTCGTAAGCCAGCGCCCTATTTCAGGTGAACGCAGAAAAGGTGCATTACCATATTATTGCGCGAACTCACCATAGCTGCCAGCCTAGCAATTGGTTATATCTTGCACTTCTCCTCAGCCTCCCTCTGCCTCACGCCCCCATTTGACGACCTACGGAGCCTGTGCTACAATCACTCTTGCCATGACTAGCCAGAAATTATCGAGTGGAATCTGCGAGAGAACTTACAGGCTGGCTCGCTCTTTTCTGCCTTTCTTTGCCCCCTAGCGGGGCATCTTCCATTTACCTCATCCAATATGCAGAACCAGCTCAATTCATTTCCGAGTAACAATTGGTTACAATAAGGCCAAAAGAAGGGACAACCCATGAGTAGACTGGCGGACCTTGAATCCAAGAGAGAGCAGTTGCTCACAGAGAGTCGCACAGCGTTAGAGCGCTCTCAAAGCTTGGCCGATTGCGAAGACGTGCGCGTGGCATACCTCGGACGCAAGGGCAAGGTCACCACTCTCTTCGAGGAGATGAAGAATCTCGCCGATGGAGAACGGCCTCAAGCCGGTCGACTGCTCAACGAGCTCAAAAAGAAGATCGAAGCACAGCTGGAAGTCAAGAAGAGTCAACTGGCTTCTCAAGAGATCGAGGGTAAACTGCAAGCAGAGCTCGTGGACGTGACGCTCCCCGGACGCCCGGCGCGCCTCGGTCGCCTGAACGTGATCACCCAGACGCTTCGTGAGATCTACCGCATCTTCGGTCTGATGGGCTTTCGGGTATATCAGACACCGGAAGTAGAGACGGATGAGTACAACTTTCAGCTGCTCAACTTCCCGCCCGATCACCCGGCTCGCGAAATGCAGAGCACGTTCAATACCACGAAGCCTGGTATCATCTTACGTACTCATACATCGCCAGGGCAGATCCGCGTGATGCGCGCTTTCTATCCAGAACCGATTCGGGTCATCCTGCCAGGCAAGTGCTATCGCTATGAGCAGATCACGCCCCGCTCGGAGATCCAGTTCGATCAAGTCGAAGGACTGGCCGTGGGTGAGCATATAACCATGGCAGATCTTAAGGGCGTGCTCACGGAGTTCGCCCGCCAGATGTTTGGAGAGAAGACTCAAGTGAGACTCCGGGGGAGCTACTTCCCTTTCACTGAGCCTAGCGTCGAGCTGGACATCAGTTGCATCTTGTGCGGCGGGCAGGGGTGTCGCGTCTGCAAGGGAAGCGGCTGGCTTGAGATTCTGGGAGCAGGCATGGTCCACCCTGTGGTTCTTCGAAACGGTGGCTATGATCCAGAGAGATACTCCGGCTTCGCTTTCGGGATGGGGCCGATGCGGATCGCCATGCTGAAGTACCGCATTGAGGACATTCGGCTCTTCTTGGGGAACGATTTGCGTTTTTTGGAGCAGTTTGGCTAAGAGAATCCCATAACACCATACAGAAAGGAGCTGTCCGGATGGCGGAAGCCGAGAAGTGTCGCGTCTGTAAGGGCACAGGCAAGTGTCGTGGCTGCAAGGGGCGCGGCGTAGTGCTCAAACACGCCGGAGCACCTTCGGACCGGTGCTTGGACTGCCAAGGCAGCGGAGAGTGTCCGGTCTGCAGCGGATCAGGCCTAAGAACCGAGTGACATCATGCGCGTACCCGTTCGCTGGCTCAAAGAATTCGTAGAACTTCCTGTCTCTACAGAAGAGCTGGCCCACCGCCTCACGATGTCGGGCATTGAGGTTGCGGCTCATGAGTGCATTCCCTCCAAAGAGCTGAGTTGGGAAGGGATCTACGTGGGCGAAGTGGTGGAAGTTCGACCTCATCCCAATGCGGATCGCTTGGTGGTGGCAACGGTGGACTTCGGCAAAGGGCCAGTTCCCAGTGTCACAGGTGCCCCGAACGTGCCCGTGGGCAAGCGCGGCCAGAAAGTCCCCGTGGCCGTCCCCGGTGCTCGCGTGGTGAACGCCTACGGTGAAGGCCCTTCACACATCGAAGTGAAGTCAGCGAATATTCGCGGAGTGGATTCTCAAGCTGTCACCTGCTCCGAGAAGGAACTCAATCTATCGGACGATCACACAGGAGTGCTCATTCTCGATAACGACGCGCCCGTAGGCACGCCTCTTCGTGGTTTGTTGGCCGATGAAGTTTTAGATTTAGATCTCACTCCCAATCTGGGGAGATGTCTTTCTATCGTGGGTGTGGCCCGCGAGGTCGCCGCTCTTACCGGCGGGAAACTCAGGGTCAAAGAGCCCAAGTGGAAGCCCTTCGGGCAATCTATCGAAGGGCAAGCCCGAGTTGAGATCGCCGATCCAGATCTCTGTGCACGCTACAGCGCAGCACTCATTCGAGATGCGAAGAGTAAGCCAGCTCCGTTCTGGATGCGCTATCGCTTACTGCTCAGTGGGATGCGTCCCATCAATGCGATCGTGGATATCACGAACTACGTGATGTTGGAATGGGGTCAGCCGCTCCACGCGTTTGATTACGAAAAGCTCATGGAGCGAGCGGGTGGCAGAACGCCAAAGATCATCGTGCGACGAGCCAAACGAGGGGAAGAGATTGTCACGCTGGATAAAGTTGAGCGGTCGCTCACAGACGACGTGCTCGTCATTGCCGATGAGAAGGGTGCCATCGCGATCGCGGGCGTGATGGGCGGCCTCGAAACCGAAGTCTCAGAGGCGACGAAACACATTCTGCTGGAATCGGCGAGCTTCCATGCGATCAATAATCGGCGCACGGCTCAACGGCTGCAGCTTCCCAGCGAAGCCTCTCATCGCTTCAGCCGGGGGGTCCCACCAGAACTTGCGGACCGCGCGGCGATGCGAGCTTCTGAGCTCATGCGCCGCATCACCCGAGGCGTGATTGCTGCCGGATTGCTTGACGCCTATCCCCGCAAGCCGGAGCCCAAGACGATCATACTTGCACCCAGAGAAGCGGAACGTCTGTTGGGCGTCAGCATCAAGCCAGCAGAGATTCGCGCCATTTTGAAGAGACTGGGTTTCGCCTGCCGACGACAGGAACACGCAATCCAAGTGACAGTGCCTTACTGGCGTCTGGACGTGGAGATCCCGGCAGATTTGGTTGAAGAGATCGCACGCGTGATGGGCTACGACCATCTGCCGAGCACGCTTCTTCGTGATACACTGCCCCCTCAGAGGCGCGACCGTGCGCTCGATCTGGAAGAGCGAGTTCGAGACGTTCTTGCGGGCAGCGGGCTTACGGAAGTGATCCATTACTCGCTCACCAGCCCAGAGAGCGTGGCGAAACTTCATCCATCCGGGCAGATCCCACAAACGAACTATGTGGAATTGGCAAATCCCATTTCCCGCGAGCGAACTCACATGAGACAGACGCTCATGGATGGGCTACTCGAGACGGTGGCGTCGAACCAGCGTCATCAAGAACATATTGCGATCTTCGAGGTGGGGCGTGTCTATCTGCCCGATCCGAAGAATGCAGATGGGTTGCCGAGAGAACTGCGTCGATTGGGGATTGCCTTGGCCAGGATGAGGCGTTCGCCCTCTTGGGCAGAGAAGGCAGTGCCTGTGGATTTCTTCGATCTCAAAGGTGCCGTGGAAACCTTACTTCAACACATCGGAATCCATAGCGCGAATTTTTCACCTGCCTCCACTCCGTCCTTTCACCCAGGGCGGTCTTCGGAGCTTCTGCTCCAGGGAGAACGCTTGGGCGTCCTGGGCGAAATCCATCCTCGTGTGGCC
>MFGX01000115.1:4096-13226 GCA_001778455.1 Candidatus Fraserbacteria bacterium RBG_16_55_9 | reverse complement strand
GCCGCGCTTCCCGGGCATCCGACAAGACATTGCCGTTGTCGTGGACGAAGGGTTGCCCCATGAACGAATTGAGCACCTCATCTGGGAAAGCGGTGGAGAGCTCCTCAATTCTGTAAATCTCTTTGATGTCTATTACGGCGAGCAGGTATCGGCGGGCAAAAAGAGTTTAGCGTATTCGCTCTATTATCTTGCAGAGGATCGGACACTCACTGATCCGGAAGCTCAAACCGTTCACGCACGCATTCAGAAGGCGCTTGAGACCGAGCTAGGAGCTCAAGTGAGGGGCGTGGAGAATTGAGAGAGGCTCTTGTCAGTGCGAGCGTCTTGACTTATAATCGCATATCGCAAGCTCATCAAAAGACAGGAGGGATCTGATCTAGTCAAACGGTTCTACGCCGATGGAAGAGCAACTCATATCAGAGGGGCTGGCGGCACCTCGCGTCTTCGCGGGGTTGCCGCTTGAATATTCTAGCTGGGAGAAAGCCCAAGTCGCCCTCCTGCCCATCCCCTACGACCTGACGACTTCGTATCAGACGGGAACTCGCCGTGGCCCGCAGGCGATTCTCGATGCTTCCCTTCACGTGGAACTCTACGATGAGGAGTTGGAGAGTGAGCCGTATCACGTAGGCATTCACACACTCCCTTGGTTAGAGCCTCTGGCCAGTGGCCCGGAGGAGATGTTGAAGAGAATCGAGCACACGACAAAACAGATCTTGAAGCCAAGAAAATTCCCCATCGTTCTCGGAGGAGATCATTCGATCACTCTCGGAGTAGTGCGGGCGCTCGCATCAGAGTATGGGAAACTTTCTGTGCTCCAGCTCGATGCCCACGCGGATCTTCGCGACAGCTACCAAGGGACGAAGTATAGCCATGCGTGCGCGGGCCGTAGGATCAGCGAGATCGCTCGACTCTTTCAAGTAGGCATCCGCAGTCTATCTCTTGAAGAGGCACAGTTCATGAAAGGATCGAAGGTGACGACGGTCTATGCCCGCGAGGTGCTGCGCGACTCGAAGTCGAGTCAGAAGGTATTGGACGCCTTGCGTGATCCCGTGTATATCACTTTGGATGTCGATGTGTTTGATCCTTCGATCATGCCCGCTACGGGGACTCCGGAGCCCGGTGGGTTGGACTGGCTAGAGATACTCGCTCTCTTGCGACACGCCTTTGAAAATCATCGAGTGGTCGGGTGCGATGTGGTCGAGCTGGCACCCATTCCCGGTATGGTTGCGCCGGATTTTCTCACGGCCAAGTTGGTGTATAAGTTGATCGGTTATTGGTCCGTATCACAACAAACCTAAAGGGGGTCGAGGATGGAAGGTCCGACAACAGCCGTAGCGCCTGCACCAGTAATAGCAAGTTCGTTGGTCACCAAGAGGATGTTCTTCACTCGCGGGGTAGGTAGCCACAAAGAGGAGCTGCGTTCCTTCGAGACCGCACTACGCGATGCCAACATCGAAAAGTACAATCTCGTGCACGTCTCGAGCATCTTGCCGCCGCGCTGCAAGATCATCACCCGCTCAGAAGGGCTCAAGGAGTTTCAGCCCGGACAAATTGCCTTCTGCGTGATGGCGCGCTGTTCCAGCAATGAATCCCATCGTCTCATTGCGGCATCCATTGGCTGCGCCATCCCTGCGGATCCCGAGGCCTATGGCTACTTGAGCGAGCACCATGCCTACGGTGAGAACGAGAAGCAGGCGGGTGACTATGCCGAAGACCTTGCGGCCTCGATGCTCGCTTCAACGCTGGGGATTGAGTTTGACGACAATTTGGCTTGGGACGAGAAGGAGCAGCTCTGGAAGATCAGTGGCAAGATCGTGCGCACGATGAACGTCACTCAGTCCGCTGTAGTCAACAGCACCGGCTACACCACTGTGGTGGCCGCGGCGGTCTTCTTGTTTGAGTGAGAGTTAGATTTTACGGAAGAGCAGTGTAGAATTGTGCCCACCGAAGCCGAAGGAATTCGAGAGTGCAACTCCTACCTTCGCAGGGCGGGCCTTATTCGGGACGTAATCTAGATCGCACTTCGGGTCGGGATGTTCGTAGTTGATGGTGGGAGGCAAGATGCTCTCTTCTAGAGCCATCAGAGTAGCAATGGCTTCCACGGCTCCGGCACCTCCCAGTAGATGCCCAATCTGCGATTTCGTCGAGCTCACGGGAATCTTGTAAGCCTGTTCGCCAAATAACATCTTGATCGCTTGAGTTTCGGCGATGTCGCCTAGCTCTGTGGATGTGCCGTGGGCATTGATGTAGTCGACTTCATCCGGAGAGACTCCAGCGCGTTGCAGGGCTACTTCCATCGCTCGCTTGGCCCCGAATCCATCGGGAGCAGGTGCCGTGATGTGATGAGCATCAGCAGTCATGCCGTGGCCGGCCAGTTCCCCATAGATGTGAGCGTCTCGTGCTTGCGCATGCTCTAGACTCTCTAGGATCACGACCCCAGCCCCTTCGCCCACTACAAAACCGTCGCGCTCGGCATCAAAGGGCCGCGAAGCCCTCTCGGGGGCATCGTTCCGCCTGGAGAGTGCGCGAGCTTGGTCGAAGCCCGCATACGTGATGAGCGAGAAAACAGACTCTGCTCCTCCCGCGACCATCACATCTGCATATCCCATACGAATGAAATCAGCTGCGACTCCCAAGGCATGATTCGAGCTGGCGCAGGCCGATACCAGTCCATAGTTTGGCCCATGGAGCCCCCACTCGATGGAGATCTCGGCGGCAGCCGCATTGGGCATGAACATGGGGACAAAAAAGGGGCTCACTCGGCGTGGGCCATCTTTCAATAATGTCAGGTGGTTCTCTATGAGGACCTCGATGTTGCCAATGCCGGTACCAATGAGTGCGCCAATACGTGTCTTGTCTTCACGCTCTAAGTTCAAGAGGGAATCCTCGAGCGCCTGACGAGCCGCTGCCATGGCAAATTGTGTCGACCGGCCCAGTCGGCGAGCGCGTTTCTTGTCCATGTAGTTGAGCGGATCGAAGTTGCGGATGGGGGCTCCGATCTTGGCCTCCACTCCCGTAAGATCAAACAAGTCATCCACCCGTTGTACACCGGAACGTCCGGATTTTAGACCCTCCCAAAAGCCTTCTTTACCAGCTCCAATTGGGGTGATCGCCCCCATTCCGGTGATCACTACCCGTCGTTCCATCCCTTGACTCATGATGATCGATCATAGCCCAGCGATCTAGTTCATTCAAGTCGGCTTCGGATGCCTTCAGTTGACCCAACAAGCCCTTTATGCTATAGTTCTTCGATGGGCTTTCGAAGCCTCTAAGAAGCTCACTCAAAGGGGGGTGAGGCGCATGCCTCAAGGAGACATCACTACACTTCTGACTTCGGTGGGGAACCTGCTCATCGCCATCGGAGTGGCTGTCCTTCTGATCCGCTTGGGCAGTTATCTCGAAGGGATGTAATCTCTCGCACAGGGAGGGGACGACCGCATGCCACCGATCATCGAGGGATTGATTGGGTTCCTTATCGCCGTGGGGGTAGCGGTTCTGCTCATTCGCGCCGGAGGGGTCTTCTCGCGGTAGGAAGCGGTCGAAGATGGTGAGCGGTGAACTGGTCAATCAGCCGCTCGCTTGCCGCAGCGATCTCCTCCGAAATCTTCAAACGCTTCAGCTTGTGGAAGGGAAGCCGAAGAGCCATATAGAGCCCTCGAGCGGTCCCTGGATCTATAGGAAATTCACCTGCGTGATTCCCATCATGACAGCGCTCACAGAGAATGCCTCCCTTTTCCATAGAAAACCAACTTTGTTTGGGAATTCTCTCACACACAGCACAGCGATCGAGCGTTGGGTCCAATCCCAATCCGGCTAAGAGTTTTAGCTTAAATGCCAGTTCATAAAGAATCACCGAGCCTTCTTCTTGAGTTAGCGCATCGAGCAGATGATGAAAAAGGATGAACGCTCGCTCTTCCGCATGGTCGTCCTCCAGCAACCGGTTGATCCACCGTGCACAGCGAAGCCCCGTTACCAAGTGCTCATAATCGCCCTTGAGCTTGGAGTAGGCTTCGACGATGTCCGCCTGGCTCACAAGCTTGAGACCCTCTCGATGATAGTAGACAAGTTCACTTAAAGTCAGTAGATCCAGCGCTGCACCGAAGCGGCTCTCTGTCTTGCGCGCACCTTTTGCGAGGAGTGAGAGTTTTCCAGCTTCGCGACTGAACACCGTGACAATTCGATCGCTCTCCCCAAAATCGATCGTTCGGATGACAAACCCAACGGCTTTTCTAATGTGCGCCACGAGTGTAAACCTTCTGGTCTACGGTCACTCGCGCCAAGCGCTCTTCCACGATCTCGACTCCAATACCTGCCCCTGTGGGAACGCGGAGCGTCCCGTCGCGATGAAGAACAAACGCGGGCTCAATGAGATCTTGTTGATAATAGCGATCGCTGGCAGAGAGGTCATTGGGCAGAGTAAAGCCCGGAAGCGAGGCCAGCGCGACGTTGTGAGCCCGTCCGATGCCCGTCTCCAACATCCCTCCACACCAGACAGGCACGCGCTTCGCAAGACATTCATCGTGAATGCGCTTGGCGTTCGAGGGTCCACCGACGCGCCCTGGTTTGATATTGATAATGCGGCAACTCCCCAGCTGGAGCGCTCGACGGGCGTCCTCTGGGGATTTTACGCTCTCATCCAGACAGACGGGTGTGCGGATCTGTCTTTGAAGTTCAGCGTGGTCCACCAGATCTTCGTACGAAAACGGCTGCTCAATCATCATTAGGCCGTACTCATCTAGCTGCTGGAATATCGGAAGATCCTTCAGAGAGTATGCGGAATTGGCGTCGGCCATGAGGGGGATTTCTCCAAAGCGCTCGCGCGCGGCCTTGATGATTTCCACGTCCCAGCCAGGCTTGATCTTGAGCTTCACCCGTCGATACCCCTGATCGAGACGGCGTTCGATGACCTTGAGCAGCGCGGGTACATCTCGCTGAATGCCAATGCTAATCCCGCTTTCGATGTGATCTTTGGTCCCTCCCAGAAGCTGCGAGAGCGAGACTCGTCTCAGCGTAGCAATGAGGTCCCAGAGAGCAGATTCTAGCCCTGCTTTCGCCATGGGATGGCCGCGAACACGTGACCACCTCTGGGGAAGTTCTTCGGGGGTTTGAAGGTCCTCCTCTAGCACCGAGGGGATGAGATAATCGCTCAGCACGTGCCAGGCCGTCTGGATCGTCTCATAGGAATACCAGGGGCCGGAGCCCGCTACGCATTCTCCCCAGCCTGCGACCCCATCACTCACGGCGGACACGATGATGGCCGGGCGCTTCTCTTCCCGACCGAAGCTGGTCTCGAAGGGCTCAACCAACTCCATCTCAATGACTCGCAGCTCTACATGCTCAACTCTCATGGGAAACGCTTCCTCTTCAGCACCTCGTCTTTATGAGCTTTCTCTAGTATGTAATAGCTCCGCGATTGTCCATCGTGCTCTGGCGTGATGAATTCGCTGGCAATGTACCCCTGCTGGAAATAGTGCTCGAAGATCTCCCTAAGTTCCAGTTGCCACCGGAGGGCGAGTTCTAGGTTGCCCTCCTTGAGAGCCCGCAACTCACGCGGAATCTCAACCAGAAGCCGTTCTTCTTTGCGGGCCAGATTCACATCGACGTTTGTGAGAAGACCCTTGTCCATCTTCGTGTGATTGATCACCGGAAACCCTTTCAGTGAAGACCGTTCCGTCTGCTCCAATCGCGTTACGACCCTCGGGCTTCTCACCCACCACTCTACAGCAAAACGATCTGTGGGAAGTCCGCGATTGAGTTGATCTCGAATATCTCCATAGAGATTGCGTTCATACTGTCGACAGATCACGCCGAGCTTGACGAAGTTGAAATACGCATTGGCGCTCTGCAGGGGATCAAACGTCCAGGTGACGAGATCAAGCCCTTGGGCGAGCACACATTCTCTTTGCCTACGCTTCAGTTGGTACCCTACACCGCGGAAGCGGTGCTCGGGCAACACGGCAGCCATGAGAGAACAGTGCTTGGGCTGTGGGATCCCAGTGCGCTCGAAGACCAGACCGGGAAAACCGTAGACGAAGCCGATCATGCGCTCGTCTTCATGAGCACCCAGCAAGAGCCCGCCAGCCTTCAGCGTGGTGATGATCAAGTGGTGGGGCACGATGCTGAGGTCCTCAAAGCCCCAGACGAGCTTCTGAAGCTGCTCGCACTCATGGATGCCCTCCAACGTCTCCACAGGGCGGATCGAGATACTCATCTCTTCTTGGATGATTTCGCCTTACTACGGGATCTGGGGGTTGCGGTAATGGCTTGCTTACGCGCTCTGCGCGCACGGGAGCTAGCTCGGCGACGGTGGTACATGAACTCGTCGGCCTTCTCTAGAACAAGTTCTAGAGAAGGCCGCCCTTTCGGCATCCAGCTGCTGACCCCAAAGCTGATCGAGATTCTCATTCCGGAAAGCTTAGGATCCCACTTCTCCAATCTCTGGCGCAAGCGTTGCATGACTTCCTCCGCTTTGGCTCGAGCCGTCTGGGGCATAATGATCAGAAACTCGTCGCCCCCGTAGCGCACGACAATGTCAGAGGTGCGCACGTTGTTCATGAGCCGCTGCGCTACCTCATGCAACACGCGATCCCCCTCGGTGTGCCCAAACCGATCATTGACTTCATAGAAGTGATCCATGTCCACCATGACCAGCGAGATCGGATAGCTGCTCCGCCGGGCACGCTCTTGCTCTTTGAGGATGAAGTCAGTGAAGTAGTGGCGATTGTAGGTTCCTGTGAGAGAATCGTGCAGCGCCAGCTCTCGGAAGCGCTCATGGTCTCGCGCTCGGCTCAAGGCCAACTCAATCTCCGGCGCCAGAACCTGGAGCTTCCGCACGTCATCTTGGGTGAAGATCCCTTCTTGGTCGAGGTTGTTAATGCTGAGCACAGCGATTACCTGCTCCTCCTCTCGGATGGGCACAGCGATTGTAGAGGCCGGAGGGAGCTGGCCGAAGCGTTTCCAGATGGCGCTGAGCTCCGGATGCGTCAGCTGAAAGGTCCGAGTGAAAATCACAGGTTCATGAGCCAATGCGGTTAGCTCTACAAGATCTTCTTGTTTCAGGGTGATCTTCTTCTTCAGAGGTCCAAGATCTTCTCGATTGACTGTCGCGCGAAACTCGAAGACCTTCTTACTTCCGTTCCAGACCAGGAAATTCCCTGCATCCGCCTTGGGCGAGAGCAGATCGATTCCATGCTGGATGATCATCGTAAGCACTTCTTCAAATCCCTCAGTTGCATTGATATTCTGAAGAAAGCGATTGCTCCACTCTTGTTCCTTGACGATCTCTTGCAGGCGCTGGCGCTGGCGAATATTGCTCATGCCCACGGCCAGCTGTCGGGCCAGAGCCTCAAGGAGCTCCAGGTCATCGTGGGTGAAGGCATCTTCTTCGACGCTCTCGATGTTGAGGACTCCGAGGAATTCGTCCTTCTCCTTGATAGGCACAGCCAGCTCCGAGTAGATGGCGGGATGTCCTGAGAGATAGCGCGAGTCTTTGCGCACGTTGCCCACCAAGGCCGGTTGTCGGTGTTGAGCGACCCAGCCACAGACTCCCTGTCCCGGAGCTAGACGCTCGAAGCGCTCTAGCCGGATCTCCTCTACGGGCAGGTTCGTGTGGAAACCCCTTCGCACAAGTGTTTCGCCCTCTTTGAGGAAGAGAGTGACGTGATCGTAGGCAAAGTGTTCTCGAATGATCTCTACGGCTTGTGTAGTCAACTCGTCTAGGTCTTCCATCTGGGCAAGTCGCTCACTCAGGCGGTAGATCCCTTGGAGCCGCTGCTGGAAGCTGCTTAGCTCTTGTGTGTGCTTCACCTTCTCGAGGGCCAGGGTGGCCAAGTTAACAAAGAGCTCCATAGGGGCGAGTTCCTCCGCCGTGGGAACTTGGCCGTGAACTGGATCTCCCAAAGAGAGGCGGCCAATGACCTTCTGCCCCTGTCGCAAGAGAAAGTAAAGATTGTCGTACGCGCCCCAGGCTCCCGGTTGGCTTACTTTGCCTTTAATCCCCTTCGGGATGATCTCTGGGATCATCTCGGGGGTGATGTAATAGCCACCTCCAAGTGCTGTTCCCTTCTGGATGATCCGCTGCGAAGGAATGAATTCGCCTGAGGCCGCAACCTGTTGGAGCTTTGTTTCTTCTTCTTTGCTCAGGCCCGAAGTCAACATCTGGGCAATTCGTTCCTGCTTCCCGCTCTTGGGGTCAACCGCTCGCTTGAAGAGAATGATTGCCACCAACTGGAAGGGCGAATGTTCTCGAATGGCTTGGGCAACCTGCTTGAGGATGGTACTCACGTCTCTCTGCTGAAGGATCTCCTGGCCAATGTCGAGGAGTTTCTGCCGCAGGTGGTGGTTCTTCTCGTTCGTCACCGGGGTGGACACACTCAATCCTCTCTTCCCAAGGCCTGTGCGATCTGGGTCTCGTCCTCATTCCACTTCTCGCGCACCTTGACTTGCAGGTCAAGATACACGTGTGTACCCAGGAGTGTTTCAATATCTTGGCGCGCCAACCGACCGATCTCTTTGATCATTGAACCCCGCTCGCCGACCAAGATCCCCTTTTGAGAATCGCGCGCCACGTGGATGTTCGCATAGACATCCATGAGAGGCTTGTCGTCGCGTTCTCGAATGTCCACGATCTCTACGAAGACCGAGTAGGGAATCTCCTGCCTAGTGAGCTGATAGATCTTCTCTCGAATGATCTCGGCAACTAGAAAATGCTCCGGTCGGTCCACGGTGATCTCTTCTGGGAAGTATCTTGGTCCTTCGGGTAGATGTTTCTTGATGAGCTGAACCGTTTTGCCTAGATTGATCCCCTGTTTGCAACAGATAGGGACAATCTCTTGAAAGAGCCCCGTCTTTGCGTACGCTGCTATCGTTTCAGGGACTTCGTTTCCCATGGCCTTATCGATCTTGTTGATGAGCAAGAATTTTACGTTGGGGAGGTCCTTCATCTTCTGGAAGATCTTCTGATCGTACTCTTGAATCTCCACCCAAGGCTCGACCATATAGAGAATGAGATCGAGGCCATGAAGGGATCCAAAGGCCTGATGAAGTAGAAACTTGCTCAAGCGGTCAATGGGCTTATGAAGTCCAGGGGTATCCACGAAGACGATCTGAGCCTCCGGGTCGTTGTAGACGC
>MFGX01000115.1:3571-4050 GCA_001778455.1 Candidatus Fraserbacteria bacterium RBG_16_55_9 | reverse complement strand
AAGCTTCTTGCCAAAAATTGCGTTGATAAAAGAGGATTTGCCCACGTTCGTCTGGCCAAGCACTCCCACAAACCCCGACTTACACATGGATCAGCCCTTCACCTCGAATCAGATCCCTCGCCTTCTCTATATCTTGATGCAAGGGGCGATCTTCTGACAAGTGGGGGATGCTCTCGCGCACGTGTTCATACGCCTTGCGCGTTGCCGGGGCCATTCGAGATAGTTCGCAATAATCCAAGGCTTGCGAGGTCGTGAGCAATTCGATCGCAAGAATGTACTCGACGTTCGCGGCGATCTGATACGCCTTCCATGCGGAGAGGCTAGCTAGGCTATTGTAGTCTTCCTTCCCGCCGGAAGTGGGGATTGAATCCACCACAGCGGGATGAGCCAGAATTTTATTCTCAGAGACGAGAGAGGCAGCTGTATACTGGGGGATCATCAGGCCCGAACAGAGGCCGCTCTGCTCGGTCAGAAAGGGT
>MFGX01000115.1:3027-3516 GCA_001778455.1 Candidatus Fraserbacteria bacterium RBG_16_55_9 | reverse complement strand
TCAGCGAGGGCCATTCCCAGCATCTCAAATGCCAGGGCCAGGATCTCCCCGTGGAAATTGCCACCGGAGAGCACATCCCCTGTCTCCGGGAAGAGCAGGGGATTGTCGGTCACGGAGTTCATTTCGATCTCGATTTTCGTCTTGACGAATTTCAGAGCTTCCGTGCAAGCGCCCAAGACTTGTGGGACGCATCGCAGAGTATAGGGGTCTTGAACATCCGGCGAACGATTGACCAGTCGGCTATCTGTAAGCCAGCGTCGCATCCGTTCAACCACTTCGCGCTGTCCGGGATGGGGATGGCAGTCGCACAATCGGTCGTCTAGTGGATTGGTGCTTCCCCCCGTGGCTTCCAGAGCGAAGCAAGCGATTAGTTGAGCATGGTTCAAGAGATTCCGGGCTTTGAGCCAAGCGAGAAACCCCGTGGCCAGCGAGATCTGCGTGCCGTTGATGAGCGCCAGGCCCTCTTTGGGGGCCAGCTCCAATGGTTTC
>MFGX01000115.1:2351-2897 GCA_001778455.1 Candidatus Fraserbacteria bacterium RBG_16_55_9 | reverse complement strand
CGGGATGATCGGGAAAACCTGACGGTTCAAGAACTCCATGAGATACTCGATCACGACGGGCCGGACGCCCGAATGACCTGCAAGCAATGAGTTGAGGCGAAAGAGCAGAGTAGCTCGGCTCACGTCCTCAGGAAGAGGATCGCCTACTCCGCAGGCATGGCTACGCACGAGATTCACTTGGAGTTGCCGTAATTGGTCGCGGGAGATCGTCACGGTGCTGAGTTTCCCAAAGCCGGTATTGATCCCATAGGCACGTCGTCCCTCTTGGACGATTTTCTCGACCAGTTGGGCTGAGGCCTTTACAGCTTCAAGTGCTGGGAGCGCAGCCTCTACAGGCTCACTCCCCAGGACAACTCGCTCTGCCTCTTCGATTGAGAGATGCTTCCCATCGAGTTGGATCATGATTGGGTGTCTTGAAGTATAGCCTGAAGCCCAATCTATCTGCAAAACCCTTTCCCCCTTTGATTATGGCAGATGCGGATCGGCATTGTGGTATAATTGCTAGCATTAGGCATCTCAAGAACTCGCTCGTGTTCAGGTCGCAAG
>MFGX01000115.1:1930-2286 GCA_001778455.1 Candidatus Fraserbacteria bacterium RBG_16_55_9 | reverse complement strand
CGGCTTCGGAGCTGATCCATGGAAAACGACTGACGGCTTTCAAGAATGGGAGGCAAACTCTGAACAATGTCATCTGACCTAACCTTCCTCACGAATGAGCCCGGCAAATGTCTTCGCGAGCGCTTCGGCGCCTTGCTCGCAGGAGATACACTGAATTTCGACTGTTTGGTCGGGTACTTCTTCATCAGCGGCTTTTACAAGCTCTACCCGGCCTTGGAAAACGTAGAGAAGGTTCGCATCTTGGTCGGCCTCCAGACAGACCGCACGGCATACGAACTCCTGCAACGCGCCAGAGAGCAAGGCGAGATGACTTTGAAGTCGCACGCTTCAGCAAGAGAGCAGGTTGCCAATGATGT
>MFGX01000115.1:168-1909 GCA_001778455.1 Candidatus Fraserbacteria bacterium RBG_16_55_9 | reverse complement strand
CAGCGCAGATATCGAAACAGGTGTTCACAAGTTCGTTGAGTGGGTGCGGTCAGGTAAGTTGGAAATCAAAGCCCACGCTGCTGAGAACCTTC
The DNA here is from genome assembly GCA_001778455.1 of Candidatus Fraserbacteria bacterium RBG_16_55_9. Classification (GTDB taxonomy): domain Bacteria; phylum Bipolaricaulota; class Bipolaricaulia; order RBG-16-55-9; family RBG-16-55-9; genus RBG-16-55-9. The sequence goes on along the minus strand of MFGX01000115.1, from coordinate 1,817 downwards.
ACGCGAAAGTCTATATTATGACGTTTGCCGAGGGAGACCGGGACAAAGGTCGTGTCATTACCGGTTCAAGCAACCTGACCCAAGCTGGCCTCCAGGACAATCTGGAGTTCAATGTCGAACTGAAGAATGCGGCTGACTACGATTTTGCCATCAATAAGTTTAATGAACTTTGGGCGGTCGCCGTGGATGTCTCGAAGCCTTACGAAGACACCGTTCTCAATCGCTCGCCCTTCGCTCACTTCACGCCGCAAGAACTTTACCTCAAATTTCTCTACGAGTACTTCCGTAACGAACTCAGTCGCCCTTCCGAGCTTGAACGCCTCCATGCCCCTGCTGGTTTCAAGAAGTTGAAGTATCAGGAGGAAGCCGTGCTCAACGCACAGCGAGTGCTTGAAGAATACGGAGGTGTTTTCCTCGCCGACGTTGTCGGTCTCGGCAAGACTTACATGGCTGCGCTACTAGCCCAGCAACTCGATGGGCGTCATCTCGTCATCGCTCCGCCTCACCTGCTGGATGAGAATAATCGTGGATCTTGGCCTAATGTCTTTGGCGATTTTCAGGTGCGTCAGACCAGGTTCGTCTCCATAGGCAAGATCGAAGACTTATTGGAACAAGACCTTTCGGTCTTCACGAATGTATTCATTGATGAGTCGCACCGATTCCGCACCGAGACCAACCAAACCTACGAGACGTTGGCGCAGATTTGCCGGGGCAAGCGCATTATCCTCGTGTCCGCCACGCCGCTGAACAACACGCCGCGCGACATCCTCAGCCAAGTGAAGTTGTTCCAGAACGGCAAGAACAGCACGGTTCCAAACCTGCGCAACCTCGAGGCGTTCTTCGCACGGCTTGAGAAAAACCTCAACGGTCTCGACCGCCAGCGCGACCGCGAGCAGTATTTCAAGACCGTGCAGGCCAACGCCAAAGCGACCCGCGAGCAAATCCTCAAGTACCTGATGATCCGCCGCACGCGAACCGAGATCGTAAAGTATTACGGTGAGGACCTGAAGCTCCAAGGGCTGAAGTTTCCCGATGTCGCCGATCCGCAACCTCTGCTCTACAAGTTCAGCGCAATTGAGAACGAGATTTTCGACGAAACACTTCGGCTGCTTACCTCTAAGTTCACTTACGCGCGGTACACGCCCCTTTTGTATTACGAGGGCAAGATGGACGAACGCGAGCGGCAGGGTCAACGCAACCTCGCCAAGTTCATGAAGATCCTCATGGTGAAACGGTTGGAAAGCAGCTTCCACGCGTTCCGCCTTACCCTTGACCGGTTCACGCATTCCTACGCTCGCGTGATTACCGAGTTCGAGAAGGGCAACGTCTATATCAGCAAGAAACACATCGGCAAAATTTTCGATCTTCTGGAGCAGGACGACTTGGAAGGTATTGAGCATTTGCTGGCGGAGGATAAGGCGCAACGGCTCAGTGCGAAAGATTTCTCCGCTGACTTTGTTCAGCACCTGCAAGCGGACTACCGGACACTGCGACGCGTCAAGAAGATGTGGGCGAAAGTGCAGCGCGATCCCAAATGGCTGGCCTTCCGGGATGTGCTCTGCTCCAACAAGAAAGAGATTAAGGGAAAGCTCATCATCTTCACGGAGTCGCAAGAGACAGCTGACTACCTTGCCGGGCATATTCGCGAG
>MFGX01000115.1:0-115 GCA_001778455.1 Candidatus Fraserbacteria bacterium RBG_16_55_9 | reverse complement strand
CAAAGACGTCATCGCCAACTTTGATGCCAATGCCTTCCAGTGCCGGGACGACTACCGGATTCTCGTCAGCACCGAAGTCCTCTCCGAAGGCATGAACCTGCATCGCTCCAACGTC
>MFGX01000114.1:6782-7958 GCA_001778455.1 Candidatus Fraserbacteria bacterium RBG_16_55_9 | reverse complement strand
AATGACACGAGTCACATTTTCCAACCAGTGTCTTGTCGTAGGCAATCAGCGCGGCTCGGATGGCGAATACGATAGATGGCGCATCCAGAGGTCCCACTAGACCAGATCTTGCTGTGTCAAGGGCATCACGGGCTGCCTCTACAGCACGATTGATTCGTTCCTCACGAGTCATGATTCCCTTTGTGCTTAGGCGCATGTTCCCATAGAGCCTGGTAGCGAATCGGTATGTTTGCGTAATACGTGTGCCCGTTGCGCTCAACTTGCCCGACTTCGTACCCGCCGTCTTTTCGTAACAGTGCTCGCAGTAACAGTGCAAGACGGACCCGAAGAATAGGTGGACACTGTCCGTACCGACGGACACCTTGTTGCCCCCACACCAGAGAGCCTAGGTCGCGAACAATACGGTCTCCACAACTTAATGCAGCGAGTGCATGGGTGATGTTGTCTCGATCACGTAATACGCATTCGTAAGCCAAACGCAATGCCGCTTTATCGCGTCTCGTAAGCTCGCCATTCATGTCCCCCCTCCCAGACATTTCCTGACTGCTTCATCCCAGGCATCCTTGCCGCAGTCGCATAAACCTTCACATCCACAACCGGGCCAGTGAACGTCTGGTACTTCCCGCAGCAATCGATACGCTTCGTTGCGTTCGTTCAAGCTGGCTTCTGCGAGTTCGGCTGTTGTCTTTGCAAGTGCGGCCATCTCTGCAAACTGAGCCTCGATCTTCTCGGCACGAGTACGAGCTTGAAAAGCACGTTTTTCGGCATCCGCTTGTGCATCCAACGCGCCACTGACTACAGCAGGCTCGTTCTTGAAGTAACCTTCAAGCAACTTTGCGTCTCTCACACACTCGGCTCGTAGACGTCCATTCTCAATCAGTAGATTGTCGCGCTCCTTTTCCAGAGCATCGATAGCATCGAGTAGAGCGAGCACACCCTCATCGCAGTCGGCACCCTCGGCTTCTTCGATTGAACGCCATTCGTTGCGTTCTTCAAGAGTAGGAAAAGCTCTCATCGCGTCTCTCCGAACGTGTCCTCTTTCCTCTTGTTCCTTTACGTTTGTGCATCCACGCATCGGAAACGTTTTCCACTCGTCATGACGCATTGTGAGTACACCGATGTGTGCGCGTTGTCCCTCGGTACCGTGAAACACGGTGACGATCACGTGCCCGCCAG
>MFGX01000114.1:3792-6774 GCA_001778455.1 Candidatus Fraserbacteria bacterium RBG_16_55_9 | reverse complement strand
TCTCCTATCAGTGGTCTCGTTCGTACTGCGCACGAAGTACGCGCACTTGCTCTCGTTCATTTTTGCTGACCATAGCAAGATCGTAAGGTGTGAGAGCGTATGCAGCCGTGCTGTCTTGTCGCTCGATGGCGTCCCGTACTAGACGGATTGATTCACGCACCTTATCTCTGGCTGCCTGGTAATCAACTGCTCGTTCTCGTCTACCTTCCTCTAGGAACTCAGCGTGACGCTTCTCTTCCTGCGCGGCACCGATGGGGTCTACCTTGGCGTAGGCAGCCGAGATTGCTTCTGTGGGTAGGTCTGACATAGCCAGATCCCATCCAGGGCCATTATCACCTCCACCAAGCATCGCCACCACCATGCAAGATCGAACGCGCCTGAGATACAACGCACGCTTCAGGTCCTCAGGACGAGCTAGTACCGTGCTCGTCAAAGAGATACTTCCATCTGTGAGTACGGCAGTCATCGAACGGTCCTCTGATTGGGAAATTCCCTCACGTTAAATTCCGGTGGCAGTTCGGATAGATCACCACCCTTAGGATGCCACAGCAGAACTAGATTGGGCGGATTGTCATCACACCCAAGCGCCTTCGCCGCTGCGATAGATCTCTTGTCTTCTGGCGCAAACGTTCCGAGGTAGCGCTCGCTATCGATCGGAAGTGCACCCGCCTGCTTGAAGAATACCGGCACGTTCGCAGCCTTACACTGTGCGATCGTTGAACGTCCCCATGCGAGATCAAACGGTCTTGCCTTGGGACCGGATTCACCTCCGATAATTAACCAAGAGATACCCAACGGTCTCCTCGTGCGATCTTCGAAACCATCCTGTCTGAGATCCCGAACGCCTCTGCGATCGGTCGAAGCTTCTCTCCCGCTGAGCGCCGACGTCGAATCTCTCTGACTGCCGACTCGCTCAACTTCACCATCGCGTTGCGTGTCCCGTTCTGATCCGTGCGTCCCACCCTCAGAACTCGGAGAGCATGAAGTGGTTGTTCCGAATAGGTTGCCAGTTCTAGGTTCTCCGGGCGGTTGTCGGCCTTCTTCAAGCCACGGGCTGAAGTCCACCGGTCCCAACGCTGGCTCGTAGCTTACAAAGAGTTTGGCGGCACGGTTGCTCAGCAAGAGAGGGATTCTCTTGTCCGCGTTCTCCTGGTTCTCAGCAGTAGTCCCAAGCCAGATGTTCTTTCGATCAAGCCCATCCGGAAGCATGAGCTTGATGTTCTGAGGGCGCTTCGTCAGCAACAGCCAATCAAGCCATGGGGTTTCAGAGATGAGCTTCCAGAGACGTTCGCGCTGGGAGTCGAGATCACTCCTGGCTTCGAATACGTCAGCCATCGACGCGCAGAACACACGCTTGCGGACTCTCGCTGCCTCAGCAAGACGGTTCCACTTGCGTGGCTCGTTCCAGTGTTTGTCAGGGAAGAAACGGCGATCTGCTGAGGGCCCCCATGCAGTTCCGTACCGCTTTGCGAAGCTTTCCGCGTAGCAGTTCTCGCATCCGAGAGAGACACGCTGACAGCCCCACCAGCAATTAAAAGTGTGGTCTGTCCAGGCTATTTTTGTTGTCTCACCCATGTGCTTCTCAATCTCTTCCCATCAGTTACGCTCTGAATCCGCCCTCGTCCGCCATTCGCTGCCGCTCACGTCTACGCAGTGCAATCTCCGCGTAGACGTTCTCGTACTGAGTAAGGCTGTCAATCTCTTCCACGAGAGCCTCTACCGTCATGAGATGCATTAGTAATCCTGCGTCTGTACAGCCTCACTAGGAATGAGTGTAAGACCTTCCCGCATCGGTAGGAACCACTTCATCTACCGATAACGGTTTCTGTTGCAGCTAGGATTGTGGCACACGGTAGACAAGGACTGGTCTCGACTCCGAGATTTACAACGCCACTGCCGTTGCATCTCGGACATGTTGCGACTGCTGAGAGGGTCACTTCCAGAACGTCTAGCAAGGCAGGAGCGTTCTTGCGAAGGGAAAAGCGTAGATCGAGTGCTGCACGACCATTACTACATGGGTCGTACGGTGCTTTTTCCAGCAACGTCCGCAACTCCATGATCGTCTCAAGCATGGTCATGACCTACTCCTGAGATTTGCTCTGGCACGAATGGTTGTTTCGATCCTACGTGCAACTACTGCACGGTCCCGACTCCACAGTAGGTTCTCTTCTTCGTTGTCTCGCTCCGCTTCGATGCAAGAACCCTCGTGAGTGTGAGCCTCTTCCTGGGCTACACAAGCGCATGCTTCTCGCTCTTCCTCACGCACAGCAGCAAGAAGAGCTTCAAGCTCATTGTGTCCGTAGATCGGAATCCGTGAGCCTGGAAAGAGGCGTACGGATTCGCTGAATGCATCTCTGGCTTCATCTATCTTCGTTGTCATTCGAGTCCCTCCTGACGTCTCCACTCTTCGTACTCCCGAGCGAGAGCTTCTTCCACTTCAGGTGGTTCCTCACCCGACAAGATAGTGTACGCGAGGTCCTCTCCCTGCTTGCCGGGGATACGTGCCTTCACGAAGGCCGCGATGTTCTTGCATTCGTTCTGGACCTTCTCTTCGATGTAGGTCGCAATCTCCGACGCAAGATCATCATCCCGCTCAGTTAGCGCCGGGAACTTCTCGCAGAGATCTTCCACGGCTCGCTCGAATTCAGGGTTGTAGCCCTGAGCCGGACCGCAAGATCCGCACATCGTATCGCCACACATACAGGACATGGGTTACTCCCCTCCATTACGAGCAACGAGACGAACAGCGATGCGAGCAGCGCGACGGTGAGCGCGTGCATTGAGACGCTTCGCCTCACGCTTGCTGCCGCGACGGCAGCAAGAACAGTTGAGCCCACCAGGGCCGCAAACGGCCTTCGTGGGGTTGTCCTTGTGAAAGCTGACCTGAGTCATGTTCACTCCTCCGAGACCGCACGAACGCGCTGCTGAGCGCGAGTTCCCTGACGCTTGTTGCGACGATCCTTGTGAGGACCAGCACCCGTA
>MFGX01000114.1:2337-3775 GCA_001778455.1 Candidatus Fraserbacteria bacterium RBG_16_55_9 | reverse complement strand
GTTTGTTCTTGTCTGACATCATTATCTTCCGTGTTTTTCCCAGCCTCGAAGGTCGCAACGATTCAGGGTCAGTCTACTTCCGGAGTCGTAGTCTGCATTGATTCCGTGGAACGAAGCCCTGAGTTGAATGGTGATTTCGCGAGGATCGTCTTCCCTAACCACCACGGCGTCGATAGGTTCCCAGACATCGTCGTATTCACGGATCTCCACTTTACAATCTCCTGGTGCCGCGTCGAGGAATCGAACCTCCGGTTTCCCGCTCGCCTAACCTTAGAAGGCCACCACCTGGTGCTTTCTGGCGAGTAGCGACTTGTTCTCTTCGTCCTGGTAACGAGTATGAACAAGGCTTTTACATGATTCGGTTGAACTAGATTTTGGGCGGGTTTCGTCGCACGGCCTTCTTGACTTTCATATTGAGTTTTGATGGGTTCGTGTAGATGCGGCAAGGCGTGATGTCAAATCCAAGCATCTGTTCTGCAACGGCCACAACGTACTTGATGCTGTGGTATGGAGAGGCTGAAGCACGCTCAATCTCAATTGGGATGCCTGTGTCAATGAGGACTCGACCTGTCATCTCCGGGAGTTTGTGCCATCCATCAGCACGATCTTTCTTGGCCTCCAGCCACCAAGTGGTCACATCTACTTGGGTGAGGACCTTGAAGTTGCAACGCCACCCACTACCCCACGCGAGATACGAGGTTGGCCCTTTCCGGGAGACCTTTGGATCACTGGTGTCGATCTCTCGGCTCAGAATGCTCGGCCCTAGTAGGCCCGGTTCCTCTGAGGAAAAGATTGCTTCGATGCGATGAGGATAGTCATCATGAGGTCGATTTAGGTCGATTACCACGTCACCGACCCGGATTGTATCTCCGGCTCCGATGCACTCAGCTAGAGTGGGCGGTGCCTTCGCTTGGATGACCTTAGAACCAATCTGAATTCCAGAAACACCCAGACGCCCAAAGTTCTCCGCGATAGCCTCCTGGAGTACCCCTCGGGCAATCTTGCGTTGTTCCCTCGTGGGGGCTGTCATCTCTGTCTTACTCTCGTAACGGATGGAAAGAGGTTACCTTCATGATTCACATGGATTTCCAAATGTGAAATATCTGCTAGGGGTGAATACTTTAGTGGTATTCGACAGTTACAGATTATTTTGCGGGATCGTGAAAAGTGGCCCGCCCTTGCCGTTACAGGGGTGAGGGACAATGACCACCAACGCAAAGTCGGTTCGGGTTGCGGTTCACATGGCGGACATGGTCGAAGAGGCCAAGGGTTCGCCCCGTTTCGTAGGTTTCGCCACCCGCCTAGCGGGTGAGGTCCAGGGCGCGGGCGCGCTGAAGATGCGTCGTGGAGACCACGTCATGGAGTACACGCTCCTGACCGGGTTCAGCTACACGAACATGGTCCAGCGGTCGCTGGACACCCTCATGGCGGCAATGCA
>MFGX01000114.1:1254-2116 GCA_001778455.1 Candidatus Fraserbacteria bacterium RBG_16_55_9 | reverse complement strand
GCCGACCCGAAGGCTCCTGTCCCCGGCACCGTCTATCTCGCTGGCGTAGTAATCGCCTCCAAGTGCGTTGAGAAGAGCGTCAACGGAAACAAGCTCCCCAGCAAGAGTGGTGCGGTTGCTGTCGCCAAGTCCTTCCTGGAAAACCATCTTGACCTTCCGGCGTGCCGCTACTGCACGTTTCGTCTCCTGCCGGGTGAGGCTGTCAGCCTCAAGTGCGGTGCGACTTCTTTCCACGCCCTTGAAGGCGGCTCGGTTAAGCCTGGTGTCGTGGCAATCGAAGCACTGGTCGCGTAAGGAAACCATGAGCGATCTGAGGAACTGCGGAGACTGCGGTGTAAAGCCTGGGGAGCATCATCATAGGGGATGTGATGTGGAGCGTTGTGCCCGGTGCGGTGGTCAGGCAATCTGTTGTGAGTGTATCTACGAGGTCAACGGAATCGATTACCTCACGATGGATGTAACGCATCCAGACGTCTACGTAGGGGGTCCCACCGAAGAGATGGAAGCGAAGTGGGACGCTGAGTGGGGTTCCCGACGGATGCCATGGACAGGGGAATTTCCAGGGACTTCAGAGTGTCGAGAATATGGCTTCTGGTGCATCTGGGGCCCTCCCTGGATTCCTGTTCCAGAGGGAACGCCTGGAGCGAAGGAGAATCTCAACAGACTCTTTGAAAAGTGCGTGTGGGACGCAGATCGACAGAAATGGATGTTGCCGTCATGACTAAGCGAAAAGTAGCTGTCATCAGTGAAGTTGCACGTGTTACTCCGGCTCTCAATGACTACCTGACTGACCTCCTTGCCGATCAGGGCATCGAGGTACTCACCCAAGCTGAAACCGAGTTTGTCACCGCTTGGAAGCGAA
>MFGX01000114.1:583-1225 GCA_001778455.1 Candidatus Fraserbacteria bacterium RBG_16_55_9 | reverse complement strand
AGGTAGATGAAGCTCGTGCTGAGAACGCACAGACTGAGGTAAATCCATGACAGGTTTTGCGATAGGTGAGCGGGTTCGATGTCTCAATCCGCGTTGCTGGAACGACGACCCTGCGAAGACTCAGGAACTTTGCGATCTTCGCGGGACCGTCATCGAAGTGGACAAGAGCCTTCGCGGGTACTGCCTTGTGGAGTGGGATGAGGTTCCTTCGATTTTCGGAGAGAACTACTTTGACCTAGAGGATTCCCACCCGAGCTATGCGCTCGTGAAGGTGTCCCTCAATGGCTAACGGTCCGCGCCCTCGCACAAGCCGTGGCTTGTGAACGAGATGAAGATCTCCGCCCGAGGTCCAAAGTCAGCGGCTGAGGCGTTCGTCGTTTGCGACTACCCAGAGGCTATGAAGTTCAAGGCCGGGGTGGTTCAAGTGGAAGTCCGAGAAACAGGTGGGGGTCCGGTCCGGCTCTTTGCAATCGACACAATCGTCACAGCCCGCGAGATTCGACGGCCAATCGTGTAAAAGCCACCCCCCTCCCCGTTACTAGGGTGGAGGAAGCCAAATGGGACTCTTTTCCTGGGATTGCAAGGCATGTGGTCACCCGGCGCTCAGTCATAGCGCTACGGACAAGGGCATCAACGATTGGA
>MFGX01000114.1:0-535 GCA_001778455.1 Candidatus Fraserbacteria bacterium RBG_16_55_9 | reverse complement strand
GCTACGGTCGTGCCGGCCAGTGGGACTACTCTGAGTCTGGGGGTGACGGTGAGCCTTGCCTGTACCATCGGGCTTGTTGGGAAGTCGCCGGGAAGCCTAGATTTACCGGAACGAGCCGTAGTTCTCACGATCAAGGCTGGTTCTTCGCCGATGGGGACCACGACATGCTCGATCCCCGAGAAACACATGCTCCAGGCACTCTAGAGAAGCTCGCTGCGAAGCGAGATGGGGGGAAGCGTGGAGCGGCCTTCCTGGAAGCCGACAACAAGGCAGACCCTGGCACCTACGAAGCCCTCTGGCAGGCCACCATAGAGCGTGCGCGGGGCATGACTCTGCAAGAGCGGGAAGCCGAGTTTGGCTTCGACGTCCTCAAGTACGCGGATCTACCCTACGAAGACATGTTCTAGGCAGCCGCGTTTCGGTCTATAGATTGGTGTCTACGTCGAGGTTCCTACGTAGACATGCCCAAATCTAACGCAGAGCCTAGTTTTAAGCGCGTAGCAACACGTCATTTGGCTGCCGTGACACAAGGCTC
>MFGX01000113.1:4390-7350 GCA_001778455.1 Candidatus Fraserbacteria bacterium RBG_16_55_9 | reverse complement strand
CGCCGCTGGCCAATGTCGTCCCAAGGGTCACCGCGTACGCGAGCACCAGGATCAGCGTGAAGTAAAACATTTGTATCTTGCCTAGGTCTAGATGAGCCCCGTTGCCTGTCTCTTCACCAACGAACAGATCAGATACCTCAGCATCTTCGGGGCCTTTGTTCACGAGGATTAAACCCACGTTGTCGAGTTGAGAGGCATCCGTGCCTTGTGTTTCTTTGATGGAGAAAGTACGCTTCTTTTCTTTCTCATTCGGGTTCTTTCCCATTTTGGTCCTCAAGATGAGCGGTGACCCAACGAGGGAGGTCGTGCTGATGCCCATCAGGAGCCAGAGCTCGCTGGGAATGGCAATGGAGAGCGGATTGGCATGACCTGTCACCAGGTTCGAAAACGTCGCCGTAGAGAACCCGGAGAGGACGACGATGGCCCAAAGGGTCATCTGGAGTCTTGAGAGGCTCATCTTGTTGCGCTCATCGATGAGCAGGCCGCGCCATAATCCGGTGATGCCGTGACCGGCGACGGCAGCAAAGACGATGAGCAATATCAGAGCGCCCAACCAAGTCCAGATCCTGCTCTGAACGAGCAACCCGAGCAGCACGATAACAGCAAAGATGAGAAACAGGCTGAGCGTGTGCCAGCCTGTCCACTTTGGCTTCTCCGTCATTTCACGCTCCATGGCTTACCCACTAACCCGTGAAGGGGTCAATCGTCTTGCCCTTGAGGAACCCCGTCAGCAGCTCTTGAAGAGTCTCTTCTGCCGTCTGCCCCCGAGCGTGGCAATACAGTTTGAACTTCATCCCCAAGGAGACAGGTAATTTATAGGCAAAGAGCTTCTTAGGCTCGGCAGATGTCCTCGAGCCATTGTGGGTTAGCTGGTCTCCCGGCAGCTCGTGAGTTCGGTGGATCTCCTTCTCTAGAGGATTCTCCTCTACGATGCTCTTCCGTTTCGTGACCATTGACTGAGTACCTCCTTGGCCAGCGCATTGTAGTCCCGCGCTCCTCGGGAATTGGGAGCATATCGCTGAATCGGCTGTCCTCGACTGGGAGCTTCCGCCAGCCGAATGTTGCGGCGAATTTTCGTTCTAAACACCTTGCCCGGAAAAGACTTCTCCAGTAGCCCAAAGACCTCTCGGCTCAAGACGATGCGGTCATTGTGCATGGTGAGGATGATCCCACTGATCTTGAGTGTAGGGTTGATCCTCCCCTGGACGATCTCCACGGTGTCGCTCAGCTGTCGGACCCCATCGAGTGATAAGTATTCGCTCTGGGATACGATAAAGACCTCATTTGCGGCGGAGAGTGCATTGATGGTCATCACATCCAGGCTCGGAGGGCAGTCGATCAAGATAAAGTCTACATGTTTGTGCAGAGGCTTGATGGCGTTTCGAAGGAGAGTCTCACGCCCCACTTCCGTCACCAGGCGCGCTTCGTAGTTGCCGAGCTCCAGTGAGCTGGGGATGACAAAGAGGTTTTCCAGTTCCGTCTCGTACGTTGCTTTTACAGCGGGAACTTTCCCGGACATGACGTGCTCCAGAGTGACTTCGGGGTTCTCGACTCCCAAGTGTTTGGAGCTGTGGGCTTGGGGATCTGCGTCGAGAAGGAGGACTTTCTGTTTACGAAGGGCAAGCCCTGCAGACAAGTTGACCGCTGTGGTCGTCTTGCCCGTCCCTCCCTTCTGGTTGGCAATGGCAATCACGCGCATAGTGAAACTAGTACAAGGCGCACGGGGCTCCAGGGAAGGACAACGGTCCCCTTTTAGTTAGATAATTGTCCAATCAACTAGGTGGTTAGTTAATTAACTTTAGCTTTGCATTGCTCTTGACAATACTCGTCTTCCATGTTATAGTTACTTCGCACAGCTCGGGCACAAAAAAGGTGTGCCCTAAAAAGGGGGAGGAGCCTGCGAGAGGCATACAGGCGAATCAAGGTGGGTACACGGTAGGGTGTGCATCGGCAGGCAAGCAAAATGACCAATACTCTAAGAGTTATTGGTTTTATCCTAGTCGCATTGGCCGTTGTCATAATTTGGCCTTCGCAAGGGAAAGCTGATGTTACCGGTAGCTTCGGCCTAGCCTTCTCTTTTAGTCCCATTCAGTGTCAAGACCTGGAAAGGCTTCACGGCATTGTTGGATTCCCCGACCAACCGTGTGAGAAGACGTTCTTCAAGATTGACTTCGAGACGAACATCAACATTAACGTTACCATCAGCGGGCTCACCATAGGGCTTCACAGCCACGCCGGGGTCACCGGATTTGAGGATATTTTGGTGAGTTTCCAGACGAGCCTTGGCGCAGTGGATATCACCGATCTCTTCGTCTTTGCTCAACCGTATGGTATTGTCCCCATCGTAGTAGATAACGATGGGGATGGAAAGTTCAACGAGGATCCTTTTGGCGATGATAATAATGATGGATGCCCGGGATTGTGCGGCTTTGACGACGACCAGGATGGTCAGATTGATGAAGGGGTTAGCACAGATGACGATGAGGATGGACAGATAGACGAGGATCCAGTTGAACAGGGCTCTTTCCCTACATGTTATGAGGACGCACCCGGCTCAGGCGTCTGCCTGACTCTCTTCGTGAAGAAGAGAGTGAACGCTAGCGTAAACCTGGGTGGGCTCATCTTTAGCAATTTGGCCATCTTTGAGGACATCAACTTCCCCATTCCCAGCGCTTTGAAACCCAGCGGCGGAATATATACCCAGCAGTCACAGTCTTTTGGCTTTGGTGACCTCATAACGATCTCAGGACAGACACCCAGCGGGATCTCGGTGACAGCGCAAACGGGCCTCTGTATAGAAAGCGGCGTCGATCAGATCAAGAAACACGGCTTCCCCTTCATCGTCAACCCAGATTGTGTAGGCAATGAAACGGCCGTGAAGCCACCGGTCCTCTTTGACTTTGAGAAGCTCGCGATCACAGGCATTCCCCTTGCGACTGACCTGACCATGAACGCGTTCG
>MFGX01000113.1:3902-4313 GCA_001778455.1 Candidatus Fraserbacteria bacterium RBG_16_55_9 | reverse complement strand
TCCGGGTCACGACCACTTTTGAAAACCTGCCACTCGGGCCTGACAATACATCCTTGAGCAACATCACGGTAGTGAGCTCAGGAGGTCCGTACCTGATTAGCCTCGTTTTCGATCCAGCCACCTTTACCGTTATCAACCTCGTCTTCATAGCAAACTTCACAGTCAACCCGGAGAGTAACCCAGCTAGTCTACAGTTCATCGCAAGCGGCAGCCCGGGAATCACTTCCTTTAGTGTGCGGCTCACGGTCCAGCGTTCTGGGCTAACCTTCTTTGCCCTTACGAACTTTGACGCTAACCCCGTAAGTCATACCTTCAGTTTTGCCAACCTTAGGCTGGGGTTGCGTGCCGCTGCAGGAGTGGTCAGTGTTGCAGCAGACGTGGTCGTGGATGACACGGGGACAAGCCCCGAAG
>MFGX01000113.1:802-3854 GCA_001778455.1 Candidatus Fraserbacteria bacterium RBG_16_55_9 | reverse complement strand
GCCTCCCTGACGACGTAGCCGGATAGCTGTTGCATTCGCTGATCTCTATTCTTTACCTTCTCCGTTCATCGTTTCCTGCATTTAACGTTTTTTTAACGCTTGCCGTGTAAACTGGAGCCGGAAAAGCCCAGTTGAAGGCAGGATCGATCTTGGGAAAAGGGCTTGACAAAGTGGAGGTCACAGGGCTAAAATGGGTTTGAGGGCAAGGGCAGGCAGAGAGGACTCTGAAAAGGGCAAACCTGCCGTAAGGCAGGGACGCAAAACTGCGGATCTCCCTACCGGAGATAGCCGAGTTGCCAGAGAATCCAAAAACTCTGCGACCCAACATCGCTAAAAGGGAGGTTGGCAACTTCGGTCATGATCAACGCGCGTTCTAGTCTGTTAATACGATGCTCCCCTCCCCATTTCTTCTGAAGGCATCTCACGTACGGATTCAGCAAGGAGGGGTGATCATTCATGCTTCCCGGTAAAGGAATCCTAGTCGTCGAAGACGAACCGGAGATCGCCAAGGTGCTTCAGGCATCGTTGTTGCGTGCCGGTTTTGAAGTGGCTACGGCCTTTGATGGGAAGGCTGCCCTTGATGCGTATCGGGTGCACAATCCCGCTCTGATCTTACTCGATCTGAGGTTACCTCGTCTGGATGGCCTGGAGGTCGCACAGCAGATCCGACAGAACTCAGACACTCCGATTATTATGGTCACGGCGAGGGTTACAGAATCCGACAAGGTTAGAGGTTTACGGTGGGCCGATGACTATGTGACGAAACCCTTTAGCTTGCAGGAGCTCCTGGCGCGCATTCAGTGTGTGTTGCGCCGTGCGCAAGGCATGGCACCCTGTCCAAAGCTACAGATCCGGGACTTGACGATTGATTTGGAAAACCACGAAGTCCAGATGCAAGACAAGGCCGTACATCTGACTCCGGCGGAGTTCGAGTTGTTGGCTTTGCTGGCACAGCATCCGGAGCGGGTCTTTAGTCGCTGCCGCCTCCTGGCAGCAATCGGCAGCTACGAGAGGGATAGCGACCTTCGAACTATCGATTCCCATATCAAGAACCTGCGGCGCAAGATCGAACCCGATCCTGAAGAACCACAGCGCATCATTTCCATCTATGGCATGGGCTATAAGTTCGTGGGCAAGTAAACTGAGCCGAGTCCCTTTCTACTTTCGATTGATGGGGGCTGCCACCGTGCCGCTCATCGCGGTCCTTGTGGTCATCCATTTTCTCACGAATCAAGCGCTCACCAGCCAATTCCAGCGATTTCAGATCGAGCGGGGCCGAGCGTTGGCTCAAGGCGTCGTAGGAATCTTGATCAACTATTACCAGATGCGGGGAGATTGGGAAGGGGTTCAGGTCTTTTTCGATTCTCAAGGACTCAATGCAGTGCTTCAGCAACGCATCGGTGAGGGTAGCTTCATTGTGGCAGATGAGGGCGGTAAGGTGATCGTGAGTGCCGATCAGGCCATCCTGGGAAGGGTGCTCGCGGAAGAGCAGCTGCAAGAAGGGTTACCCATCGAGGTGGATGACAAGAAGGTGGGCAGTTTCTTGGTTGGGCCTGTAGCAGATAATTTCAGTCCCGCCGAAGAACGCTTCCTGGCATCCCTCAACGGGTCGATCTGGATAATTGGGGCCATTGGGGCTGTTCTTGGTATACTGCTGATTCTTCTTCTGTATGGACAGTTAGCCGTGTTTGTGCGCCGATTTTCTCAAGCAGCGGACAAGATCGCCGGAGGGGCATTGGATCATCGCATTCCCGTCTGGAGCCAAGACGAGATCGGCCAGCTGGCCCATACCTTCAATGAGATGGTCGCCAAGTTGCAGGTCGTGCAGCAGTTGCGGTCGAATATGATTGCGGATATCGCCCACGAACTGCGCACTCCCCTTACCGTAATTCGCACCAATTTGGAAGCGTTGACCAGCGGAACACTGCCCGCCAGCAACGAGACGCTGTGTGCCGTTTACAAACACACCCTTCTCTTGTCGCGGCTGATAGACGATCTCATGGAACTGCATCTGATGGAAGGAGGAGGTCTGCCTCTGCATCTCCAGGAGGCCAATCTGGCTGAGCTGATTCAGGGGATTGCCACCCATGTGAAACCATCTTTTGAAAATCAGGGACTGAGGCTCACGGTGCGCGTGCCTCTAGACCTGCCTCCCGTGGCGGTCGATGTGGAGCGCCTCGAACAAGTTCTCTTGAATCTACTCGCCAATGCACAGCACCACACGCCGAATGGAGGGCGTATTGCCATCGACGTCGTTCGTTGTAACGGTGAGACCCAGATCCGGGTCTCCGATAGCGGCTGCGGCATCCCACCTCAAGATCTGCCTTACGTGTTTGAGCGCTTCTACCGTGCAGAGTCCTCAAGCTTGATCCACAATGGCACAGGGTTGGGCCTGGCTATTGCCAAGGGTCTGATCGAAGCCCATGGAGGGCGCATTTGCGCAGAAAGCCAACTGGGGCAAGGAGCCACTTTCACAGTCAGCTTACCCCTGGCTAAGAACGGGCAAGAACTGTAACAAGAATTACGAGTATTCGGCATAGTTTCTTCACAATATCTCCACAGTTGGGTGTTAATCTTGGTGCAGTTGGGCAATCCTATGGAATGAGGGAGATGTAAGAGCAACACAGAGGGGTGCAAGAAAGTCGTGACCATAAAGCCCGTTGGCGCGGGAACTCAAATGGTACGTGTCTTCTGCACCCCTCTATTGCACCCCCAGTCTACTGCATCCAACCCGATCCCGTCTAGAGATCTCCATCACCATTGGGTTTCCAACCTGTTGGGGAATGAGGCAAACACTACGGGCAGCGTCAGGATTCTTAAACCACAGAAGAGGTAGCAACATCAAATAAGGAGGTTGCAAATGTCGACAAGTAAGACGCTCAGGCTTGTTGTGCTGTTCGCGCTAGGGATCGTTGTTTGGAACATGAGTACCGCGTTTGCGCCCGCGACTCATGACTTGACAGTGGGCCTCGTGCCTACCTCGCTTCCTGGAGTTGTGACAGGTATTGTTACCGCTCTTCCAAGCGGTTGGAGTGGATCACAGCAGCTCAAT
>MFGX01000113.1:401-772 GCA_001778455.1 Candidatus Fraserbacteria bacterium RBG_16_55_9 | reverse complement strand
GTCACCACGTACACTGACTGCTATGAAGCCTTCAGCGATAACCAGGCTGATGTCACGCTGACCATCTATCCGAACCCTAACTTCGTCTTCCTTTATTGGGACGCGCAGAATCAGGAGTGCGCTAACAGTCCTACTACAATATCAGTAGTCATGAGTATAAACGGTCAGAAGGAATGCAACGCCATCTTCGGCTCTACGGCCACACTGACGGTGAACAAGGTCGTGGTAGGTGCAGCGCCGGGCAGCGCTTGGAGCTTTACTGGGACGAGTCCCATAGGGAGCTTTACACTGCCAGCCAGCGGAGGCTCGACGACCTTCAGCAATCTGAACGCAGGGTCATACACGATCACGGAGACGACCAAGACGGGCTA
>MFGX01000113.1:0-366 GCA_001778455.1 Candidatus Fraserbacteria bacterium RBG_16_55_9 | reverse complement strand
GTAACCGTGGCCCTACAGCTGGGGCAGAGCGTCACCTGCACGTTCACCAATACCGCGCAGCAGGCCACCCTGACGGTGATCAAGAACGTAACGAACGACAACGGGGGCATGGCAGTTCCGTCCAACTTCACAATTAGTGTGAGTGGCACAGGATGTAATCCATCACCAGCTTCGTTCTCAGGCTCCTCATCCGGTACGGCTGTCACATTGACTACTTGTACGTACACTGTGACGGAAACGCCCGTTTCCGGATATACAGCAAGCTTCTCCACAGATTGCAGTGGCACCATCGCTGCAGGGGAGAGCAGAACGTGTACCATTACCAACAATGACGATGCACCGAGCCTGACGCTCAACAAGTCGGTG
>MFGX01000112.1 GCA_001778455.1 Candidatus Fraserbacteria bacterium RBG_16_55_9 | reverse complement strand
TGGGGTGAGCAAAGCAGAGTACTTGAGCGAGATCATCGGGCGAATGATCCCGCAAGTGAAGAACAGACGATTGGCAGAGTTTTGTGACATCTTCTGCGAGAAGGGTTTTTTTGATCTGACGGAGAGCCGGGAAGTGCTGCGGGCTGCTCAGGGAGCGGGCTTACGCCTCAAGATCCATGCGGATGAATTCAGCAACTCCAGAGGAGCGGAGCTGGCTGCGGAGCTGGGGGCGGTCTCGGCAGATCACTTGCTCCATATCTCGCCTCATGGGATGAAGAAGCTGCTCGAAACGGGAGTCGTACCCGTCTTGTTGCCAGGCACGGCGTTCACACTGAACGTCGAATACGCGCCTGCCCGTGAGATGATCGATCTTGGACTACCCGTAGCGTTGGGCACGGATTTTAACCCTGGGACGTGTCTGGTTCACTCCATGCCCTTCGTCCTCACCCTCGCCGTGCTCAGGATGCGCATGACGATGGAGGAAGCTCTGACGGCCTCCACGCTCAACTCGGCAGCCGCATTGGGGCGAGCAGAAGAGATTGGCAGCTTGGAGCCGAACAAACGCGCGGATCTGGTGGTGCTGGACCTGGCCAACTACCGGCAGATCCCCTACTTCATTGGGCATGATCGCGTGCGAGCTGTGGTCGTGGCCGGCCAAGTTGTGTACGAGAAGCGAAATGAGATCCCTCCGCATTAGAGCGTATGCCAAGATCAATCTAGGCTTGAGAGTCACTGGAAGACGCCCGGATGGCTATCACGAGATCGACACGATCTTCCAGAGCATTGACCTGGCAGATGAGTTGGTTCTAGAGCGTCGATCGGATGGGCAAGTGATGCTGACCATGGAGCCTGATCTGGGCATTCCGATGGAGCAGAATCTGGTGTTTCAAGCGGTTCATCTGCTGCAAGATCCTCTGCAAATGGAGCTGGGCGTTCACATTCACCTTATCAAGAGAATCCCGGTGGGAGCCGGTCTGGGTGGAGGGAGCAGCGATGCAGCAGCTGCGCTTGGGGGAGTGAACACGCTCTTCGAGTTGGGGCTCAGCAAGAGTAAGCTGAAAACTCTCGGAGCAGAGCTCGGCAGTGATGTGCCCTTCTTCTTTGAGGGAGGCCGATGCCGTGCCCATGGGCGCGGAGAGATTCTAACTACGCTTTCGGGCTCTCCTGCACCATCTACGATCACGCTACTCATAGCTCCATTCTCCCTAAGCACGAAAGGCGTGTATGCTGCTCTTGATCAACTTGAACCTAGCGCCGAGCTTCTCACAGCGCCCTACCCCAACGATCTAGAAGCAGTTGCCCTGAGGATGCACCCGGAACTTCGAATCTATCGTGCATATTTGGAGCGCGCTTCTGTTGGCTTTGGCCTAAGTGGCAGCGGACCGACGTACTATGCGTTGTTCGAAGATGAACCATCAGCGCGTTTATTCTCTCGATCTGCGGAGGCAGAGCTACGCTGTCAGACCTTTCTTTGCAAGTCTGTCTCGATGGGGTATGAGATTCTGAACCCGTAGGGGGTTTTCTTGATCATCGCGATCGACGGTCCAGCGGGTGCAGGCAAGACGACCATCGGTCGTGCCTTAGCTCGCTATTTTCGGTGCAAATTTATCAACACGGGTGCCATGTACCGCGCAGTGGCTTGGGCACTCCAGCAGGGCGCGCAGCTAGAGGAAACCGAGCTTAACGTCGACGAACAGGGTCGATTGATCGTGGACGGTCAAGTCCTCCACGAAGACAAGCTCTATCGGTTGGAGCTGGATGAATTCGCTTCGAAGATCGCCCGTCGCCCTGAAGTGCGCGTAAAGCTGATCGCCCTCCAACGTGAGCTTGCCAAGGAGAGCAACGTGGTCATGGAGGGGCGCGACATCGGCACCGTTGTGCTGCCTCATGCAGATGTCAAGCTCTATATCGACGCGCCCATTCGTGAGCGCGCCCGCCGCCGCCTCCATCAACGCCCTAGAACTTCTCTCGAAGAGATTCTAAAGGAGCTAGAGGATCGGGATCAACGCGACCAAGGGTTTGGCCGCCTCTCTCCGGCTCCGGATGCTGTGATGCTTACGACAGCAGGAAAGACCCCCGAGGAATCCATCGCCCAAGCTCTTCAGGTAGTAAGAGAAGCCTTAGGGAGGAAGACGTCTATGCCCTGAAGGCGCTTTGCAGAGCTAGAACGGGTCTGGTAAGCTGGCCGACATATAGTTGTCGACCGGAGGCGCAAAGCGCGACGATGGGGAAGGACCTAATCTATCGAGCCAGCACATGGATCTTGACGCTCGTCCTCAAAACCCTCTTTCGCCTTGAGGTCGTCGGGAGAGAGAACATCCCCAAGGGGAGAGGGGTTCTGCTAGTATCACGCCATCGAAGTTACTGGGATATCCCCATCTTGATTGCTGCCCTGGGGAGTCGAAATCGCATCTACTTCGTGGGACGCAATACGCTTCTGAAGAACCCCTTTTTCTATCCTTTCGCTAAGGGTTTTGCCATCTTGATCAATCGAGAGCATTTTGGGCGCGAAGATTACCGTAAGATTCTTGCGGCTATTGAGGCCGATCGCATTGTCGGGATCTTCCCCGAGGGGACGACCCACCCCACAGATCAGATCCGCGTGGGGACGATCCGGTTTGCCGAGCACACCCAGCGGGAATTTCTTCCAGTCCGGCTGGAAGCCGAAGGCCCATACCCTCCTCGATATCCCTTTGGATTCCCTCACATGACAGCCCGGATCGGGCGGCCTTTCGAATTGAATGATCTGGAAAGGGATCTAACGGGGGAAGAGGAGCGCCGTGAGCGCTACGAGCACTTGGGATCTCGGCTCATGGACCGAATCGATCAAGTCGGCCTGTTGATGCGAGAACAACTCCGAGTCGCCGCCATGGAGGATGCATAAACAGTGATAGAGATCCTGCGGGCCAAGAGCGCTGGATTCTGTTTCGGAGTGGAACGCATCCTGGAGATGGCCGAAGAGCTCTTGGCCGAGAAGAATGGCCCGGTCTACTGCCTGGGGGAGTTGATCCACAATCCGCAAGAGGTGGAGCGCATTCAGAAGATGGGGATGAAGTTCATTCAGGACCCGTCAGAGCTGCCCAAGCTCGACCACGGAGGATGGGGTCGGGTGCTGATTCGCGCCCATGGAGTCGCACCCCGAGTGAAAGAGGCCATCAAAGCCCGTGGGTACGAGATCGCCGATGGAACGTGTCCCCTGGTTACCATTCCTCATCGCTTCGCACGAGATCTTGTGACCGATGGATATCGCCTGGTCATCATGGGCCATCGTGAGCACCCGGAGATCCAGGGCATCTTGGGAGAGGTTGAGGGAGCAGGAGGACGTGCGGATGTGGTGAGCGGAATAGAAGAGATTGGTCAACTTAGCTTGAAAGCTTCCGATCGCGTGGGACTCATCTCGCAGACCACGCATCCCTATCCCAAGTTCGCTGAGCTGATCTCCTCCGTACTGGAGAAAGTGCTCGAAGTGCGG
Organism: Candidatus Fraserbacteria bacterium RBG_16_55_9; assembly: GCA_001778455.1. Lineage (GTDB taxonomy): Bacteria > Bipolaricaulota > Bipolaricaulia > RBG-16-55-9 > RBG-16-55-9 > RBG-16-55-9. Next base: position 6,373 of record MFGX01000112.1, on the reverse strand, counting down.
GCGTATAACACCATCTGTTACGCGACGTTTGAGCGCCAGGACGCGATCCGCGAACTGGCTCCACAAGTGGACGTCGTCATCGTCGTCGGCGGTCACCAGAGCTCAAACACGAATCGCCTGGTAGAGATTGCATCGGAGTACACCAGTTGCTATCATGTAGAAGAAGCTTCAGAGCTTATGGCCGAATGGTTTCAAGGTGTGCGGCGTGTGGGCATCTCTGCCGGGGCTTCGACACCGGAACGTGCCATTCGGGAAGTCTGCCACAGAATCCGAACGCTAGTGGGTGAATCGTAAATGGCGAACAGTAAGATGGGAGAATTCTTCGAGGCCAAGGACGTGCAACTCTACAGTCGAGGGGACGTTCTGCACGGACGCGTCGTGCAGATGACGGAGCAAGTGATTCTCGTCGACATCGGGTACAAATCGGAAGCCCAACTGAGACCTCAGGAGCTCGCCCCCTTCCGGCAGGGCCGCATCGAGTCCGGAGAAGAGCTCGAAGTGATTATTACCTATATTGATGAGGAAGAGGGGACGATCTACGTCTCCGAGAAGCAGGCGATCTACGAGAAGTGGATCGGAGAACTGGAGCGACATTACAAGAACGGTGAACCCGTTCTTGGGGTGGTCGAAAGCGTCGTTCGAGATGCCGGATATAACGTGAACCTAAAGGGCATCCGAGCGTTTCTCCCTGGATCGCACTTGGGGGGAGATCTGCCGCCCGACATCGAGAAACTGCGAGGCCAGGAGATCCAGCTCAAGATCCTCGAACTCAACCGTCGGGAGAAGAACCTGGTGGTCTCCCACAAGGAATATCTGCGCGCTTTGGAAAGAAAGCGGTTGGAAGAGATCTTCTCCAAGGTCAAAGCGGGCGAGATGATCGAAGGACAGATCAAGAGCATTGTGGATTTCGGGCTCTTTGTGGACGTCGGCGGATTTGAGGGACTGGTGCACCGCTCGGAGATCAGCTGGAAGGATCTACCGGCTCCGCCCAACACGTACAAAGTGGGCGATCGCGTCAAGGTCAAGATCTTAGATGTCGATAAACAGAAGCAGCGCATATCGCTCTCCATCAAGCAGACGCGCCCCGATCCTTGGACCGGCCTGGCCGCACGCTATGCGGCAGGCAAGAAGATCGAGGGTGCCGTCGTTGCCATCACAGATTTCGGCGCCTTCGTGCGGCTGGAGGAGGACGTCGAGGGCTTGGTCCACGTCTCGGAACTCTCGTGGGGATTTCCTGAGAACCCACGCGAGGTCGTCAAAGAAGGAGATACCGTCGAGGTCATTGTCCTCGATGTAGACGAGCCTCACCGCCGGATCTCCCTCAGCATGAGGAGAGCTCAGCCTGATCCGTGGGAGAGCATTGAGAAGAAGTATCCGGAAGGATCTGTGGCCACGGGCAAGGTCACCAAGCTTCTGGACTTCGGAGCCTTTGTCCAGCTGGAAGAAGGGGTGGAAGCACTGCTCCACATCTCCGAGATGAGCTGGGAGCGGGTCTCTCATCCGAATGAGGTCCTCAAAGAGGGAGACGAGGTCACGGTAAAAGTGATCAAGTGCGACAGCCCCCGGCGCAAGATCCGGCTCTCCCTGCGAGAGCTGAAGGAAGACCCTTGGCATCGCTTCGTGGAAGATTATCCCGTCGGAACCCTGGTGGATGGCGCGATCACGGAACTCAAGGACTTTGGCGCCTTCTGCCGCATCACCGACGAAGTGGAGGGACTCATCCACGTCTCGGAGATCTCGGAGGAGCGCATCAATAAGCCAGCGGATGTGCTCCACGCGGGCGACCAAGTGCAGGCTCGAATCATTGGCATCAACGAGGAGAAGCGTCAGGTAAGACTCTCGCTGAGAAACGTGCATCTCAAACCCGAGGAGCCCAAGGTACAACAACCGCAGGAGCAACAACAACCCGAAGAAGAGGTTGGGCACGAGGCGCTCACTCTCCGTGAGCACCTGAAGGGGAAGGGACTCGTCTAAGGCCTTTGGCCGACTTCCCCGCACTCTTCGCCTACTCGTTGTTTAGCTATCTACTTGGCTCGGTTCCTTTCAGTTACTTCATTGCGAAAGCCCGCGGTGTTCCTCTTCAGCGCGTAGGCAGTGGCAATGTCGGAGCCACAAACGTCGCCCGCTCCGTCGGTCTGCCTTACGGTCTCTTGGCACTCGCCCTCGATGCGGCCAAAGGAGCACTCTCTGCTTATCTGGCTATGATCTGGTCGCTGCCCATTTGGCTATCTGTTTTTTCCGTTGCCGGTCACAATTGGAGCATCTTTCTACATTTTAAGAGCGGCAAAGGTGTGGCCACTTCTCTAGGAATTTTGCTTGCGATCTCCTGGCCCGCACTGCTCATTACTCTTGCCCTCTGGGGGCTAGTAGCCTGGGCGACTCGCTATGTGTCCATCGCTTCTGTTGCTGCGCTTCTTGCTTCACCTTTCTGCTTGATGCTCTGGGGGACGACTTCGCCCGAAGCCATTGGCCTGATGGCTGGGCTGGCTGCACTGAGCGCCTTTCAGCATCGGGAGAATCTTCAGAGACTACTTCGAGGAGAGGAGCACAAACTCAGTTAAATGTTGTCAAAGCCCTCACGATCTGTTCCACGATTTCCTCAGGCAGTAGCCTGGAGGAGTTCATCACGAGATCAAAGAAGGATCTATCGGTCAGATCCACGCCGTAGATATTCATGTACCGGCTCCGCTCGGATCGCTCTCTACTTCTGATATCCCGCTCCACGGCCGCTCGGTCTTTCTTCTCGCGGTTCATGATCCGCTGGATGCGGACATCGAAGTGTGCATCCAGATAGATCTTTAACGAACGTATCTGGTGTTTGTGAGCGAGATACCCCGTAAGCCTGCCGTCAAAGACACCTTGCTTTCTCTTACGTAAAAGCTCGAGCATCCGAGCGTCCAGCTCTCGATCGATGTGCCAATCACTCTCAGCTCGATGACCCAGCTCCTCGAGAGAGAGTTCCGCTTCTTTCGCGATGCGGCGGAACATCTCGCCTGCGGAGATGTGCCCCACCTTTAGCTTCTGAGCCAAGAGAGACGATGTCGTGCTCTTCCCACTTCCGGGCGGACCACTGATCGTGATTTTCTTTAGCACGCCTTAGGCAATCACCACGGGAAGATCTTCACTCAATGTTCCTCACCTGTTCTCTCACGCGCTCAATAATGCCCTTTGCCTCGATGAGCCGCTGGGCAATATCCCCATCTCTCACCTTGGCGGCCATGGTGTTCACCTCGCGGGACATCTCCTGAGCGAGGAAATCGAGCGTGCGACCGGCAGCCTCAGCGCTTTCCATCGCCTTTTCAGCAGCCGCAAGATGGATCTTCAGTCGAGCGATCTCTTCCGAGATGTCCGAGCGTTCCGCCCAGAGCGCCACCTCTTGTTCGATACGATCCGAATCCAGCTTCATGTTTTGAACGAGTTCACTGATTCGTTGCTCAAGTCGTTCCTTATAAAGCCGCTTCAGTTCAGGCACACGGACCTCTACGGTCGAGAGCTCAACTGTGATGGCTTCCCATAACTGAGTCAGCTCCGCAGCCAGTGCGTCTCCTTCCCGACAGCGCATCCTCTGGACGACAGCCATAGCCTCCGTGAGGGCCTGCTCCAACACCGGCCATAACCCCGTGGGGTCAAGAGAAAGAGGCTTGATCGCCCCTCCCATGCGGATGAGATGATCCAACGTGATCTGATCGTCCAACTCAAGCTCCCCGGCCAGTTTCTTCAGTGTCTTATAGTGCTGTCGGGCTGTGGTCAAGTCCAGCGCAGGGAGGTCATCGACCTCTCGCTGAAACTGGACAGTGACTTCGACGCGGCCACGATGGAAGCCCCCTTTTAATAGATCGAGTGCTTGGAGTTCCAGGGCTTCGTAGCCATCGAGGCCTTTGATCTGGGGGTCGAGGTATCGGTGATTGAGCGTCTTGATCTTGACCGACACAATCCAGCCGTTTCCCTGCCCGGATGCTTCTCCGTATCCGGTCATGCTTGTGATCATAATGTAGAGGAGATTATAGGCCTTCTACGGAAGTGGTCGCAAATAGGGCTTTCGTCTGGAGTTCGACGAAAAAGCCTGGGGAGGGACGCTAGAGTCGATCTAGGTTGAGACACTAGAAGTGAATGAGTACACCGAAGCTGAGGAGGAGAGCGGAAATGGTTGCCGGTGAGAAGGTCCCGCCGGCAATGTCCGCGAACGGTTGCGGCATGGTCTCGTAAGAAACGTCCAAGAATAGGCCAAAAGAAGCGACTTGCACTTCGAATCCTGCTCTGAGGAGAAAGGAGAGCAAGAGCCCGTCCGATGGAACCGCCGGGACTCGGATGGGGAAGGCTCCAATACCGCTTCCGAGATAGAAGACGGCTGGCGAGGAAGAGAACAATACGAGCATCGATTCGCGTAGAGATGTCAAGGCTGTCTGGAAGCCTAAGGAATCGAAGAAGAAGCGCAGTTCCAGTTGATTAACGAGCTGCTGATTGAGCTGTCCTTGCGCAACCAGGTTCAAGAAGAACGTGGAAGATGTGGTAAGAGGCACCGCGGGTAAGAAGGCAAAGGGGAACGAGATCGATAACCCAATGCCCCGTTGCGGATTGAAGAACTCATCCTGAGCGACTGCCGGTGAGCTGAAGAGAACGACTGTGAACAATCCAACGAGTGTAACCATCAAGCGCATGTTTGTGTGTTGCATCTGGCTCACTCCCCTCCCATGTGGCATCATTGCACTATAAGCCGAAAGAGGGTCCTGCCCATAGGAAGTTTGTCTGCAGAATAGGGCGCGCTTGTCTGCGTCGATCACCGCAGCCCCTAGTTTACACGAGTTTCTCCCTTGATTTTTCATGTAAAGCGTGATATTGTTTGAGAAGCCTATAGAATCGTGCCGGTGAGCAACTAGAAACAAGAGGAGGAGATGCACCGTGCAGATGACGATCTATTACACCAAGGTGGACCAGTATCTCATCGATAAGATCGATGAGAAGGACTATCGGGATCGAAAGAGCCGCAGCGCCGTAATCCTCACCATTCTGGAGCAGTACTTCGAGGGGCAGAAGAAGCTAGGAGAGATCCTCGTTGACATGAGGAAGGTTGACACCAAGGGAGTGGAGAAGGCTCTCGAGGTCCAGAAGAAAGAGGGCAACAAGCGGCGCATTGGAGAGATCCTCGTTCAAGAGGGGCTTGCCGACGAGAAGGACGTACAGCGGGCTCTAGCAGTTCAACACAATAAACAACCCGCATAATATTCAGGGGCGCATTTTCGCTTGCAGGAAGAAGATCAATCCCAAGGCGAGAAGGAGATCTCCCACACTGAAGACGTTCGCAAAGGGCACCCACTCTGGCGCGTAGAAGACATCCCCTAAGAACCATAGAGGCGTCGTCGGTTCCATAAGGGTATTATTGGCATAGATGCCGACCTCACGAAGCTTGGCAGCGGCCTCCCCGCGGCCCGCCGCTTCCAGGAGATCAGGTCGGGTGGGCATATACCCTCCATTGACCGTGATCACGAGCAGGTTGAGCAGCATGCCCATTCCCATGGCGAGAATTCCCCACTCACGTCGATTGAGAACCACAAACCCCACCAAAAACGCGTAGGACGCAAGATGGAAATACTCCGTCCCAAAGCGGATGAGAGGTTGCTTGCCTGCACCCAACGGGAAGATGAGCAATTGGATGGCAAGAGCAAGCAGAATGAGCCATGTACTGCGCAGTTCGAGTCTTGCCATATGAGATAAGCGTCCACCGCGAAGATAGCCAACCACAATACCAAGTGGTAAGGCCCAGAGGAGCAGCATTTTAGAGAACACCTACTTTCATGGGAGCGTAGGCCGCTTGGGCAGAGAGATCCTCCAGCACGCAAAAGAGTGCATCAACAACCTGTGCATCGAGCTTTACCCCGCGCATTTCTCGCATCATCCTTATAGCTTCTTCCTGGGAGTAGGCCGGTCGGTATGGCCGATCGGTGGGGAGGGCATTGTAGACGTCCGCCACAGCGACGATCCGTGCCCCGATGGGGATCTCTTTACCTTGGAGACCCTTAGGATAACCGCTGCCGTCCGAGCGTTCGTGTTCATGGCGGACGACATCGATGATGTAGGCGTCGATTTCCAGATCCTTCAGAAGGTCAGCGCCGATCTCAGGATGTTTCTTCATAATGACCCATTCGTCTTCTGTGAGGGAGCCGGGTTTCTGGAGAATTCGATCAGGGACACCCAGTTTGCCAATGTCATGGATGATGGCGGCGGATCGGATCTGTTCGATGTGGTCTTGATTCAGTTTGAGTTTACGAGCCATCTGTTCTGCGAGATCCGCGACCTGGTTAGAGTGCTCGAAGGTATAAGGATCACGGGCGCTGAGCAGTTGGGCCACATGTTCGAAGGTCTTCTGGGCTTGTTG
>MFGX01000111.1:13072-16984 GCA_001778455.1 Candidatus Fraserbacteria bacterium RBG_16_55_9 | reverse complement strand
GGAACTCATGGTACAGGAAGCAAAGGGGGAAGAGCGGCAAGAGGAGGCTGTGCGGCTGGCTTCGTGGGACTTGACGCCTCGCCAGGCGTGGGATATAGGGCTTCTACTCAACGGGGCCTTCTCTCCGCTAGAGGGCTTCATGGGAAAGTCTGACTACACTTCCGTATGTAAGGAGATGCGTCTTCGGGATGGCACTCTCTGGCCCATTCCGATCACCTTGGATGTGACCCCGGAGTTCGCTTCTTCCCTCTCCAACGGAGATCGCGTTGCACTACGCCATCCGGAAGGCATGGTTCTAGCCATCTTGACCGTGGAGGACATTTGGAACCCGCAGTTGCAGGAAGAAGCGAAGCTCGTCTATGGCACCACAGATGAGTTGCACCCGGGGGTCTTCCAGCTCTTCCACCAGACGAACCCGGTCTACGTGGGCGGCTGCTTGGAGGGAATGGAGCTACCCCCTCATCACACGTTCCAGCATTTCAGGCACACGCCTGCGGAGCTGCGGGGTCGGTTTAAGAAGCTGGGCTGGAGCCGGATTGTGGCGTTCCAGACGCGAAACCCTATGCATCGAGCCCACGTGGAGCTGACCAAGAAAGCTGGGGGGGCCGCAGAGTCCAACCTCCTCATTCATCCTGTGGTGGGGCGTACCAGCCCAGGCGACGTGGATTACTTTGCCCGAGTTCGCTGCTATCAAGCGGCCCTCAAGCATTACCCGGAGCAGACGACCATGCTGAGTCTTCTCCCGTTGGCAATGCGCATGGCGGGGCCCAGGGAGGCTCTGTGGCATGCCCTGATCCGCAAGAATTACGGATGCACTCACTTCATCGTGGGCAGAGATCACGCGGGACCGGGCAAGGACAGCCAGGGCAACTCCTTCTACCTGCCCTATGCCGCGCAGGAGCTGGCCAAGCAGTACGAGCGTGAGCTTTTGATCGAGATCATGCCCTTCGAGGAGATGGTATACGTGGAGGACCTCGCCCAGTATCTACCTCTCTCGGAGATCCCCTCAGAAGCCCGGGTCCTTTCGCTCTCGGGCACGGAGCTGCGCCGTCGTCTGCGTGAGGGCCTGGAGATCCCCGATTGGTTCTCTTATCCCGAGGTGATCCAGGAGCTACGCCGGTCCTATCCTCCCAGGGCGAGGCAAGGGTTTACGGTCTTCTTCACCGGTCTATCGGGGTCGGGCAAATCCACGGTGGCCAACATCCTCGTGGCCAAGCTCATAGAGATCGGGACAAGGCCGGCCACGCTCTTGGATGGGGACATCGTGCGCAAGCATCTCTCCAGCGAGCTGGGGTTCTCCAAGCACGACCGCGACCTCAACGTGAAGCGTATCGGGTATGTGGCCAGCGAGATCACGAAGAACCGCGGCGTCGCCGTCTGCGCTCCGATTGGACCCTATCGAGTCACACGGCGCGAAGTCCGTGAGATGATCAGCCAATACGGTGGCTTCATCGAGGTGTACACCGCGACCCCTCTTGAGGTGTGCGAGTCCAGGGATCGAAAGGGGCTCTATGCTAAAGCGAGAGCGGGCTTGATCAAGAATTTCACGGGCATCGATGATCCCTACGAAGTGCCCGAGAATCCCGATGTGGTTTTGGATACGTCCACGTTGAGCGCGGAGGAAGCGGCAAATCGGGTGCTGCGGTACCTAGAGAAAGAAGGGTACATCACGAATTCGTAGACACTGGGAAACCCAAAAACCTATGACGCTACCAACATTTCTGGGGATCGGTGCGATGCGTTCGGGGACAACGTGGCTGTATGGCCAGTTGCGCACCCATCCAGAGCTCTACCTTCCGGACAAGAAGGAAGTGCACTTTTTTGATCGAAACTACACACGCGGCCTAGGTTGGTATGAGAAGTTCTTCCCTTCACCGGAAGAAGCGGGTGCATTCCGGGGGATCGGGGAGATTACACCCCGATATATCTGTGACCCCCAAGTCCCTCATCGCATCCATGAGCACTTGCCCAGGTGCCGCTTCATCGCGATTCTCAGGAACCCAGTGGATCGGGCGTACTCGCACTACACGCGCGCACTCCGTGCAGGGAACTATGCTCATGGCTTTCAAGAGTACCTGGATCGGAGGCCCGATGTGTTTGACCGCGGCCTGTACAGCATGCAGTTGGAGCGATACCTCACATATTTCCCTCGGGAGAACTTCCTGATACTGATCTTTGAGCGTGTGATGTCAAACCCAGAGAGAGCACTCCAACAAGCGGCCGAGTTTTTGGCTGTGGACCCTCGTGGCTTCGACGGCCATCGCATGAAGCGAAAAATGAACGCGTCGTATCCGCCGAGGATGTCTTCTCTTTATACCTCGGCGAGACGCACCGAGCAGTTCCTCCAGAGCAAGAACCTAAAGTGGCTACTCAAGGTCCTGGACAACGTGAAGATCACCAAGGGAGCAAAAAAGCTTTTCGAGCTCGTCGGATCTAAAGTCCCGCTTCCGCGCATGGATGCCTCGATCCGGGCCAAGTTGTTCGCCAGATATGAGGCAGATATTGCTGCCCTAGAGAGACTTCTGGGGGAAGACCTATCGATTTGGAAAGGGACTTTCGAGAAATCAGGTGCCCCTGAGGGCACTTGACCGGCGCCCCATGCGAGCTCTTACGCAAGCTCTGAGGCGACTCATCCATAGCCAAAAGCAAGGGGAGATGTTCTCTGCGATCGCCCGCGGAGCCGGGATTTCGTTCGCGATACGGGTGTTGGGCTTCGGGCTTGGCTACGTTGTTCAGGTGCTCCTTGCGCGGTGGATGGGAGTGGCTGAGTACGGCACCTATGCGTATGTCTTCGCCTGGGCCACGTTCTTGACTATTCCTGCTGGGTTGGGGCTCCCTACGGCTGTCCTGCGCTTCATCCCAGAGTACAAGACCAAGGGGGACTGGGCACGTCTACGCGGTGTAATCCGCCGCAGCGGGCAACTCACCCTCTTCGCCAGTCTGGGGTTGTCCTCATTGGGCACAATTCTGGGGTTAGGAGTCTTCCAGGGATCGCCATATTCTACTCCCTTTCTCTTCGGGATCTGGATGCTACCGCTCTTGGCGCTCAGCGATCTTCAGTCCGAGATGTCTCGAGCTCTGCACCGGATGACCTTATCCTTAGGCCCGCCGATGATACTGCAGCGTCTATTGATGATTGGGGGTGCAGCGGCTCTGCTCTTCGCAGGGTATTCGCTGACCAGCCTGCCTGTGATTGGCATGACGATGGTGACGTTCTTGATTACCCTGATCGTACAGAGATGGCTATTCTATGAGAGCTTGCCTCGACGTGTTCATCAGGCGGTGCCGGTCTACGAAACTCGTGAGTGGGTGCGCGTGGCTCTCCCATTGCTGATCGTGGCTGGGTTTCAGGTTGCCTTGCACCGGATAGACATCCTGATGATTGGGGCTCTGATGGGTCCGGAGGATGTCGGCATTTACAACGTCGCGGCGAGAACCGCCATGTTCGTCAATTTTGTCTTAATGGCGACGAACGCCATTGCCGCCCCCATGTTTGCCTCCGTCTATGCGCAAAAGAACCGTGAAGGCCTTCAACGACTGACTTCGATCGTAGCGCATATGAGTTTCTGGCCTTCGTTGGCCAGTGCCTCTTTTCTCATTGTGTTCGCGCAGCCCCTTCTTGGGCTCTTCGGCCAGGAGTTCATCGCGGGGCGCTGGGTGATGATCACCCTGGTGTTGGGACAGCTCGTCAGTGTCGGGGCAGGATCTGTGGGGTATCTCCTGAACATGACGGGCCACCAGAACCAGAGCGCCGTTGCGCACGCGTGGTGCGTCCTGGTCAACATTGTCCTCAATGCGATCGGCATTCCGCTATGGGGCATGATGGGCGCTGCGCTGGCTACGGCCAGCACGGTGGCTCTTCGGAATATCTGGCTCTATTTTCTGGTGGTCAAGAATCTGGGTGTCCGCCCA
>MFGX01000111.1:12774-12997 GCA_001778455.1 Candidatus Fraserbacteria bacterium RBG_16_55_9 | reverse complement strand
CGGTGCGCAGAAGGCGGGGACCTCCGCTCTATATGAGTATCTCAAGGGGCATCCCGAGATCTTCATGAGCCCGGTCAAGGAGCCCCACTTTTTTACATTCGAGGGAGAGACAAGGGAGTTTCAGGGATCCGGCGCGAACACCATCGTCACGGACATAGAAGAATACCGCGCGCTGTTCCGGGGAGTCTCGAGCGAAAAGGCCATCGGCGAGGCCTCCCCCTCG
>MFGX01000111.1:9005-12696 GCA_001778455.1 Candidatus Fraserbacteria bacterium RBG_16_55_9 | reverse complement strand
CCGGCGGAACGAGCCTACTCGAACTACTTGCATTGCATCCGCAGCGGCCGTGAGCGGCTGACCGATTTTGCCCAAGCGCTTCGTGGGGAAGAGGAGCGCATACGAAATCACTGTCACTGGGGACACTACCTGAGGCGGGGATTTTACTACACCCAACTCAAGCGCTATTTCGACCTGTTTGACTCACGTCAGATCCAGGTCCATCTCTATGAGGACTTGAATGCAGACCCCCTCGCGGCCCTACAGAGCATCTTCCGCTACCTGGGAGTGGATGAGGCCTTTGTCCCCAATGCATCCATCCGGTATAACGTATCCGGCATTCCCAGAAGCCCAGTTCTGTACGCGATGATCATGAGATTGAATCGACTGAGTCTAGCCCGCAGACTATTTCCAGCTGGACTACGCGAGTCGATCCGAAACCAGATTCTGGTGAAGCCATCGCTGTCACCAGAGATGCGTAAGAAATTGATCGAAGTCTACCGGGAGGATATCACAAAGCTTCAAGGACTCATCCAGAAAGATCTGTCCTCCTGGCTGGAATTCTAAAGCGAAGGAGAGAGCCATATGACCATGCCCAATTTCCTCGTCATCGGTGCAGCCAAATGCGGGACCACTTCCTTGTACCAATACCTCAAGCAGCACCCCCAGATCTATGTGACCCCCATTAAAGAGACGAATTTCTTTGCGCTAGACGGCCAACAGTTGGATTTTCGAGGTCCGGGGGATCAGGAAGCCAAATGCCGCTTCTCCATCACGGATGTAGAGACCTATCGTGCTCAGTTTCAGGGGGTCACCACCGAAAAAGCTCTGGGTGAGGTCTGCCCTGCGTATCTCTACAGCCCAAGAGCCCCCGAGCGCATCCAGCACCACGTTCCCCACGCCAAGCTGATCGCTGTCCTGCGCAACCCGGTGGAGAGAGCCTATTCTAGCTATTTGATGGCGGTTCGTGTGGGACGTGAGAGGCTTGATTTTGCTCGGGCGCTTCAAGAGGAGCCCAATCGTATCCAGAACAAATGGGGATGGGGGCACTATGTCAGCATGGGGTTTTACTACACCCAGCTCAAGCGGTATTTTGACCGCTTTGACCCACGCCAGATCAAGATTTATCTCTTCGAGGACCTCAGTGCGGGTCCCTTAGGGATCCTCAAGGACATCTTCCGCTTCCTTGAGGTCGATGAGGCCTTCGCTCCCGATGTGTCCGTCAGGCACAACGTGACCGGCATCCCCAGAAGTCGGGTTCTACGTGTATTGAACACCAGGCTCTTTCCTCTTAAGGAGGCCGTTAAGCCCTTTCTGCCCGTAAGGGTGCGCCAGCTCATGTCCGAGCTGAAGAATCGAGACCTGGTGAAACTGCCGCTTGCGCCCGAGATGCGCAAGAAGCTGATCGAAGTCTACCGGGAGGAGATCACAAAGCTCCAAGGGCTCATCCAGAAAGATCTGTCCTCCTGGCTGACATAGCTCTCTATGACCATGCCGAATTTTCTCATCATCGGTGCGCCGCGCTCCGGCACCACCATGCTCTATGAGGGACTGAAACAACACCCAGAGATCTATATGAGTTCCGATAAGGAGCCGTGGTTCTTTGCCCTGGAGGGAAACAAGGAACCCTTCCGTGGACCTCGAGATCTCCAGGGCGTGCGGGATCTTGAAGAGTATCGTGCTCTCTTCCGTGGCGCTCGGGGCAAGAAGGCGATCGGGGAAGCATCGACTCTGTATCTCTATAGCCCGGAAGCACCCCATCGCATCCAACAGCATATCCCTCATGTCAAGCTGATTGCATCTTTACGGAACCCGGTGGATCGAGCCTATTCGAACTTCCTCCAGCATGTCGCGCAGGGGCGTGAGGCCGAGGATTTTGAAGCGGCGTTGAATGCAGAGGAGGAGCGGATGAAGCGGGGTTGGGCGCCGTTCTGGTGTTATCGCCGCATGGGATTCTACGCCGAGCAGCTGTCGCGGTATATGGCCCTCTTCCATTCGGAGCAGCTTCTCGTCTTTCTCTATGAGGATATCGAGCGCGACCTTCTGGGCGTCTCTAGAAAGATCTTTCAGTTTCTGGGTGTGGATGAAGCCTTCATGCCGGATCTGTCCGTGATGCGCAACGTGTCCGGTATCCCGAAAAACCAGCTTGCGCACAGGGTCGTGGACGCTTTACTGACAGGGGCTAGGCCGGTCAAGGCGTTTCTTAGGCCTCTCCTTCCTCGAGGGCTACGCTGGCACCTTATCGCTCGCCTCACGGATCTGAAGAACCGGAACCTCGTGAAGCCGCCGCTTGCGCCCGAGATGAGAAAGAAGCTTATCCAGGTCTACCGAGGGGACATCTTGAAGTTACAAGAACTCATCCAGCGAGACTTATCTTCATGGCTGAAGTGAGAGGTTCTTCAACACGGACGCCTCTACGGTTCTTAGAAAATGTCTTTGTCGTCCTCGCACTTTTCTTGTTCTCTGAGGCTCTGTTGCCCGTACTACGCAGTGGTGTAACCTGGGATCCCGTTCAGGGCGACCCTGCGTTACAGGCCATCTGGTACGGGATCTATGGGGTCACGCTCTTCCTCATTGCGCTACGGGGGCAGCAGTTCATTCGTGCTATGTTGAGGGATAAATTGCTCCTGATCCTCATGTTGATTGCCCTGATCTCGGTCTTCTGGTCTTTGGCCCCCGAGGTGACCTTGCGGCGGAGCGCGGCTCTGGTGGCCACCACCTTGTTCGCGGTCTACTTCGCGATGCGCTACACCTTGAAGGAGCAGATGCGGCTACTGGCTTGGGCACTCTTCATCGCTGCAGCTCTGAGTCTGTTCTTCGCTCTGGCGCTGCCGGCGTATGGGGTCATGGGTCAGGTTCATGAGGGGGCCTGGCGAGGTATCTTCTTCCACAAAAACAGCCTAGGGCGCATGATGACGCTCGGCGCGATCCTCTTTCTCTTTCTGGCTCTTGGCACCCATAGGTATCGGTGGATCACCTGGGGAGGATTTGCCCTATCCACAGTTCTTCTTCTCTTCTCGGCTTCAAGATCGGCGCTGGTCGTACTGCTCACTCTTCTGGTCCTCCTTCCGTTCTTCCTACGCTTGAGGCGCCACTACACCCTCACTCTGCTCTTGCTTCTTCTGGGCGTGCTTGTGGGTGGAGCTATGGGCACATGGGTCTTGATGGACTCGGGAGACGTATTGTCCGAGCAGCAGTGGGCGGATACGCTGATCGGGCGAACGGCACTCTGGAATGCTGTGTTCGAGAAGATCGGGCAGCATCTGTGGTTGGGCTATGGGTACCATGCGTTCTGGTTGGGATGGGATGGCGAATCTGCGAGCATCTGGCGTCAGTTTTCGTGGGAGCCTCCCCATGCGCACAATGGGTTCTTGGATTTGTGGTTGAACTTGGGGGTGTTGGGGCTCGTGGCATTCGCCTTAGGCTTTCTGGCACTCTGCCTGCGGGCGGTGCGATGGGTGCGCCTGACGAGCACAGCGGAAGGTCTATGGCCGTTGTCCTACCTGACGTTTTTACTGCTCTTTAACCTGCCCCAGAGCATCATCCTCGAGCCGAATGACATCTTTTGGGTGCTCTACGTGGCCATCGCTCTTTCGACCTTCCTGCCGCGCAGTCGAGGAGCCACCCTGATAGGCCAACATGCATAGAGATCCTGTGGTGCTCATCTATCGGGATCACTTGCTCCCGGCCTCGGAAACGTTCATTCTGGCTC
>MFGX01000111.1:8651-8927 GCA_001778455.1 Candidatus Fraserbacteria bacterium RBG_16_55_9 | reverse complement strand
GGACCCTGGTCCTGAGCCGTGGAGGGTTCTGGGGAAAGATCACAGAAGGAGCGTTCAAAGCCTGGGGGATGGCGCCCAAGTTCTATCGAGCAGCTCGGAAGCTCCGGCCTGCATTGATCCATGCCCACTTCGGCGTGGATGGAGCTCTCGCTCTTCCTTTGGCTCGCTCCTTGAGGGTCCCTCTGGTTGTCACGTTTCACGGCTACGACGCGACAGTGAGTGACGAATACGCATCTCGATCGTTTTATGCGCATCGGATGTATGTGCGTCGTCGAG
>MFGX01000111.1:7685-8564 GCA_001778455.1 Candidatus Fraserbacteria bacterium RBG_16_55_9 | reverse complement strand
AGATCGTCGTCCACTACATCGGGGTGGACGTAGAGAGATTCAAACCAGATTCAACGGCATCGCGCAATCCGGTGGTGCTCTTCGTAGGACGCTTGGTGGAGAAAAAGGGATGCGAGTATCTCATACGAGCGATGGCTCGGGTACAAGAGGCAATACCCAATGCGGAGTTGGTGGTGATCGGGGATGGACCGCTGCGCTCGAATCTCGAACAACTGGCCCAGAGGTCGCTTCGGTGGTATGAGTTCCTTGGGGTGCAGCCTGTGGATCGTGTACGATCTTGGATGAATCGGGCCAGGGTTCTAAGTGTCCCCAGTGTCACGGCCTCTTCCGGTGATGCGGAAGGGTTTGGTCTCGTCTTTGCGGAAGCCCAAGCGATGGGGTTGCCGGTGGTGAGCTTTGCCACCGGAGGAGTCTCGGAAGCCGTGGCGCACGGTGAGACGGGTTACCTGGCTGCGGAGCGAGATTGGGAAGGGCTGGCTCGGTACATCCAAGCACTTCTCACAGAGAATGCGCTATGGCACCGCTTCAGCGTAGCCGGGCAAGAGCGAGTGCGCGCCCTGTTTGACTTAGAGAAGCAGACGTCCAAATTGGAAGAGCACTACCAGAAAGTCTTGAGTGAGAAGGGAACCTGTGGATGAAGAGACGCCTTGGATATCTTTCCGGAGCGCCTCGGGTCTCTACCCGTCCGGATGCGGAGGCCAGCGGGCCCCGAGCTCATGTGCTCAGCGTCATCCGAGCGTTTGAGTCTTTGGAATGGGAGGTTCATCCCTTCATTGTGGGGGACCGCGTGCCCAGTACATGGGTGGGCCAGGGGTCTGAACAGGCTCTGAGCCGCGGGTGGTTGCGTAGATTTACTGCCGATGGGGTTCGTCTGGGGAT
>MFGX01000111.1:7223-7660 GCA_001778455.1 Candidatus Fraserbacteria bacterium RBG_16_55_9 | reverse complement strand
TGGCGTGAGCTGGCGGGGCGCGCGGATTGGGTCTACGAGCGCTTTGCCGTGTTTCAAGCCCTGGGCAGAATCGCCCAGCGCCGCGGAGTGCCCTGGATTCTCGAGACGAATGGTCCTTTCTTTTATGAGGCCAAAGTGGAGCGTAAGAGCATCGCGTGGGGTTGGCTCGCCCGTTCTCTGGAGCTTTGGGCGTACCGGCGCTGCGATGTGCTAATCTGCATCAGCGAGGCACTCAAGGAGATCGTGGTCGACCAGGCGGGAGTGCCCCCCGAAAAGGTCCTTGTGGTGCCCAATGGAGTAGATACCGAGTTCTTTGATCCCCTCCAACATCAGCCGGTACGGCTTTTCGGAGGAGTCGTCCTTGGGTTTGTGGGTAGTCTCATCCGCTGGCAAGGATTGGATCTTCTCTTGGAGGCCATCTGCGACCTGCGAGAGGA
>MFGX01000111.1:5546-7071 GCA_001778455.1 Candidatus Fraserbacteria bacterium RBG_16_55_9 | reverse complement strand
TTCGGGACAAGCCCTGCTCCAGATGGGAAAGATGTACCACTCGCCTCTTAAGCTCTACGAGTACATGGCTATGGCAAAACCGGTAGTGGCGGCGACCTTTGAGGACTCCGTTCGGACCCTCCGGGAGGGGGAGACCGGGTTCTTCTTCGAGCCTATGGACAAGAGCAGCTTGAAGCACGCGCTGATCCGCGCGTACCAAGCTCAGGAGAAGCTGCCCGCTCTGGGCCAGAGGGCACGCCAAGTCGTGGTGGCCGAGCATAGCTGGAAAGAGCGAGTGCGTGGCATGATCGCAGGCATTGAGAGAGTGCTGGAGGGCAGATCATGAAGCGCATTGCATTGCTCGGCGCCCAGGTGGACGCGCTTACGATGGAGGATCTCCACGCCTTGATCGCCCACGCTGTTGCCGAGGGGAAGCGTTGGATCATCGCCAATCACAACCTGCACAGCATCTATCTCTATCATCACGATCCTAAGATGGGGGCGTTCTACGCTCGTGCTCACCACGTGCATGTGGATGGCATGTCCCTCGTCTTCTTGGGGAAGCTCTTACATCTGCCCTTGCGCCGAGAGCACCGGGTGACCTATGTGGATTGGGTCCGGCCTTTGGTGGCAGAGGCAGCGCATCAGGGGTTTCGGGTCTTCTACTTAGGCTCTCGACCTGGCGTGGCAGAGGAGGGAGCGAAGATCTTGCGGACGGAGCACCCCTGTCTTCAGATGGCGACACACCACGGTCATTTCAACACGGCACCGGACAGTCTGGAGAATCAACACGTACTGGCGGCGATCAGAGACTATCGTCCTCACATCTTGATGGTGGGTATGGGCATGCCCCGACAGGAACACTGGATCGTAGATCATTTTGAACAGATAGAGGCCAATGCCATTCTGACGGCCGGTGCCTGCATGGACTATGTGGCGGGTGCCGTCCCGGTTCCCCCACGCTGGATGGGGCGACTGGGGCTGGAATGGCTCTATCGGCTTGCGAGCGAACCGCGGCGGTTATGGCGGCGCTATCTGATTGAACCCTGGTTCATTTTACGGCTCTTTCTTCGCGATGTATGGGGAAGAAAAGGATGAGACGGTCCTGCGCAACCCTTCCTCGAGGTCTATTTGAGCTTCCCAAGAGAGATGTCGCTTCGCTCGGCGGGGATCGAGGGCAATGCGATAGACATCGCCGGCACGAGGAGCCTCGTATCTGGGCTCTTGGGTGTACCCTGTGAGCTTTGCCAGGCACTCATACACGGCATTCACAGAAACCTCTTTGCCTGTCGCGATGTTCACAGTGACATTGCCGGTTTCTAGGGCCAGCAGATTAGCGTGTGCTACCTCTTCCACGTACACGAAATCTCGGGTCTGTGTACCATCCCCAAAGATGGCCGGTCGATCTCCCTTCAGCATCGCTTGTGCGAAGATCGCGACCACGCCCGCTTCACCATAGGGATCCTGCCGCGGTCCATACACATTGGCATACCTTAAGATCACATAGGGGAGTCCATGAAGATCGTGGTAGCAGTGTAGGTACTGT
>MFGX01000111.1:2770-5532 GCA_001778455.1 Candidatus Fraserbacteria bacterium RBG_16_55_9 | reverse complement strand
GCTTACGGCGTAGGGGCTCTTCGGTTGTATGGGATGATCCTCGGGAACTGGGATGGATTGAGGTTCGCCGTAGAGGGCTCCCCCGGTGGAGGCGAAGATCACTTTCTCTACGCCATAGCGAACACAGCAGTCGAGTAGATTCAGGGTTCCTAGGATGTTGACCCGGGCATCGAGAGTCGGGTCCCTCACAGATCCGGGCACGGTAGATTGGGCTGCGTGATGATTGAGCCCCTGAGGACTCTCACGAGCGAAGAGTTCCTCGCATTGCCTTAGATCGGAGATTTCTACTCTGTAGAAGAGCGCTTTGGGATGGACGTTTTCTACCCTGCCCGTAGAGAGGTCATCGATGACGACGACCTCATGACCGGCATTGACATACGCATCGACGACGTGTGAGCCGATGAAGCCGGCGCCCCCGGTTACGAGGATCTTCATCTAGCGCAGCAGCGCGAATTTGCGGATCTCCGTAGATATCGTCCTGCCGTCTTGTCCTCGGACTGTGAGAAGATAGAAGTAGATCCCATTGGCCAAGGGATCGCTTCCCTGGGTCCTCGGTCGCCAGTGGAGAGTCTCTTGGGGGACGAAGCCGCTGTCGTAGATCCTCTCACCATCGAGAGTAAAGACTTCCGCACGCAGGGCCTCTAGACCTTGGCCTTGAGCGAAGAAGGTCCAATCGTCTCCGGTCTGTCCCAGGCCGGATCGGGAGATTGCCAGGGGACTCTGGTTGCTCTGGGTCTGGGTAGAGGGCGTAGCAATGCCCCTCAAGTTAATGAAAAATTCTTGCACTTGCTTGCCTTTGCTGCTCTTCTTGCTGGAACCCGACGGAGACTGTTGAGAGACGGTCACATGAATGACTCCCTGATCCAGACCGGGTTCCTGGGGTATGTAGAGGACCGTTACTCGTTGGCTCCCGCGAGGGTCGAGGGAGAATGTCATCTGATCGGTGCCGTTCACGAACCGGAAGAGCTTCGCCTTGGTGCTTGTGGCGCTACTTGAAACACTGGACTTTCCTCCGCTCTTCTTGCTGCTTCCCTGGTGCTCCACATTCTCGATCTTTAGCTCCACATTTGCGATGGCCAAGTCGCCCCCTTGGCCCTGATTCGTGAACGTGATGCTCTGGCTTGCCGAACCTGTAAGGGCGCTTGTCAAGATGGAAGAGTCGTCCGCCATGGAGGAGGCGCCACCCAGAGAGAACACCCGCACGTTGAAGGTCAAGAAGGCGTTGCTGGGTTGGACCAGGATCATATTGCCGAGGCCCTTGATTTGGATGTCGAATCTGCGGGTAAGCGAAGTGGGGGCATTGATCTGATCGATGTTGATCGTGCCTTTGAGCTGTCCACCTCGAATCGACAGGATGTTGCATTGGATCTGTGTAGTCTGGCTTGGGGCCAGCGTGATCTTGTTGGTAAATCCCGTACAGGTGAAATCTTGATTGAGCGATCCAGAGATACGTAGATCCATCGGGGCATTTCCGGCGTTGCGTAGCTCAATTTGAAGGGTGACCTTCTCAAAAATGTCTAGCTCACCGAAATCGGCGGTGAGGGTGTTTCCGTTCTGGGTCAACAGGACATCCTGCTTCTTCTGTCCGCTGTTGTTGCTCTTTATTCCCCCCGTTCTTTGCACCGTGAATTTTGAGATGACGAGCTTGGGGCTGGTGATGTTGGCCTCGATCTCCACGGTGGGGAAAGGCGAGTTGTTGTTTCCGCTCTTCTGATTGCTGAAGAAATCATTCGTGAGGACGGTGATCGTGCAGTGGAACGATCCGGGGATCTGGATGCGTTCCAGCGTGACCTGGATGGCGGCACTCCCGCCGGCGGGGATCGTGGTCTTGGTGGGAGAGGTTCGAAGACCCGTGCAATTGGACTTCAGTTCCACGCTTACGCTGAGGTTATTCTTGTTGCCATTGGTGATAGTAAAACTCTTGGGTTGCGAGATGGTGTTCACCGGAACATTGCCGAAATCCAAGCGGTTGGGGCTAACTTGGAAGGATTGGTTATTTTGAGATGCGGCCTGAGTATCGAGGCTCACCGGAGCTACCCAGCCAAAGGCTATGACTATCAAGAACAAAAACATCATATATCGCGCACTCGCGAGAACAGGCCCTCGCATCATGGTGCCCTCCTTGCGCCCTCTTCCTCTAGATGATCGGCTCTCCTGTAGACGATCCATTATAGACAAAAGTGACGTGCGTTACTGTTAGCCGTATTACACCAGCGATTGCACACAATTACAACAGCGATTGTACACATCTGCTCAGGCCAACGCCAGGGCAGCCGCTGCTCCCTCGATTGACGCTCACAGAGGGGATGAGTATAGTCTGCGGGTATGAGAACGCTCGTTTTGAGCCTTGGGATCTTCATCTCTTGCTTGTTCTGGGCAGGCGCTGCTGGGGAGAGTGATCTCCCGGCTTCCCCGGTCGATCGGTTGGAAGGAGCCTTAGCTGGGCTCCTTGGCCTCGATGGCGCGCAGGCTCAGGTCTGGGCCCAAGAACACGGCATTGCCTTCGATTCGGGTGCCCAATCCGTGCGGGTGGTCATCGAGCCTCACCCGCTCCGTCGGTTGGATCGGAGCGTGCTGGAGACCCTGGGCGGCGTCGTGGAAGCAGAGAGCGAGCATTTCATTCGGGCTCAGCTTCCCCTCCCGCATCTTAGAGAGATCGCTCAGCTGCCTGGGATTGCCTTCATCCGTAGACCCTACATAATGCAGCCTCTCGGGGTTCCCTACGCCACAGGGTCGCTCCCCACGGGAGCACTTCTTTTCCA
>MFGX01000111.1:2665-2751 GCA_001778455.1 Candidatus Fraserbacteria bacterium RBG_16_55_9 | reverse complement strand
CAAGGGATTCGAATCGCCGTGATCGACGCTGGCTTCCTTGGACTCAATCAAGCGATCGGCAATGGATGGATCTCTCCCAGCGCGAT
>MFGX01000111.1:2343-2635 GCA_001778455.1 Candidatus Fraserbacteria bacterium RBG_16_55_9 | reverse complement strand
GTTCGAGGGGGAGACGGATCACGGGACCCAAGTGGCGCGCATCGTGCATGAGATGGCTCCGGAGGCTTCTCTGGTCTTGATGAGGATTGAGGATGAGGTGGACTTGGAGAATGCCGTTCGGGATGCGATCCGTTGGAGGGCTCGGATCATCAGCCACTCGCTCGGCTGGTTCGACTCGAATTTCGGGGACGGGCGCGGACGGATTGATGAGACCGCCGAGCAGGCAGAGGGCGCGGGGATCTTGTGGGTAAACGCGGCCGGGAATCATGCGATGAGGCACTGGATGGGCCTC
>MFGX01000111.1:0-2271 GCA_001778455.1 Candidatus Fraserbacteria bacterium RBG_16_55_9 | reverse complement strand
GGGTTTGGGGGGCTCATCGAGCTGGTATTGGTCTGGGATGGCTGGCCGTACACAGATCAAGACTACGATCTTTACCTGCTCAACTGGCGGGGAGAGATCGTTGCTACCTCGGAAGATTCCAGAGGTGGGCCGCCTCGCAAGTCTTTGGAGTATTTCGCGCAGGAGCCGGCAGTCTACCAAGTGAAAGTGAAGGCGAGGCGAGCGACTCGGTCGATGCGCCTCAAGATTTTTAGTCTGGGGCATGATATCACACCCGCTACAGCCCATGGGAGCGTCGTAGCGCCGGCGGATTGCGACTGCGTGTTGGCTGTAGGAGCTATGGATATTCACCGCTGGGAAGACGGGATCATCGAGCCCTTCAGCGCGCTCGGGCCCACGAGCGATGGTCGAATTAAGCCAGATCTGATCGGACCCGATGGCGCCAGAGATTTTTTTGGCACGTCCGCTGCTGCTCCTTACGTCGCTGGGGCTGCAGCTTTGCTGCTCTCTCAGCATCCGAATTGGGGAGTGGATGAACTGCGAAGAGCACTGGAAGGCGATGCCGTGGATCTTTACCCGCCGGGGCAGGATGTCACCAGTGGGTTCGGAAAGCTCCAATTGCTCTTGGCGCGCCCGCAGGCCATACGCGCTCTCTCGGCTTCGAGCCTGGCCGCTGGGGGAAGCCTGACCGTGAGAATTTCAGTTCGTATGTCTGCGATGCTCTTTGGAAGCCTTACGCTCCGCGAGAGGCTTCCACCGGGTTTTTCTCTTGAGTCTCTTGAAGACGCCAACGCTCATACCACGAAGAGCAAAGGCGCGAACGAAGTTCAGTGGGGCTGGCCCCTCCTGGGCCCCGGAGAAATGCGGGAAGTGATCTATCGTCTATCCGCTTCCGGCACAGTCAAGCCCGGTCGCTATCAACTCACGGGAGATCTCAATGGACAGCCCATCGAGGGAAAAGAGTGGCTGGAGGTTCTGCCGCGCATCTCCATTAAAGCTCAGGTCACCCAGGGAACCATTCTCTTTCGGCTGATGGGAGACTCTCTTGAGAGTTTTCAGGTTCAGATCTTTGATCTTTCCGGCAAAGAGCGCCTGGATAGCGGCTTGGTGCATCAAAACCGCCTGGCCATAGATCTCGGGAGGAGCTGGGCCAATGGGGTCTACCTCTACGTGGTGACCATGCGTGATGTGGCCGGTCAAATACGGGCGAGGGAAGCCAAAAAATTCGCGGTTCTTCGCTAGTTGAGGCCGGTCCTTGTATAATAGGATAGTTAAGTCATAACCTTACGAAGGGCGCAAGGCAGTAAAAGAAGAGTGAAGTTCCGGAAAACACGGAGAAAGGAGACATCATGAAGTTCTTTGTTTCTGTCTTTCTGGTCGTACTGGCAGTAAGCACATGGGGCGTTAACGCTCAAGCTCAAGCAGGTGCATCGGGGTGTAACGAAGCCGCCATACTCACGGCGGAACAGGCGCTCAACCCCGGATCTGGGGGATTCACGCAAGATTATACGGTCAACCCAGGAGAGGATACGACAGTCGTATTGGGTTCCTGGATCATTCTGGCCTTCTACATAGCGGACCCGACCGCGGGAGCGACGGCCAATTGCCCGTTTTCGGCGGACACACACCCGCTGTACGTGACCAAGATTGCGCTGAGGCCGGTATCCGGTGATCCCGTGGCTGTCGGAGTCAAGACGGTCACCTTCTGGCAAGATAACGACCTGGACGGTAAATTCGCTCCCGGCAAGGACACGCAGTTCAGCTCTCCCATGCCCGGCAGCTGCCTGGCCACGTCCGAGGGCTGTGCCATCAGCTACGGGACCAGTCCCATCTTTGGAGGAATGGCTGGTATCCCGGATGGCGGCGGCGTGGGGTTGATTGCCGTCGCGGATCTTTCGAACTCTCAGGCTGGTGCGACCATGCAACTGCGCCTCGAGGGCACTACCAGCAACCAGCCGAATAGTCCCGTGGACCCGATCGGCTCCAACTTCAGCCCGAGTTACGCGAAGATGACTTCGAACGTCCGCGTAATCGTTGAGGGCGCCCCAGGTGGCGGAGGCGGGGGCGGCGGTGGAGGTGGGGGCGGCGGCACGGGCGGCATACTTTCGAACGCGGTCAACAACGCCAGCGGGAACTCCGAGACGGGAGTGACCGCCGTGAACGTGGTGGGAATCCGCACCCGTGATGATCGCGGCAGCACGTCGGTCTCGACGCAGCGAGAAGCCCATCCGGGAGACCGGGAATACTTTGTAGGCATTGTGGCATACTGTGAGGGCTCGGAGCCTGTGGTTC
>MFGX01000110.1:7644-7928 GCA_001778455.1 Candidatus Fraserbacteria bacterium RBG_16_55_9 | reverse complement strand
CGTGCGGAGTAGAAAACGTCTTGTGCAAGTTGAAATGGACAATGTCAACGCCAAAATCTCCTGGCCGCGCACGCCCAATGATCGAGTTTAGATTCGCCCCGTCGAAATAGCAGAACCCACCCGCCTCATGGATGAGCTCAGTGATCTCTTGGATATCTTCCTCGAAGATCCCCAGCGTATTGGGGACTGTGAGCATGATCCCCGCCACAGACTCGTCCACATGCTGTTTGAGGGCCTTAAGGTCGACCATGCCTTTAGAGTCTGATGGAATCTCGATCACCTCG
>MFGX01000110.1:4408-7582 GCA_001778455.1 Candidatus Fraserbacteria bacterium RBG_16_55_9 | reverse complement strand
CTGGCGCTGCTGTAGTCTGCCTTGCTCCTCGAAATATCTCTTGATGAGGAGCATTCCCAAAAACTCGCCGTGGGCTCCGGCGGCGGGTTGGAGCGTGATCTCATCCAGTCCCGCGATCCTCTTGAGCAACTCAGCTAGCTCATACATCAACTTGAGATTCCCTTGAGAATGAGACTCTCCCTGAAGGGGATGAGCCAGAGCGAACTGAGAAATACGCGCCGTCTCTTCGTTGATGCGCGGGTTGTATTTCATGGTGCACGACCCCAGCGGGTAGACGCCCGTGTCCACGCCGTAATTCATGCGAGAAAGTGCCGTATAGTGTCGGATGAGTTCAATCTGGCTGACCTCTGGAAGTTCAGGGACGTCCTGACGTAGGAGCGATTGCGGGATCAAGTCTTGAAGAGGTTGGGTTTCCACATCCGGCTCGGGAAGGCTGAGCGCATATCGACCAGGCTCCCCGCGATCGAAGATCGTATCGCCTGGTTTCATCGCGCGACCTCCTGAAGTGCTTTGGCGAAGCGATCCAGTTCTTGGCGAGTCCGTTTTTCAGTGACAGCAATGAGCAGAGTTCGCTCGTGGCCGTAGGGCTCAAGATCAAGCCCACCCAAGAAGCCTTCGTCGCGCAGTCTGTCTAGTAATTGCGATGGCTTGACGGGAGTCTGAACCGAGAATTCATTGAAGAACGGGGCCTTCGGCCACTTCAATGAGAAGCCACGCGTGGCTTGCAGTTTGCGCGCCAGATAGTGTGCCTTCTGCGCGTTTAGCTCTGCGAGTCTGCGAAATCCTCTCTTCCCCAGTGATGCAAGGTAGATCGTTGCGCCCAGTGCACACAGGGCTTGATTCGTGCAGATGTTGGAGGTGGCCTTGGCCCGGCGAATGTGTTGCTCGCGGGCCTGCAGGGTCATGATATAACCCACGTTTCCCTTCGCGTCTGTGGTGCGTCCGGAGATCCGCCCGGGCATCTTGCGTAGGTGAGCGTTCTTACAGGCAAAGAGCCCGAGAAGCGGTCCGCCAAAATTGGGAGCATTGCCCAGAACTTGTCCTTCGCTCACTACGATATCTGCGCCGAACTCTCCCGGCGGACGCAAAATCCCCAGCGAGAGCGGATGGACGCTCACGCAGAGCAGCGCATCTCCAAGCGTACTCTTCAAGCTAGAAAGATCTTCAATGAGGCCGAAGAAGTTGGGCGTCTGAATAAGCAGACCGCCGAGATCATCTGTAGCGTGATTCTTGATAAAATCTCTATCGATCTGGCCATTCGCGTCATAAGGGACTTCCGTTAGCTCCAAGCCAGCGGCCCAAGCGTACGTCTCGATGATCTGGCGATAGTGAGGATGAACGCTCTTCGCCACGAGAAATCTCTTTTTGTCCGAGATGTTGTGGGCCATGAGCATGGCTTCCGCTATGGCCGAACCGCCATCGTACATTGAGGCGTTGGCTACGTCCATGCCCGTGAGCTCGCAGACCATCGTCTGAAACTCGAACATCCATGTGAGAGTCCCCTGGCTGGCTTCCGCTTGGTATGGCGTGTAGCTGGTGAAGAACTCAGAGCGCAGGATCAAATGACTCACCACGCTGGGGATATGGTGATCGTAGACTCCGCCGCCGAGAAACGAGATGTAGCGTGTTGGGTCTATATTTTCAGAGGCCATTTGAGTAAAGAGTTGTTTGGCCTCCAGCTCGCTTAAGGGTTTTACACCTAGGGGCTTGTAGCGCTCCAGAATCTCGTGAGGGATGTCTGCGAAGAGTTCGTCTATGGATGTTAGGCCGATGGCCTGAAGCATCTCGCGCTGGTCCTTGGGGGTGTGGGGGATGAATTCACTCATGACTTCATCATGGATTGGAGATGATTACGATTGCTTCAGTTCCCCGATGTGCTTTTCGTACTCTGGAGCGCCCATGAGGGAATCGAGTTCTTCCGGCTTGCTCATCTCGATGACGGCCATCCAGCCCTTCTCATACGGGGACTGGTTGACCAGCTCTGGCTGGTCTTGGAGGTTCGAGTTGACTTCGATCACAGTGCCCGATACAGGCGCGTATACATCGGAGGCTGCCTTGACGCTTTCCACAGTGATGAAGGCTTGGGATTGCTCTACAGTTCGACCCTCCTTGGGAAGTTCTACGTAGACGACATCTCCCAGTTCCTTCTGAGCGTACTCGGTGATCCCCATGCGTGCTTTTTTGCCTTCCGCTTTGACCCATTCGTGATCTTTGGTGTAACGAAGCTCTCTCGACATGAATGCTCCCTCCGCCTGCTGGGGGTTCGCTGATTATAGCGGTGGGGTGAAAGGGGATGCAACCATTGACGGACCGCATCTTGAGTTGTGATGGGCATCATCTTGACTTCTGATACAGATCATGCTACAATTTTTGACTTGGCCGGTATTGTGGCATGAATAAAGGGGGTGGGATGCCCTCAGAATCACCAAAGAACGCAAAAAACTGTGCGCTGTAGGAGTTGTTTTTCAAGTCTAGGCCGAAGCAACCAAAAAGGAGGGTAAAAGATGTCAAAGGTTTTGTTCGAAGGCAACAAGCGTGTTTCTCGCCGAACGCTCCTCAAGGGTATGGGATTGGCTGCAGGTACATTGGCCTTGGGGCGCTTTGGCACACTGGGGCAGGGCCAGATTCTGATTGGAGCCGTCATACCGCTAAGCGGAGCTCTGGCGAGCTTCGGACCGCGCTTCCTGGTCGCAGCCCAGATCGCTCTAGATGAAGTGAATGGCGCGGGCGGCGTCCTCGGTAAGCGTGTGGAGCTCGTCACGCGTGACAGCGGCACGAACCCGACCACGGGCGTGACTGCTGCCTCGGACTTGGTCAACGTCGTCGGTGTGGAAGCGCTCTTCGGAGCGGCAGCCAGCGGTGTGACCATTCCCATCGCCACTTCCGTGACGGTGCCCAATCAAGTTATCCAGATCTCCCCATCGGCTACGTCTCCCGCCCTCACCAATTTGCAAGACAACGACTTCCTCTTCCGTACAGCACCCTCGGACGCACTCCAGGGCATCGTGCTCGCGGACCTGGCGTTCCGCACCAAGGGCTATCGCAAGATCGCGATCATCGCTCGCAACGATGCGTATGGAGCCGGTTTGGCTGACTCGCTCAAGGCCAACTTTGAGAAGCAGGGTGGCACGGTGAGCGCGCTCGAGCTCTATGCAACAGACACGACCAACTTCT
>MFGX01000110.1:656-4389 GCA_001778455.1 Candidatus Fraserbacteria bacterium RBG_16_55_9 | reverse complement strand
GCCAGCGCGGGTAATCCCGATGCCATCTCCCTCATCACCTTCGACGAGGGCGAGCAGCTGATTACACAGATGGTGCAGGCAGGTGTGACGAACTTTGACCTGCTCGTCGACGGGAACAAGAACCAGGACTTGATCACCCGCTTGGTTGGCTCCATTGGCACAGGACCCCTCGAGGGCAAGGTGGGTTCGGCTCCGGCGTTGGCTCCAGGAGCCGGTGGAGACGCCTATGCCACAGAGTATCGAAAGCGGCTGAGCGAGGACCCGTTCGTCTTCACTCCACACTCCTTTGATGCACTGGCTCTCCTCGCTCTGGCAATTGAGAAAGCAGGCAAGTACGAAGGCCCAGCGATCCGTGATAACATCCGCAGCGTAGCCAACCCAGAAGGAACGGTCTACACAGTGGGCCAGCTTGGTCAAGCATTGGCTGACATCAAGGCGGGCAAAGACGTCAACTACGAGGGCGCGTCCGGATCCGTCGATCTCGACGCCGCTGGCGAGCCGGTAGGACCCGTCGGCACATGGAAGATCGTCGCAGGCAAGATTGTTGATGATCCAGTGCCATACTCGTGTGCCGCAGGCAACCCGCCAACCTGCACGCCTCCATAACGATCAAGCGTAAGGGTTTTCACAAGACCGACGAAGACCTCCGGGCCGTTCGAGCCGGAGGTCTTCTATTTTGCGCTGGGAGCTCGATCAACCAGAGTGGAGGTGACCTTCTCTTCACCGAGGAGCCCTCGCGGGCGAAAGAGCAAGATCAGTTCCAGTGCGATGACGACCAAGATGAGCCGAATGGGTCCGAAGAGCTGAGCTGCCACATTGAGCTTGCCCAGAGGAGTATCTAAAGTAGCCGGAAGCACGTCGTTCAGATTCTGAGGCGCATTCCAGACGAACCACATGATGAAGGCACCGAAGATGGCTCCGCGGTTGTTGCCCGTGCCGCCGACGATCAACATGACCCAAACCAAGAATGTGCGTTCCACCGCATCGAAAATCTGTGGATCAACAAAACGGAAAAAGTGTGTTGTGAGGCTTCCTGCTGCGGCCATAATCACGGCGCCGATGATGAGCGATTGCATCTTGAATCGAAATACGTTCTTGCCGAGGGAGCTTGCGGCATCCTCATCCTCGCGCACGGCGCGAAGGACCCTCCCCCAAGGAGAGCGTGAGATCCGTTCTAGAGCTAAAAAACCCAGAACCAATACGGCGATGACGATGAGAGCGTAGAACCAGCTGTATTGAGCGGGGTTGAGAAACTGGGGGAACTCGATTCCCAAGAACGGTACCTGGCAGAGGGACTTGGCAGGGTTTTGCTGGACCAGACAATCGAAGAGGGGCTGTGGAATGTTGGGAATGCCCCGCGTGCCCTCGGTGATGGTGCGCTCGTTCGTAGAGAAGATTCGCAAAGTTTCCGCTATCCCGATGGTTGCTATGGCCAAATAGTCGGTCCGTAGACGCAGAGTCGCAAAACCCACAATCACGGCCAAGACGGCGGAAGCGGCCATAGCCGTAAGCAGACCGATGAGAAATGGCTGATTGAAGTAATGACCGAAGAAGCCCTCCAAACCTGACCCCACAGCCAAGTTTTGCGGATCTTGTACGACGATGGCAGAGACGTAGGCTCCTACACCAAAGAAGCCGGCCACTCCGATGTTGAATAGCCCGGTGTCCCCCCATTGAACGTTCAACCCCAGCGACGCCAACGCGAAAACGCTCGAAAGCAGCACGTACGTCACCCAGCTGGAGATCATGTCGGCTGCGATGCCTTGGAAGGCAGCCAAGAGCAACAGAATAGCCTGCGCAGCGAGCGTCCCTCCCAACACAGCCCAACGAGCGACCCGCGTGCGTTCCGTAAAGAGCAGATACAAGCCCGCCAGCGTGACGATCTGAATTCGTAAGGACATGAATTGCTTCCATTGCGCAATCCCCAACATCTCAGACACGATATAGAGGATCATCCAGCCGGCAAGGGTCCCGAGAACGATTCCCCAGCGTTGAAGCGGCCTGCGAAGCACAAGCAACAAGACGAAGCTCAGCAGGGTGATCAACATCGCGATAACATTCAGGAAGATCGTCATCTAGCCCCGCCTCTCCGCTTCGCCTAGGAGCCCCTGGGGTCGAACCAACAGCATCAAGATCATCAAGATAAAGGCGATGGCTGGCTGATATGCCGTCGGTATACTGGGAATCGCCGGAGCCACTAAGATGTTCTCCGCAAGTCCAATCACGAGACCCCCGAGCATGGCCCCATACGGGCTGCCGATGCCACCGAGAATGACGGCTGCAAAGAGCGACAGCAAAACGAGCGCTCCTGTGTCCGGCTTGAGTCCCCCGAAATTGAGCCCCATGAAGACTCCAGCTACAACGGCCAGACCCGCTCCGATCGCCCACGTCCAGGCAATCATGCGCTCGGTATTGATCCCGCTGACGCGCGCGAGGTCCATATTGTCAGACATCGCGCGCATCGCCTTGCCCGTGCGTGTGTATTTCAAGAACAAGTGGAGCCCAATGATCAGTGCCAGGGCCGCAACGATCGTGACCATTTCCAAGAAGCTCAGACGAATCCGAAAGAACCCAAAGTCGAAGACGGTCCCCGGTCGAACCAAGATGGCGTATCGCTGGAGCCCCGTCCCCCAGAGGGCTTGCACGAGGCTGCGCAGGAACAATGCCATTCCGAACGAAGCGATGATCAAGACGACGGCCGCACTCCGTCGCATCCGACGATAGAGCACGCGATCGATCAAATACGCCATGGCTATGCCCGCTAAGACACCGACAATCAACGCCAAGGCCACGGCCAGCCAACGCACGACATCTTCCGCTTGCGTGGCCAGAGCAGGAAACCACCGGGAGAGGAGACGAAAGAGGAGCCAGTCGGTGGAGATGGCGACGTAGGCTCCAAAGATGAGAATGTCGCCATGCGAGAAGTTGGCAAAATTGAGGATCTTATACGTTAACGAAAGCCCGATGGCTCCAAGCATCAGGATACTGCCAAAGCGAATGCCATTGATGAGATACTGAGGTCCATTCGGTACAAAGAATAAGCCCCACACGAGCCCCACGGCCATCAAGCCCCAAATGGTCCATTTGATCGGATCGCGCTTGGGTCGCACGGCTCATCCTCCCAAGTAGAGCCGCGCGACCTCTGGATCGTTTAGGAGGTCTTGGCCGGCGCCTTCAAAGCGGTTGCGCCCGGTGGCCAGCACGTAACCACGATTAGATAGTCTCAGTGCGTGCTTAGCATTCTGTTCCACCATGAGGATCGACACGCCCGTCCGGTTGATATCGACGATCTTATCGAAGATCAATTCCACGAGCTTGGGGGCCAGGCCTGCTGAGGGTTCATCCAAGAGCAGCACTTTGGGGTCGAGCATGAGCGCTCGACTCATGGCTAACATCTGACGTTGTCCGCCGCTCAACGAACCCGCTTTCTTGTTCTGAAACGCTCGCAAATCGGGGAAGATCTGGAAGATCTCCTCCATACGCGAGCTGAAGTCATCCTTCCGGATGAAGGCTCCCATTTCCAAGTTCTCGCGCGCGGTCAGACTGGGAAAGACGTTTTCCGTCTGGGGCACGTAACATATCCCCAAGCGGACGACTTGATCGGGCGTCCAGCCACAGATGTTCTTACCCTGATAGGTAATCGTGCCGGAGCGGGGGCATAGGAGCCCGAAGATCGTCTTCATCAGTGTGGATTTCCCGGCTCCATTGGGCCCGATGAGCGCGACGATCTCCC
>MFGX01000110.1:363-589 GCA_001778455.1 Candidatus Fraserbacteria bacterium RBG_16_55_9 | reverse complement strand
AGTAGCGACATACTGTCCCCCAAGGTACGCGTCGAGGACGCGCTGGTCTTTTCGCACCTCGTCCGGTGTGCCTTCCATCAGCTTGCTGCCTTCACTCATCACAATCACCGGGTTGCACAAGTTCATCACCAAGTCCATATCGTGCTCGATCAAGAGAAACGTCACTCCACGCTCATAGCAAAGATTCTCTATATAGCTGACCAGTTGCTTCATGAGAGTCGGGTTC
>MFGX01000110.1:0-350 GCA_001778455.1 Candidatus Fraserbacteria bacterium RBG_16_55_9 | reverse complement strand
ATCATCTCGGGGTTGTACATCATAGCGCGAGCCAATTCCAAGAGCTTCTTTTGGCCTCCGGAAAGGTTCCGAGCGTACTCGTCCTTCAAATCGATGAGTTTCACGAATTCGAGAACTTCTATGGCTTTATCGTAAATCTCGCGCTCTTGCTTGCGCACGACGCTGGGCCAAAACCAGGGATAGAACAATCTTTCGCCATTCTGTTGGCTGGGAACAAGCATCAAGTTCTCTAAGACCGTCATCTCTTTGAATTCGCGCGGGATTTGGAACGTGCGGCAAAGCCTCTTGTGAAACACCCGGTAGGGTGGCATGCCTGTAATGTTTTCCCCTTTAAAGATCACAAGACCGCC
>MFGX01000109.1:31974-32633 GCA_001778455.1 Candidatus Fraserbacteria bacterium RBG_16_55_9 | reverse complement strand
GGTGGGAAAGATGAGAACGTCTTTGACATTCGCCAAGGTGTGGCGATTGCGTTCTTCATCAAGCGTGGGGCTCACGATGAATCGAAGGTCTATCACACTGATCTCTGGGGTCTGCGCGAGGATAAGTATAAGTGGCTACTGAAGCATGATATAGAGAATACGCGCTGGCAAGAGATCCGGCCCAAATCGGAGTTTTATCTATTTGTGCCGCGCGATGAGGCGGCGCTGGAGAGCTATAACGACTTCATTCCTGTGATCGAAATCTTTCCAATTCACAGCGTAGGCATCGTGACAGCGCGCGATGATTTCGTGTTCGATTTTGACAAGGAAGCGCTCAAGCGTCGCATTCGGACATTCCTTGACCCAAGTTTGCCGGACGAAATGGTCCGGGAGACGTTTGGTCTCAGAGATAACAGGGACTGGAAACTTTCTCAGAAGCGGAAGTTGGTTCAGCAGGACAAAATTTGGCAGGCGAAAATTATTACCTGCCTCTACCGGCCCTTTGATATGCGCTGGCTATTCTACCACTACCATGCGATCGACTTCGGTCGTGAAGAAGTGATGCGGCACATGCTTGTGAGTGAGAATTTAGCTCTGATCACGCCACGGCAGCACAAGGAGGAGTACGGTACGTATGTAGCCAAGTGTATTGGAACGCA
>MFGX01000109.1:29890-31930 GCA_001778455.1 Candidatus Fraserbacteria bacterium RBG_16_55_9 | reverse complement strand
CCAAAGAGGACCTCTTCAGCAAACGCGAGGTCAGCGGCGAGAGGAAGCCAAATCTCAATCTACAAGTTGTGGAAGCCTTACAGGTTGGGTACCAACGTGAGCCTACGCCAGAGCAAATCTTTTACTACATCTATGCCGTTCTCTACGCGCCATCTTACCGCGAGAAGTACGCTGAATTTCTCAAGATCGACTTCCCAAGAGTTCCTTTCACCGCCGACTTCAAGCTCTTTCAGGAACTGGCGACGCTGGGTGAACGCTTGGTCAATCTACACCTTCTTCGCTCAGAGGAACTCGATCACCCCAAAGCCCGATTTCAAGGAGAAGGGGACAATCGCATCGCTCGAGGGAAGGGCCAGGGATTTCGATACGAAGCCAATGAGGAGCGCGCCTACATCAACAAGACGCAGTATTTCGAGCCCATTCCTCAGGAAGTCTGGGAATACCAGATCGGTGGCTATCAGGTCTTGGAGAAGTGGCTTAAAGATCGCAAGGAACGCGAGTTGTCGCTCGATGAGATCAGGACGTACTGCCGGATCGTGACAGCTCTTCAGAGAACGATCGAGATCCAAGAAGAGATCGATGCACTGTATCCGAAGGTGGAGGAGAAGATTCTCAAGATTGGCCGTACCAGATAGCTCACTTGTATTATAGAATAGAGGTGACCTTATGAAGTCGAAACGATTTACGGCCGTCATCACCAAAGAAAAGAAGTGGTACGTAGCACGCTGTGTGGAATTAGGTGTTGTGAGTCAAGGCAAAACGATCGAGGAGGCTCAAGCGAACCTCAAAGAGGCCGTAGAGCTATACGTAGAGAGTTTCGGCAATGAAGATCTTCCTGAAGGCGCAGCAGAAGTACTCTTCTATCCTCTTGAGGTGGCGGTCGGTGGCTAAACTTCCCGTACTCTCAGGCGAAGAACTGGTCAAGCTTCTCAAGAAGGCAGGGTTTAAGGTCGTTCGACAAAGAGGAAGCCACATGAGCTTGCAAAAGGGAAGATGCAAGACTGTTGTTCCCCTTCACGAAGAATTGGCGAAAGGCACACTGATGGACATCTTGAAGCAGTGTAATCTGAGTAAGGAAGATTTGCTAGAGCTGAACATTGGAGAGGAGACGCAACAATATGGCTGAGCCTGCAGAGACTTCGATACCCCCAATCACGCAAACGTTCATTCTGTGCGATCAGGTCATCACAGACGAAGCCACAAAGAAGAAGACCCTGATCGGCGTCTTCGACCGCATCTGGGTATCGAAATTCCCGGCCAAGCACACCCCTGCGGCGCTCTACATTCGTCTCTTTGATGCTCAAGGCGATTGCGACATCCGCGTGGATTACGTGAAAGTCGATGAGCAGACCAACTTGGGGCAAGTGACGGGGAAGATGCAGTCAGGAAAGCGGCACACGAGCGTCGAACTCGCGATTGCACTACCTCCCATCGAGATTCCCGCGCCCGGCGAATACGAGTTTCGACTCTGGATCAACGAGCTTTATAGCCACAGAGTGCGCTTTGTCGCCGAGCAGCTGCCTACAGGGAGAAAGCAGCCGTAACGCTTCATTCAGCTGGCCAGCGCGAAGTCAAGCTTATTATCGATTTGCTTAGTGAAGTGAGCGATCAGTCGCGCGGAGTTCTCCAGGTCATCCAAGCTCACCAACTCGCAAGAGCTGTGCATGTAGCGATTGGGGATTCCAATCAATCCCGTCGCTACACCAGCCCGGTTGAGTTGGATCGCGTTGGCATCTGTTCCGGTGCCCGACGGGTATCCGACAACTTGATGAGGTAGCTTTTTCGCTTTCGCCGTCTTCACCAAGAGATCGAACACTTTGGGGTTGATGTTGGCGCCGCGCACGATCACGGGGCCCGCTCCCATCTTGACTTCGCCGAGCTTCTTCTTCTCCGATTCCATGGTTGGGAAATCCGTGGCAAATTCGACATCGACCGCAATAGCTACTTTGGGATCGATGCCATAGGCGCTTGTGCGCGCGCCACGCAGACCGATCTCTTCTTGGACCGTCGCCACCGCGTAGACCTCTGCTTCCGGCTTGA
>MFGX01000109.1:27714-29831 GCA_001778455.1 Candidatus Fraserbacteria bacterium RBG_16_55_9 | reverse complement strand
GAGACGGCAAGGCCATTTTTTAGCTCCTCAAATCCATGAGCCAAGACCACCGGGTCACCGATACTCACGACCTTCTGAGCGTCAACTCTATTCTTGGCGCCAATGTCAATCCAGAGTTCGTCCATCTTCGTCGTCTTGTCGCGTTCCTCCGGTTTGATCAAGTGAATGGGCTTCTTACCGATGACTCCGCTGACACGGCCCTCTTTCGTCCGAATCCATACGCGCTGGCCCTGGAGGATCTGGGGATCCCAGCCGCCAATGGAGCTAAAGTACATGAAACCTTGGTCATCGATGTGGGTGACCATGAGCCCGATCTCATCGCTGTGGCCGGCGAACATGATTCTCGGGGTGCCCCCTTTATTGGCGAGCGCATAGGCATTCCCGTGTTGATCGGCCCAAGCGCGATCGGCGAAGGTCCGCGCTTCCTTGAGCCACACTCGCGCCGCTTCCTCTTCGTAGCCCGAGGGACTGATCGTATCCATGAGTCGTTTCAAAAACTCCAGTGATTTTCGCTCCATGGGTAGCCTCCTGAGTTGGATTGATATGAATGACATCATACTAAAGCTCAAAGTGAGCTTGCGCAAGGGACGGGCCAGGCCCTAGTTGAAATAGAAAAGGCGCTCTCTTAGAATCGATAAGGTCTGGGGGGCAGCGAGAAATGAAATCTATGAAGATTCGGCAGGCGTTTCTCGATTTCTTTGAGAGCAAGGGGCATTCCGTTGTCCCTAGCTCTTCGCTGGTTCCCGATGACCCGACGCTTCTTTTCACGAACGCGGGCATGGTGCAATTTAAGAACGTCTTTTTGGGAAACGAAAAACGCCCATATCTTCGTGCTGCCACAGTGCAAAAGTGCATGCGCGTGAGCGGAAAGCACAATGATCTAGAAAACGTCGGTCCATCGCCTCGGCACAACACGTTTTTCGAGATGCTTGGAAACTTCTCGTTTGGGGATTACTTCAAGCGAGAAGCGATTCAGTATGCTTGGGAATTCCTGACTCAGGTGCTCGGGTTGCCCAAAGAACGCTTCCACTTCACGGTCTTCCGTGAAGACGAAGACAGCTTTGCGCTCTGGCAGGTGATCGCCAAAGCTCCAACAGAAAAGATCCATCGCATGGGCGAGAAGACGAACTTCTGGATGATGGGCGAAACGGGCCCTTGTGGTCCTAACACGGAGCTTGTCTGGGATCGTGGCCCCAAGTTCTGTGACTGCGTGCATCCTGATTGTTCACCGCGCCTAGATAACGACTGTAACCGCTGGTCTGAGCTATGGAATCTGGTGTTCATGCAATACGACCAAGCTCCGGAAGGTACTCGTACTCCACTGCCCAAGCCGGGTGTGGATACCGGAATGGGCTTCGAGCGGCTGGTTGGCGTGCTGCAGGATGCGGCAACGAACTACGAGACGGATCTCTTTCAGCCGATCATGCAACGCACGAGACAGGTTCTGGGCCAGAGTGAGCAGCAGATGCGCTCGCAGGTTGTGCCCTATCGTGTGATTGCCGATCACGGGCGGGCGATGACGTTTCTCATTGCCGACGGTGTACTCCCCAGCAACGAGAAGCACGGCTATGTGCTACGCATGATCATGCGGCGGGCGATTCGCTTCGGGAAGAAGCTGGGCTTCGAGCAGCCGTTCCTAAGTGACGTAGCCAAAGCTGTCATTGAGACGATGGGGACACACTATTCAGAGCTTGGATTACGCCGGGATTTCATTCTGAAAGCGATCGCTCAAGAGGAAGAGCGCTTCGAGCAGACATTGGATGAGGGCTTAGCTCGTCTGTCTAAATTGATGGATGAACTGCAGAAGAAGGGGCAGAAAGTTATTCCTGGTGGGGAAGCGTTCAAGCTACATGACACGTTCGGCTTTCCTTGGGAGTTAACTGTGGACGTCGCGCGGGAGCGAGGTTTCTCGATGGATCGGGCAGGGTTTGAACGTGAGATGGAAGAACAGCGCGAGAGGTCGAAGCCAGTTGTTCCGGTGCCAAAAGACACAACCTATCTCGTGAAGATCAACAATCCAACCATTTTCCTTGGGTATGGAGAGCAGCAAACAGAATCCACATTGGTTGATCATTCTGACCAGTTTCTTGTATTCGAACGAACCCCATTCTATGCGG
>MFGX01000109.1:17020-27638 GCA_001778455.1 Candidatus Fraserbacteria bacterium RBG_16_55_9 | reverse complement strand
TCAGAGGGATAAACGCGGAGTCTATCTGCATCAAGTCAAGATACTTGAAGGCGCGTTTAATCAAGGCGATCACTGTCTCCTCAGAGTTGATACAGAACGTCGCCAGCGCACGATGCGCAATCACACAGCCACACATATCCTGCACGCTGAGTTACGGAAAGTACTTGGTCATCAAGGTGGAATTCAAAAAGGCTCGCTTGTAGCCCCGGATGAATTGCGCTTTGACTTCGCTCACCTCGCACCTCTGACGCCCGATGAGATTCAGCAAGTGGAAGCGTTGGCAAATCGCGCCATCCTCAGTGACTTACCTGTCAAGATCACCGAGGAGAAGCTGGAAGACGCCAAGGCCAAAGGCGCGATGGCGCTCTTTGCGGAAGACTACCAAGGCAAAGAGAAAGTTCGCGTTGTCTCCATTGTGAGCGAAGAAGAGAACGGTGGTCCCGTGAGCATTGAGCTCTGCGGTGGAACTCACGTTCGTCGCACCGGAGAGATTGGCCTCTTCAAGATCATCGGCGAAGAGGGCGTAGCTGCCGGAGTGCGCCGCGTCTATGTGGCCACAGGAGACAACCTGCTTCGCTATCTCACGGAGAAAGAGAGCCAACTGCGCACGATGGCCACCCGACTGAAAGCATCGGAGAAAGAGCTTCTGCCCAAACTGGAGGCGCTGCTCGACGAGAAGGCATCACTGGAACGCGACCTCAAGAGTTTCAAGAAGGAGTGGCTCAAAGTTAAGCGAGATGAGTTGCTGCAACAAAGAGCGCAGCTCGACAAATGCCAGCTTGTCTCGGCGCAAGTGGAACTAAGCGGCGAAGAGATGAAGGAGCTGGCAGATCTCATCGAAAGCTCATTGGAGCGGGGCATTGTGCTCTTGGGGAGTATTCAAGAAGGCAAAGTGACACTCGTGTGCAAGGTGAGCGATTCACTCATTGATAAGTTGCGCGCGGGCGACATTGTGCGCGATGCGGCTCACATTGTCGGAGGCAAGGGGGGAGGAAACCCGCGCTTCGCTCAAGGCGGCGGTGACCAACCGGAAAAACTGCCGGAAGCGCTCGAAACCCTGCCACGCGTGGTCAAAGAGAAACTGGAGAGGGAAGGGTAAGGAATCCACCCGCGGGGAGGCCGCGTCTCATGAAGAGTATGCTTCGTTACATTTGGCGCTATCGGGTGCGCGTGCTCGTTGGTCTTCTAGCGCTCTTGGTGGTCGACGGTGGGCAGCTCATCGTCCCGCAGATCATTCGTCGTGCCGTGGACGAACTCACCCATGGCGAGGGTCGTCAGCTTCTCTTGTATGCACTGATGGTGCTGGGCATTGCTGCCGTGGTAGCGTTCCTGCGCTTCTTCTGGAGGTACTTTCTTTTCGGGACTGCACGCCTCATCCGCCGCGATGTTCGCGACCGCCTCTACGATCACATGCTCAAACTCTCGGCTCGATTCTTCCAGGACACGAAGACGGGGGAGTTGATGTCCCATTTCACAAACGATGTGGACGCAATCACGATGGCCGTGGGCTTTGGTGTCATGGCTTTCTCTGATTTTATCATCATGGTGACCGTATGCGTAGGAGCCATGATCTCGATTAGCCCGCTTTTGACTCTCTATGCTTTTGCACCCTTGCCGATCTTGACTCTTATGGTTGCCTTCTTTGGGCGGGTCATCCACAAACGCTTCCAAGCTGTGCAGGAGACGTTCTCCACTCTGATGGAGAAGGTCCGCGAAGCCCTTGCTGGTGTCCGAGTTATCAAGACATTCACGCAAGAAGAGGGCATGGGGCGAGATTTTTCCAAGACGAATCAGCTCTTTATCGATAGGAACATGAGCCTGGTCAAGGTCTGGGGGCTCTTCGATCCCATGATCGCCTTCATGAGCGGCCTCTCGAGTCTGATCGTTCTCTTCTTTGGTGCACGGGCTGTGATCGCAGGTACGATCTCGTTAGGGGAGTTCGTAGCCTTCAATGTCTATTTGGGTCTGCTCACGTGGCCGATGATGGCCTTGGGATGGATGGTCAATATGGTCCAACGTGGGAACGCATCGATGCAGCGGGTTGACAAGATCTTGACCGTTCAGCCGGACATCGCGGACAGTGCAACCCCGAAACCCTTCGATGGGCCCGGTCGCATCGAGCTTCGTGACTTGACGTTCTCATACGACGGCGGTCAGCCGGCATTGGAGAATATTCAGTTTACCGTCGAGCCGGGTCAGACGCTGGGAATCATCGGGCTTACGGGTGCGGGGAAGAGCACGCTGGTCCATCTCATTGTGCGAGTCTTTGATCCGCCGATTGGAAAACTCCTACTGGATGGGCGCGAGGTGCAAGAGTATTCTCTGCGCGATTTACGCGAGCAGGTGGCATTAGTTCCCCAGGATGGCTTTCTCTTCTCGGCCAGCGTTCGCGAGAACATCGCCTTCGGGAAACCCGAGGCCCCGATGGAGGCCATAACCGAAATGGCCCGTCGCGCAGGCATCTATGACGAAATCCTGGAGATGCCGCAGGGGTTTGACACTCTTCTGGGTGAGCGTGGGGTCTCACTATCGGGCGGCCAGAAGCAGCGTGTAGCCATCGCGCGGGCCTTGCTCACGGATCCAAAGATCTTGATCCTCGATGACGCGCTCTCGGCTGTGGATGCGGAGAAGGAAGAGGAGATTCTTCGCAACCTCAAAGAGGTCCTCCGCTCCCGGACCTCTCTGGTGATTGCCCACCGCATCTCTGCTGTCAAAGACCTCGATCACATCATCGTGCTCGATCGAGGCCGTATTGTGGAGAGAGGCACGCACGATCAATTGCTGGCACAAGGCGGAATCTACGCTCACCTTTATGAGCTGCAGAAAGCGGAGGAAGAGGTGAAGATCTGATGCAATATGCGTGGGAAGAAGAGAAGCTAGGCAAAGCATACGATGCCGCCCTGATGAAGCGCCTGATGCGCTATGTCAAGCCCTATCGCGGCCTCTTCGTGGCGGCGATTGTGCTCTCGTTGATTATGACGGGCACGGAGTTGGTGTTTCCGTATATCACCAAGATCGTGATCGACCGCTTCATGCTGCCTTCACAACCCTATGAGCAAGCCATTGCGGGTGTAGCCCAATTCGCTCTGGTTTTCTTGGTGTTGCTTTTGGCACGCCTGCTCTTCTCGTTTATACAAGTGTATGTCTTGCAGTATACCGGCCAGCGAGTCATGTACGACATGCGCACGGAGATCTTTTCCCATCTCATGAAACTGCCCGTGCGCTTCTTCGACAAGAATCCCGTGGGTCGCCTCGTCACCCGGGCTACCAACGATGTCGCAGCCATCAACGAGATGTACAGTGCGGTACTCGTGTATCTCTTCAAGGATGCCTTTCTCATCGTAGGGATCTTTGCGATCATGTTCCAGCTGAACTGGCGGCTGGCATCCCTCATTCTCTTGCTCACGCCGCTACTCATGTGGATCACCTTTGAGTTCCGCAAGCGAGCGCGCGATGCCTATCGCGAGGTCCGCCGGAAGCTTGCGAAACTCAACGCATATCTCGCAGAGAGCATCTCCGGCATGCGGATCATTCAGCTCTTCGTGCGCGAAGGGGGCAGTTTCCAGAATTTTTCCGGGATCAATCGCGAGGAGTACGACGCCAACATGCAGCAGGTCACGATATTCGCTGTCTTTCAGCCGCTGATCGGCTTGCTGCGAGCCGTGGCTACGGCGCTGATTCTGTGGTACGGCGGTTTCAATGTCATCGGAGGCGCATTCACTCTTGGATCGCTCGTCGCCTTCGTGAGCTACATCGAAATGCTCTTCCAGCCGCTCAGCGATCTGGCCGAGAAGTACAACATCTTGCAGGGAGCTATGGCTTCGTCGGAGCGGATCTTCTTGTTGCTCGATGAGCCGGAAGAACGCTATGAGGGCAAGACCCCTCTGGAGGTCAAGGGTCGAATCGAGTTCCGCGATGTCTGGTTTGCGTACGCATCGGAGCTCAAGGGCGTCTCGGACTGGATCTTAAAGGACGTCTCGTTTACGGTCGAACCCGGCGAGCGGGTAGCGATTGTTGGGCCGACAGGTTCCGGCAAGACGACGATCATCAGCCTCATGTTGCGACTTTACGAGGTTCAAAAGGGCCAAATTCTCCTCGACGGCGTGGACATCAAAGAGCTGGATCTGGAATCGTTGCGCTCGCAGATGGCCGTCGTCTTACAAGACGTCTTCTTATTTTCTGGAGACATTCTAGGGAATATTCGCTTGCAGAATGACGGCATATCTCGGGATCGAGCCATTGAGGCAGCGCATTTCGTCCAGGCCAATGACTTCATTCGAGACCTGCCTCGCGGCTACGATGAGGAGGTCAAAGAGCGCGGCGCGACTCTTTCTGTGGGCCAGAGGCAATTATTGGCCTTCGCCCGCGCCGTGGCCTTCAATCCGAAGATTCTGATTCTAGATGAAGCGACCGCGAACATTGATTCGAAGACGGAAAGCCTCATCCAGAGCTCTATTGCCAAGATCCTAGAGGGGCGCACTTCCATCGTCATTGCTCACCGGCTCTCCACGATACGCCACTCGGACAAGATCCTCGTGCTTCACAGAGGGCGCATCATCGAAGAGGGCACACACGAAAAGCTCTTAGCGAACAAAGGGCTCTATCATGCCTTGTACACTCTGCAGTTCGGAGAGACAGGTGGTCGAAGCACACTCGACCAGACGAGACGAGTGGAGGAAGAGTTGGCGGCCGTCGAAGAAGACTCCCAATGGCTTAGATGAGCTCTCTTAGGGCCGTGAGCACTTCGTGACTATGACCGACCGGGTTCACACTCAGGAAGACCCTTCGGACGACCCCTTCTCGAATGAGATACGTCACCCGTTGTGCGTAACCTTTCTCACTTAATACGCCATAGGATCGGGAAATCTTCGCATCCGGATCTGCCAACAGCGTAAAAGTAAGACCGTACTTGTCGATGAACTGCTTGTGGGATTCGGCTGTATCCGTACTGACTCCAAAAACCTGGGCTCCGAGTTTCTTGAATTCGTGTGCGTTATCGCGAAACTCGCAAGCCTCTTTCGTGCATCCCGGCGTGTCGTCCTTAGGGTAGAAGTAGAGAACCGTTGGCTTCATAAGATCCACCGTGACTTTCTTCCCTGCCTGATCGAGTGATGTTACAGCCCATGCTTTCGCTCCGCTCTCTATTGGCATAATGTCACCTCAGGTGTCCCAAGAGTTG
Source organism: Candidatus Fraserbacteria bacterium RBG_16_55_9 (assembly GCA_001778455.1). Classification (GTDB taxonomy): domain Bacteria; phylum Bipolaricaulota; class Bipolaricaulia; order RBG-16-55-9; family RBG-16-55-9; genus RBG-16-55-9. The sequence continues at coordinate 22,459 of MFGX01000109.1, read as the reverse complement.
AGTCATTCTACCCTGCGAGAGTCTCAAATCAAACTCCTTGGGCAAGTGCGCTTGACCAAGGCCGCCTTGCTCGCTAGAATACATTGGCAGAAATGGCGATGGAGTTCGCTATAACCACTGCTCGGCAGTTGGAGCAGTTGATAACTCCTACCTCGTCACGAGGGGTAGGAGTTCTTGCTTATCAGGTAACTGAGAGGCTGGAATCTATGAACGAACAGCGCAAACGTGGCCTTCTGATAACCATGAGCCTGGCGACCGCAGCCATGCTGGTGCTGGCCGCGGGACTCTCCACGGTTCGCTTCAGCGTCGGTGATCTCCAGCAACTGCTGTCTCCACCTACGGGTCCTACCTCCTCGCCTGCGCTGGGAGCACCCATTTCCTCACCCGATGTTTTCTGGTTGTGGCTGGATGCCCTGTTGATTGTACTGGCTTTAATAGTCGTCCTAGTGCGTCGGCTCTACAGGCGGCGCCGCAATGCGGAGTATGAGCTGGTTCATGAACAGCCCCGTGAGGGACGCTGGGTCGCCTGGATCGTTCTCGCTCTGCTGGTAGCTGCTGTCTTTGCCTTCATTCGATGGGCATTGCCCCAATTGCAGCACATGGGGCAGCCAGCAGCACAAACGGAGCTGCCGTTGCCGCCTCCGAACTCGCCACCCACCAATCAACCCTCAACAGAATTGCCCATAGGCAACCCTGCATTGGGGATTGATACTTGGCTGGGGGTTCTGCTGGCTATACTGGCAGCTGTCTTCCTGTTCAGCGGGCTCGCCTGGTTCATCTGGCTGCGCAAGGCCGAGCGGCTTGTGCTCAGCGACGGCCGCAAAGAGATCGCTTCCGTGGCAGAATCGGCCATCAGGGAGATCGAAGCTGGCTCCGATCTTCAAGACGTAGTGCTGAGAGCGTATCGGGATATGAGCCGGATTCTCCAGAAGCGGGCGAATCTGGCAGAGCAACATCTCCGCGAGCTGACAGCACGCGAGTTTGAAGAACAGCTAGAGAAAATCGGTGTGGAAAGCGAATATGTCACGCAGCTCACCCGGCTCTTCGAGCGTGTGCGGTATGGAGAGCATGCGGCGGATGAGACAGAGCGGCGCGAATCCCTCACCTGCCTCCAAGCCATTGAGCAGGCCTATCGGGAGGACCGACCATGAACGAATCCTGGGGACAGCGCCTTAGATCTATCACGCTTGCTACCGGCCTACTGTTGCTGTCTTCCATTGCCGGCCTGCTGCTGTGGCGCGTGTGGCCTCTGCTCATGGCCCTGCCCGATCTGCTCTACTGGTCAATACTGGTAGTTGTCCTTGCGATGGCGGCATTGTCCGTCGCCCTAAGAGAGCGAAAAGGGCGTGCTCACCGAGTGCGTGAAAGAATGACAGTCATGAGTCAAAGGCGAAATGTTGGCCGCGTTCAGGAGCTGGTAAACGAAATCACGGGGGCAGAGCAAAGTAACTTCCTCCAGAACAAGCTCCGGCAGGACTTGCGCGGCGTGGCCTTCCGGGTAGTCGCGATTCGACAAGGGGTTCCCGAGGGGAGAGCGCGCGAGCGGGTGAACGCGGGAGACTGGTCAGGACACGCCCGCCTGGAGCAATTCTTAAGAGACAACCGGCCCATGCGTGTGCCCATTCTCACTCAACTCGCCCACAAATTGCTGGGGAGGCATGGAGGCAATGGCCAGTTCCAGCAGTTACTGCAAAAAGCTGTCCAATCACTGGAAGACTATTCCCGAGAGGAGCCTTACGACGATGATCACCAACGTCAGCATGCTGACTGAGAAGGCCGAGCGCATCATCACAGAAGTCGAGAAGGCCGTCATAGGCAAGCGGCCCCTGCTCAAGCGCGTGATGTTCGCCGTGCTTGCCGGTGGGCACTTGCTTTTCGAGGACTACCCTGGCTTGGCCAAAACCCTCATCGCCAAGAGCTTTGCCCGCGCACTGGGCCTGGAGTTCAAGCGCATCCAGTTCACGCCGGACCTGCTGCCCGGTGACGTCACCGGAGCTTACATCTTCGACCGCAAGTCCGGGGAGTTCTTGCTGCGCAAAGGGCCGATCTTCGCGAACATCATCCTGGCAGATGAGATCAACCGGGCTTCTCCTAAGACACAATCGGCGCTGCTCGAAGCGATGCAAGAATACCAAGTAACGCTTGAGGGTGAGACGCTGCCGCTGCCTCAGCCGTTCATAGTCATGGCCACGCAAAACCCAATCGAATTCGAGGGGACTTTCCCGCTGCCCGAGGCCCAGCTAGACCGTTTCTTGATGAAACTCGGGGTCGGCTATCCCAGCCATGAGAAGGAGGCGGAGATCCTGCTGCGCCGCCAGGAGCGTGGAACAGATGAAGTCGAGTTGCAGACGGTCACTACGCCTGCTGAGCTGATGGAAATGCGTCGCGTTGCCGAGTCCATCCACATCCATCGGGACCTAGTCGAGTATATCGTATCCATCGTCGAGGCTAGCCGAAGCGATGAACAGATCCAGCTGGGTGCCAGCCCCCGTGCTTCGCTGGCTCTGCTCAAATTGTCGCGGGCCAGTGCTGCTCTGGATGGCCGTGAGTACGTCATCCCCGACGATATAAAGTCCGTCGTCGAGTCGGTTTTGGCCCATCGGCTGATCCTCAAGCCGGACATGTGGGCCCGAGATATCCCGATCGGTAGTGTCATCGAGCGCATCGTGCGCAGAGTGCCTGTTCCCAAGGTTGAATGAGCCTTCATGACGATGAAGCGGACAAACGGATGGCGGCTGGTCATGGGGCTGGCTCTGGCTCTGATCATCTTGGGCTTGGCACTGCGTCAGGGTACGTTCATCGCTCTAGCACTGCCCTTTCTGATCACGCTGGCGGTTGGCATTTACACGAGCCCGAACCCGCAGAATGTGCGCCTCAACGCTCAACGATGGCTCAGTCGTGAGCAGGCGCAGGGCAGTGAAGAAATCTCTGTTACGCTAGCGGTCCTGAATGCAGGGGAACGCCTGGATCAAGTGCAGCTGGTAGATAGGGCTCCGTCAGGGCTAAAGCTTGTGCGTGGCGAACCGTATCGCTCTGGTCCGCTGGCTGCAGGAGAAACCCTGCGCTGGGAGTATACCGCCAGTGCCGAGCGCGGCCTCTTCACATTCTCCAACGTGCATGCGAGCGTCACAGACTGGCTTGGCCTCACTTGCTTGGAGCTGGACCTGCCAGCGCTGGGACGTCTTGCGGTTTTGCCTGGCTATGAAAAGCTGGAAGAGATTAGTATACGTCCGCGTCGTACGCGGGTCTACGCCGGGACAGTCAAGGCACGCGAGAGCGGTGCCGGAGTCGAATTCTTTGGCACTCGCCAGTATCAGCCAGGCGATGAGCTGCGCTGGATCAACTGGAAGGCGAGCGCCCGCCGCGAGGCTTCAGCGCAAGCCCAGCTCATTACAAATGCCTTCGAGCAGGAACGTGCCGCTGACGTCGGCATCGTCCTCGATGCGCGGCAGGCCAGTTATGTGCAAGACGGTGATCGGGCCCTGTTCGAAGCGGCTGTGAGGGCTGCCGCTTCCCTGGCTCGCTTGCTCTTGCGCTTGGGCAATCGGGTAGCGCTGCTGACCTATGGGGATTTTCTGGCGTGGGCTGTTCCGGGCTACGGGAAACTCCAGGAGCAGAAGATTCTGGAGTCTCTGACTCCTGTGAGCTTGGGGAACAGCGCGGTCTTTGCCGAGCTGGACAACTTGCCGGTCCGACTGTTCCCAAGAGGCTCACAAATCGTGATCGTCAGTCCGCTCCTGGAAGAAGATGTGCCTTTCCTGAAGCATCTGCGCGCTCAGGGCTATCAGGTGTTGCTCATCAGCCCGGACCCGATCAATTATGAGATGAAGCGGCTGGATCGCCGCGTTGCAGCTGTGGAGTTGGCCGAGCGGATCGCGAGGCTGGAGCGTGAGACTGTGCTTACTCAGCTGAGGCGTGCTGGCATCCAGGTCGTCGATTGGGATATTGAGCACCCGCTGCGGGCCGCACTTCAGGGAGCGCTCGGCAGGAGGTGGGCGCGATGGCGCTCCATGCGCTAGGCTTAGCAATCTTGCTCGCAAGTTCAGGATTCTTCGCTCTCGCCTTCGGCCTCCACGGCCAGCCAATCGGCTATCTGCCCGCTTTGGTGAACGTGTTGCTCGGTTTTGCGGCTTTGAAATCTGAGCAGCGGAGCAGCTACTGGTCCTCGCTCATGCTGGTTCTTGCGACCGCTGCCGCAAGCTGGGGGGCGCTTATAAACGCGAACAGCTTCTTGCTGGGCCTCGCGGTGATTGCGACGCTCATCTTCTGGGTGTGCGTGCGCGCCTCCTCGGCGGATCGATTGCTTTCTGTCGTCTCCCGGCTCGGAGGGCTAGCCTTGCTCTACACGGCCAGCTCGGCCCTGGCTCTCTATCTTCCGGTGACTTTGAGCTTTCCCATGGCGTTGACCTTGGCATCTCTAGGGGCTGGCGCTTTGTTGTTCGGCTTGCGTTGCGCAAGTCGCGTATGAGAGGAAAGGGTTGGAGAAAGCTATGGATGGGTTGCTCAACCGCCAGCAGAAGGATTGGCTGTCAATCGTGTTGCGCTCTACTGAGGATGCGATGGCGCTTGCGCGCCGACTCGTCCGAGCACGAGATCATGGCAGGCTCCATACCTTGATTAACGATTTGACCGCAGACGAAATGAAAGAGCTGCGGGAGCTGTCGCAACAGGTGGGCAGGATAGTGGCCCAACTGGATGAGCGCTTTTATTTCCAGCGAGAGCCGAAGCGGGTCAGCCGACTCCTGCAGGGCGAGCTGTCTACGCTTTGGGTGGCACTGGAGAACAGCCGGTCGCGCAAGCTCCGCCGATTCGGTGAGGTCGACCCGCGCCTCGAATCGGCTCTTGATCCGTACTTGGAGCAGCTTATCAGACTTGTGCTGGCGATGGAGCGCATTGTGAACCAGGAAGCCGAGCGCGACACTAATAAACCTTGAAGAGCCAATTGGCGACGTGATTTATCAAGAGCGCGAATATACCAATATATGGTAAACAAGATTGACGACACGTTGAAAGCTAAGCAGCGCTCCGGGTGGCTTACACGCAACGTCTGGGGCATGGCCCTGACGAGCTTCCTCAGCGACACAGGGCACGAGATTGCCACGGCGATCCTTCCACTATTCTTTGCCGCGTTGGGCATCTCAGCGGCTATGCTTGGAGCGGTTGAGGGTTGGCGGATGGCCTCTCCAGCACGGCCAAGCTACTCGCTGGCTGGATCGGTGACCGGGTCACCAAGCGCAAGCCAATCGTCGTCGGAGGGTATGTGCTGACAGGGCTCACTGTAGGCGCCTTTGCGGCAGCTGCTGGCTGGCCGCTGGTCATGGCGGCCAGGACGCTCGGTTGGATCGGCCGCGGGGCCCGCGGCCCTCTCCGCGATGCAATTCTCACCGAATCAGTTCCGCCGGGAGCGCGCGGGCGCGCCTTTGGGTTTGAGCGCACGGG
>MFGX01000109.1:14720-17010 GCA_001778455.1 Candidatus Fraserbacteria bacterium RBG_16_55_9 | reverse complement strand
TCGGTGCCATCGTTGGTCCACTCGGAGCGCTCGGCCTGATAGCGCTCTTCGCACCCCTGACAGACCATACGACGGCCTATCGCTGGATCTTCCTGATCGCGATCGTACCCGGCCTGCTATCTGCGGTCTCGTTTGCCTACCTGGTGCGCGAAAAGAGCCGTCCAGCTCAACCGCAACTGCGCTTCTGGGGAGCGCTCGGCTCATTGCCTAGTTCATTTCGACGATACCTGATGGGGGTCGGTCTCTTCGGCGCCGGAGACTTCGCCAATACCATGTTGACTTTGCGTGCAGTCGAACTGCTGACCCCTCAGTGGGGCGCAGTCGCTGCCGGAACCACTGCGGTGGGTCTCTACGTGCTGCACAATATTGTTTATGCGGGCATGTCCTATCCGATTGGCGCCCTGGGTGACCGCCTTGACAAACGCAAGCTGCTGGCATCCGGCTATTTGTTGGCAGCGGTGATGGGTGTTGGCCTGATGCTGCCATTCCATTCGATCTGGTATCTGGCACTCATTTTTGTGCTAGGTGGGCTTTATATTGCGGTCGAAGACACACTGGAAAGGGTCATAGCCGCGGAGCTTTTGCCCCAGCAGGTGCGGAGCACTGGCTTTGGCACACTGGCCGCCATCAATGGGGTCGGTGACTTCATCTCGAGCCTGGTTGTTGGCTTCCTCTGGACAGCCTTCGCTCCGGCCGCAGGATTCGGCTATGCCGCTGTGCTCAGCCTCGCGGGAGCGCTGCTCCTCTGGCGGCTGCGATAAGACCATGGCATTCTTCTAGGAGTGCCCGCATGCCATGGTGAGCCACTTCTGCCCCAAGTGCTGGGCCGAAATCGCGGAGAGCGCTGCGACAGCCCATTTGCGAAAACCGGATGATCGCAGTTGAAATCCATGCCGGTGAAGCGCCAGATCGCTTCTTGCCATGAGCGGGCTTCTTCCGCGCTGATCTCCTCATCGACGTCATAGCTTTGCTTGCGCTGAAAGCCATAGAGTTGGCGCTCCAGTTCTTCAAGCCGCTGCAGATGGTCGTCCACAAGAAACTGCCAGAACGCGGGATTGCCGCACGCTTGTTCATCTTTGAGAATGAGAAGAAGATGGGGATTGCAGAAGCCGTCAGATTTCCGCACCAACTCATGCCAGGTTTCAGGGTCTTCCTGCAAGGCCTGCAAAAGGAAGAAGACGGCTCCTCTCGCCGTGTCTCGGCGCACGCGGCAGAGCATGCAGCCCTTGACCTTCAACTCAGTCAGCGCTTGAGGTTTAGCTCTCAGCCACCGCTTTAGCATGTTCTTCGGTCGGAGGAGTTCTGCAAGCTTCTCCCGGTACTTCGGCACGACGGTCTCGTACATGCGCGCCACTCCACTGCCGCCGAGCTGATGCCCCTCTACGACTTGAAACATGAGATAAGCATGCGGATGGCAAAGTCCGTAGCTGGCGTCAAACTTGGCGCGCACACCCGGGTCGCCGGTGTACTCCCAGAGCGTGTGGAAGATCCAACGCTCCTCGTGCTGGCGCACGATCCGGCAGATGGAGCAGCCCGGTGTTGCCAAAGCCAGTTCAAGCTCCCCGGTGAGGAATGGCATGACGGCTCGGTTCGAGAAGCGCTACTGGACAATTAACAGGCTGCACTTGACATGATCGGCGATCTTGGATGCGGTCGAGCCCATGTGGAACGGCCAGATCTTCGAGTGACCTTTGTGACCAATGACCAACAGGTCGAAGTGGTTCTCTTCGGCGAAGCGCACGACGGTCTCGACCTCGTGGCCTGGCAGGATATGGCAGGTAAGCCGCACGCTTTCATCCGCAGCAATTTGTTTAGACTCCTCGGCTACCTTCTCGAAATACCGTTGGTCTTCCAGCTGCTTCTCGATGACTTCACCCACAGTCGCCGCATAGTGTGGTAGGTGCTCCTCAACTGAGAGCTGGTGCAGCTCCGCTCCGGACCGCCGGGCCAGCTTCACAGCAGCCCGCAACGCCTTGAACGCGCAGTCAGAGCCATCGTTCGCAATCAGGATCTTCTGGAACATTTCATGACCTCCTTAATCGGCTGTCCTTGAATGCCATCCGCCGGTTTTGGATTGAGCTTCACTTTGACTAACGGTCTTTACGGTCAGTGCAGGCTCAGTCTCGCTGCCCATGGCTTCGAGCGCGTGGTGCGGGTGGAAGAAGCGCTGGGCCACGAAGGTTGGCAGAATCGCGCTGGCTACCACGACCGCTACCAGCACAGAGAACTGCGCTTGATTGATAATGCCCGCTTGGTAGCCAAAGACCGAACTGATTGTACCCATCGTCAG
>MFGX01000109.1:14315-14707 GCA_001778455.1 Candidatus Fraserbacteria bacterium RBG_16_55_9 | reverse complement strand
AGCGTGGTGTAGGCCGCTTCCTTGGGGATGAACAGCTTCGATAACGGATAGACGCCGACGAATTTCGTGCCTAGCTTCAGAGCCAGCAGGAGCACGAAGAGCCCGGCGTTGGCCCACAAGAGCGGCAACGAGATGTTCATCCCGCCGTTCAGGAAGAAGATCGGCGTGATGAAGGCAAAAGCGACAACACGCAGTTTTCGCTGCAACTCTCGGTTGCCGTGGAAGAGAGGTGAGAGTGCTAAGCCCAGCACGAATGCCGGCAAGATAGCATGGCTTGCCCCCACCTGAGCGAAGTACATCAGGATGAGCAGGAGCATGAAGAGTAATTTGATCTCCGGCTCAATGACTCGCAAGCCGTAGCGTTGGAAGAAGAAGGGCGCAATCCGTGGAAG
>MFGX01000109.1:13815-14303 GCA_001778455.1 Candidatus Fraserbacteria bacterium RBG_16_55_9 | reverse complement strand
CGCGATGGAGATGAGCGCAAACCAGAGTGTGTCCGCACTGGGGATGATGAAGAGCACAGAGAGTCCCGCAGCCGTGCCGAAATCCGTTACAAACGCGCTGGCCATGATGATCTTGCCAATTGTGGTATCCGAGAGTCCGGTCTCGACAAGGACAGCGTAGACCACAGCGAGTGAGGTTGTGCTCAGTGCAATGCCTGCTATTTGAGCCGCCTGCCAGTCCCAGCCCAGCAGGTAATGGCAGAGAAGCAGCGTGCCCAAGAACGGCGCAAAGAAGGAGAAGCCTCCTATTAAGAAGCTCTCTTTGGTCTTCTCTCGCATGACCCGCAGATCCACTTCGGCCCCAGCCATAAAGGTGAGGAGAATCCCACCGAAGCTAGCGATGTATTTCACCCAGTCCAGCTGCTGAAGGCCAAGGAAGTTCCCGCCGATCACACCCAGCGAGATCTCGATAATGGCCGCTGCCAACGCCAGCTCGACGGAAACCAGGC
>MFGX01000109.1:13419-13807 GCA_001778455.1 Candidatus Fraserbacteria bacterium RBG_16_55_9 | reverse complement strand
AGAGTTAAGCCCGCCAGCACCATCCCAACATACAACTCCATATGTGACTCCCTCCTGTTCGAGTAATTCGTTCAGGTAGGAGCCATCAGTCCAGTTGGGACGGTTTGGGAGCAGGCGCTCCCCGGCGGACTCCATCGCCCAGCGATAATTCTAGTGCATGAAGCGACGATGTTTCAACTGGTCGGTTCTAGCGTTTAATCTCAATATGCACGCGCGGCCCTTCTGGCCCAATGACGTTATAGAGCAAGGCGCTGAGGGCGCTGATGAGAAGTGCCCCTAGGAAAGCCCACCCAAAGCCGTCTACTGTCACTCCTTCTACCAACTGACCCACTAAGAACAGAATGAACGCGTTAATGACTAAGAGAAAGAGCCCGAAGGTGAAGATGGT
>MFGX01000109.1:12414-13372 GCA_001778455.1 Candidatus Fraserbacteria bacterium RBG_16_55_9 | reverse complement strand
TCAATAACGCCAGGGCCAATCCCGCCCAGATCGCCGTGGCAAAATCCTGTACGGCGATATGCGGCTGCAACACCCAACCCACGGCCCAGATGGCCACCGTTCCTGCGGCCCAACGGGCGACCAGTTTCAACAGAAAACCTTGTTGCATCTCATTGCCTCCCTAAAGGGCATTCTAGCGTACCAAATCGCATGAATGCAATCATACGAGGCCCTTGCAAGCGCTATCTTGGTCCAGTAAGTTGAAGCCAAGATGAATTCGGGCAGCGGAGGCAAAGTTTGTTCTTTCCATTAAGAGATTATCGCAGGAGTGGATCGTTCCCCTGGGTCACCATTTCGCTCATCTCCATCAACGTGCTTGTCTATCTTTATCAGGCATTGTTCTTGGGGAGCCAATCCTCTCGTTTTCGTGGCGCATCGCAAGAGGACCTGTTCATCTTCCAGTATGGGGTCACCGCTTGCGAAGTGATGGGAAATTGCCAATCCTTTCCGCTTTCTACTTTCCCCATCTGGTTGACTCTCTTTACCTCGATGTTTCTCCACGGAGGCCTGCTCCATGTGGCCAGCAACATGTGGTACCTATGGATCTTTGGGGACAATGTCGAGGACGCCATGGGAAAGTCGCGCTTTCTCGCTTTCTATGTACTCGGGGGATTGGCAGCGGCCGCCGCGCAGATCTTTGCCAATACCCATAGCCCCATCCCTATGGTGGGAGCGAGTGGCGCCATCGCTGGAGTGCTGGGCGCGTATCTGGTGCTCTACCCGCAGGGACGCATCTTGACGCTCGTCTGGGTCTTCTACTTTGTGCGCTTCATGCAGATACCTGCATGGATTGTCTTGGGTCTCTGGTTGTTATTGCAGGTGCTGAGCGTCTCTGTGGGTGGAGGAGCGCTCCAGGGCGAAGGTGTAGCTTGGATGGCTCACATTGGAGGTTTCGCTGTTGGGGTGCTACTGGTTCGAC
>MFGX01000109.1:12260-12381 GCA_001778455.1 Candidatus Fraserbacteria bacterium RBG_16_55_9 | reverse complement strand
GATCTGGATGAAGTTCTTCCACTGCTCTGGCAAGTCTTCCTCAGGGTAGATCGCTTCCACCGGGCAGACAGCGGCACACGCGCCGCAGTTAATGCAGGTTATGGGATCGATGTAGATCATG
>MFGX01000109.1:8266-12182 GCA_001778455.1 Candidatus Fraserbacteria bacterium RBG_16_55_9 | reverse complement strand
CGTGCCGATACAGGGTTGCGCAATGACGAAAGCCACAGATCTCCCCTCCTTGTTGGCTGAGTATAGCAGACATGTACGCTCATCGCAATTTCGATTCCATCTTGCCTGCCGCGAATTCTCTTCCTAGAATAGGCGTGACGTGCGCGTGATATTTGGCAGCCGCAGACGATTCTATTTCGCTATCGCAGCAGACTGCGTTGGCTTACAGCTGGGTCATGAGCGAGGCATCGGTAGCTTCCGCGCGATGAGATCGACAAGGAAGAAGAAGAGGGCGACAAGAGCGATCGGTTGCCATATGTCACGATAGCTGCGTGTCCTGTCCTGCAATCTGGGCGGTAGGGTCCCCGCATCCTCGAGATATTCTCCACCGGTTGCTCGGGCAATCTTCGATAGCGCTTCTTGATTGAGACTGATGCGCCGATACTCTGCCGCATAGGGCACGTTGACCACATCTTCTACGCGCCCCAGCGATTTCTCATCTACGCGGAGAAGATAGACCCCTTCGGGTAGATCTTCTACTGTGGCCCGATAGTGGCCTGGACCCACCTGCTCAAAAACCAGGGTTTGGGATGCTCCTTCCAGTCCGCTCAGATGCCCCTCGAGGCTGAGAAGATCGAGCCAGAGTCCGTCCCGTTCCGCTTCTGCCGTCACACTAAGATGGGAGTCCTCCACCTTGGTTTGAATGGTCAGTTCTTTCAGTTGGAGAGGGCCTTCGCTGTAGATCTGGCTCAAGATCTCTGCGGTCAGTACGCTCAACCCATCCCAATTGAGCCAGCGATCTAATCCTTCTTGGGTTAAGCTGGTGTTGAGTACGACCACCTTGCCAAGACCGTATTGCCACTGGCTGATCAATGGATCTGCGGGGAGATCTTCTTCCGTGCGGATTTGGAGGGATGTTTGAGCTGCAGGTTTTTCAAAGGTCAACACGTAGCCATCGGCAGGAGGGATCGCGTTCACATCGAGATTGTGAAGTTCAAAAGCGAAAGGCCCGGGTGACACAGGCACAGGGCCTTTGATCCAACGTGCACGTTCGATGCGCACGAGTTCTTGAAGAGTGATCTCCGGTAGATCCCGAGCGTCTTTGACTTCGTATTTGACGCCATTGCCTGCTTCGGCCAGCCGCCAGAGAAAATCAATATCCGCTTGAGCGCCGATGGCGATTGAGGAGGCGCTGATCGTGCTGTCTTGGATCTCACGGAAGATCCGTTCGAAGTCGCGATTCTCTTTGGAGACTTTTCCATCCGAGAAGACGAGAATATGCTTGACTCTTGCCCGGACTTGCGTCAGTTGAGCAAGGGCCTGCCGAAGCGCATCATAGATATCCGTACCGCCTTCTGCAGAGAGACCCTGAATGGCCTGAGCGATGTCGTTCTTGCGGTTCTGCACCAGACCTAGAGGGACGACCCAGTCGTATTTCGCATCGAAGGCGATGATCCCAAGGTAGTTTCGGGCATCCAGTTTTTCTACCGCCCCGATGGCAGCCTCCTTCAAGAGGTCAATCTTGTCTAGCTTTTGCATTGCTTCGACCGCTTCTCCCATGCTGCCTGAGCGGTCAAGCAGCATCACCAATGCCAAGGCAGGTCGTTGGACTTCCTCTGGGCCTTCATATGTGACGGGCAACATCATCTCGAATTCGCGATCGTAGAACTCCTCCACCGCTTGACGTCCCTGGATCAACCAGAGCCCTCCACCCAAGTCACGCACATACCGCTCGAGTTGTTCAATCTGATCGCGGCTCATCTCCCGTAGAGCCACGTCGTTGAGGATTATGGCACGGTAAGACAGGAGCGAAACCGGTGTAGGGGCAAACTCACGAAGTGAGGCTTTTGTATAGGCGTGGCCCGCGTTGGCCAGAAGCCGCTCCAAGGGAGATGGGAAATGGCTTTCGTTTTCCGCCTCCACAAGCAAGATGCGTGGATCACCGACCGCTTCGACGAGGGCTTGATACGTGTTGTTGGGAGAGAGTGCATCATCCGGTGCGACCAACTCCATACGGTACTCATACATACCGGCCTGGTGCAGCTCATCGCTTTGCTGGACGAAATTGAGCCCGGCGTGCAGGGTGAGCTCTTGCTGAGAGATGAGCATTTCGTTTCGGTAGGCGAGCAGCCGCGAGCGGCCAGGTTTTGACGCGTAGATCACACTCTGAAGCACGAAGGGCAAATCTACCGCCACCTCGCGAGGGACGCGCACATCTTGAATCGAGAATTCAGATGTGGGCGGATCGACAGGCAAGGTGAATATCTTCACCTCTTCGCGAGCAGCTTGCACCAAAGCTTCGCTCACATCTCCTTGCGTGGACTGACCATCAGAGAGAAGTACAATCGTCTTCGTTCCCTCTTCCGGGAAGGTAGTCAAAGCGAGTTTGAGTGCCGCAGAGAGATCTGTTCCCACGGGCTCGACTTCTGTGTGAATGGCCTTAAGATCCAGTGAGGGAGCGAAGGGAAGTTCAACGAACGGCTGCTTGCCAAAGACGATGAGGCCGTATTGCGTGTGGGGCTCAGGGATTGCCCAAGCATTCAATCGCTCCATGAGAAGAGGCTCCGAAGTGGAGGGGCGGATGCTCATAGAGAGATCGGCGAGAAAGTAGATGTAATGGTTCTCTGCACGACTGAGCAATTGTGGACCTGCCAAGGAGATCAAGAGAAGCGAGATGGAGGCAATTCGAAGTGCGATCGCCAAACGATCAGCAATTGGTCTCGACCCCAATTCGTGCCTTCGTAAGAATAGGTATACCAAGGGGATCAGAAGCAGGGCCAGGGTCCAGAGATGGTGGAAGCGAATCACAGTCTATGCCTTCTCTCACGACTGGCGGAAAACGATACGAGCGCACGATCGAAGTAGAAAAGCTCGAGGATGAGTACGAGCATCGCCGCGATGAGCAGATAAGACCAGAGGTGCCGAGCCGTGCTCAGTTCTGTGTTCAGCTCTGCGGGAGGAGGCGTGTGTGACGCAGCCACATGGGAATTGCCCAGTCCCGCTGGTGAAGAAGGCTGAAAGTGGGATTCTTGGGAGGGCGAGTTAGACGCGTATATCTGAATGGTCCCATTGTGATCTAGCTCGTAGAAGCCAGGTTGTTCTAGGAGCCCGCAACGTGCATCACTCGAAGGGAATTGGCAGGAATAGCCATCGGGACTCACCATACGAACAGGCCCCTCGAAGTCGATCAAGGGCAGCTCTTGGCCGATCTCTGCATCTCTGTTCTCCTCGGCTCTCGGGGCCAGCCACGAGAAGAGGCGATACATCAGAATAGGGAAATCGACAGATAGCCCTAGATTCGAGGCACCCAGATCGATGCCAAGATAGACCAAGCGCAGTCCTGTGACTTGATAGGTGTAGAGGAGAGGGATCTCTCCCAGCGCGAGCAGCACCTCACCTCCAGATGTCACTTGGGCATCTTGGACATGCAGTAGACGCCAGTCCTTGGGGTCCAGACCCGTAAGCAATGGATGATCCGAGCTGGCCTCCACGACCTGATCTTCCAAGGAGATCGTCTCTCCCAATCTCACCCAGGGAATCCAACCCGACTGAACGAGCAGGAAGCGCCCGGGCATTGGCTTTGGCAGCTCTATCTGGTCAAGGAGGATCACATCGTAATCCGTAGCGGAGATCGTCTCATCCCAAGATGGCCGCATCGTCAGATCTGCTTGCCCGGAGAGCCTTAGGAATCTCTCCAGATAGAAGTTATTTGCACCGATCCAGAGGATTCTCCATGGGCGAGGTTGAGGTAGCGACGCATAGCGGACATTGTCGTCAGCCCAGTCATCTGCCTCCACGACAAGCCGAGCCTCAAAGCGCGAAGCGGGTGGGCCACTGTAGTTGAATGTGAATGGGGACACCTGATGGGGTATAAGCTCGATCCAACGCTCATCGATGAGTTGCCCATCGGCCCTGATCTCCAAGGGGACCTGTTGGA
>MFGX01000109.1:6031-8253 GCA_001778455.1 Candidatus Fraserbacteria bacterium RBG_16_55_9 | reverse complement strand
ATTCCAGCCCTCCAAATAGAGATCGTAGCCGCTCTGGTTGGGGTGCTCTCGTACCACAAAACGTGTGATGGCCAGGTTTTGCGGCTCTCCTTCCTCCGTGATCCAGACCTCCCAGCCCAGAGATTTCAGATCGACTTCAGGATTCTGGTCAGTCAAATAGATGATTCGATCGAAGCCCATGGGCGACTGGCTCTGCAATAGACTAATGAGGTCGCTGAGATGGGGATTGCCCTGATACGTCGGCTGCGAGCTAGAAATCGCTCTTTGAATTCGCCCATGGTCGTGGGTGGGAGGCGAGAGCAAGATGCTGTGCGCTTGAGCCTGGATTGTCGTCACGCTGGCAGCGGAATTGGCGCGGAGGAGTTGAAGAGCTGAATCGACTGCTTTCTCATATCGAGTTTGGCCCTCGGACCCGAAGCGCATGCTCGCGCTGCCATCGAGGATGAGGGCAAGCCTCAGATCGCCGTCGGCGGAAGTGGAGATCACGGGCTGAGCTAACCCCGTGATCAAGGTCCCTAAGGCTAGCAACTGCAAGAAGAGCCCGAGAAGGTGCGTCCAATGCAAGCGCACCGAACTCTTGGGATTCCGCTCGATCCCTCGCCACAAGAAGAGAGCCGAGACGGGAATGGCGCGTGCCTGCCTCTTTAGAAAATAAACGACCCCCACCACAACTCCGAGGCCCAGCAACCACAAAGCCCAGCCTGTGAGGAAAATCACTGCAGTAGTGCTCCTTCTCTCAGTGTCTGAAAGACGGTCTCTTCCAGTGGAATTCCTGAAGGAATGAGCTGATAGCGGATGTCATGGCGACGGCAGTATGTCTCCAGTCGCTTGCGGTATCGCGTGAGGGCCTCTTGATACGTTTTCAATGCCGTCTTGCTCGCATGGATCGGCAGCTCCTCTTGGTTCTCCACATTCTGGAGCCGCAACTCTCCGCTCAAGTGTGGATCGAGGTCCTCGGGAGCAAGGAGGTGAAGTACCGTGATCTCGTAGCGGTGGTGAAGGAGTTGAGCCAGGCCCTCCTCATAGCCGTCCTCGCTTAGCATATCGCTGATGAGAATGGCCAGTCCGTTCTCGCGTCGGATTCGTGCGAAGCGAGTCAGTGACTCGTTGATCGAGGTTTCGCCGGAAGGTTGAACCGCTTGAAGAAAGCGGAAGATCTCAAAGACCTGTCGATATCCGCCTCGCGGGGGCACGCCGCTTCTGAGGTCGCTGGCAAAGGGGAAGATCCCGACGCGATTCAAATCCTTAAGACCAAGGTAGGCGAGTGCCCCGGCCAAGCGAGCCGCATAATCGAGTTTGTTGCCCATTTCCATGGAACGACTGACGTCGAGAAACAAATAGATAGGCACATCTTCCTCGCGGGTGAAGACCTTGATGAACAAGCGATCGAAGCGCCCATAGAGGCTCCAGTCTACGTACCGTAAATCGTCTCCGGGGTAGTATTCCTTGTACTCAGCGAACTCCAGGCTCATGCCCGCTCGAGGAGTCAATCTCCGTCCGCTGGGTGTGCCGTGGAATCGGCCGCGGACGATGAGCCTGAGGTTTTCCAGTTTCTTAAGAAAACGCGAATCCAGCAGCTGTTTCATGAGTGCTCAGACCTCAGGGATCGTCTCCAGAACGTGTCTGAGGATCTTCTCGGAAGAGATGCCTTCCGCCTCGCCCCGGAAATTCCGGATGATGCGGTGGCGTAATGCGGGCAGGAAAACTTGGTGAATGTCTTCCGTTCTCACGTTGAGCTGGGCCTCCAAGAACGCGTTTGCTTTGGCTCCCCATAACAGGGCAATGCCAGCGCGTGGGCTCGCCCCATACTCTACGTAATCCTTTACCAAGGAAGGCGCTTCCTCCGCGTGGGGATGGGTGGCACTGACAAGACGCACGATGTAATGGCGCAGCGGTTCGGCGATTGGCATTTGCGCGATGAGTCCTCGCGCTTCCATGAGTTCATCTCGGGTGATGGCCTGCTTGGGAGGCGATGCACCCCCCATGACATTCAGGTGCCGTGCTAGGATCTCATTGAGCTCCTCTTGGGTGGGATAGTCGAGGAGGATTTTGAAAAAGAACCGGTCCACTTGAGCCTCAGGCAGAGGATATGTGCCTTCCATTTCAATGGGGTTTTGTGTGGCCAATACAATGAAAGGGTCTTCCAATGGGTACGTCCGGCCTCCGACCGTAATGTTCTGTTCTTGCATGGCCTCGAGCAGGGCCGACTGAGTCTTGGGTGT
>MFGX01000109.1:5557-5992 GCA_001778455.1 Candidatus Fraserbacteria bacterium RBG_16_55_9 | reverse complement strand
CGAAGATCGGGCCATAGGTGAACTCGAAGTAACGCCGGCCACTCTCGTCTTCCATGATGATGTTGGTCCCCAAGATATCCGCAGGCATGAGGTCAGGAGTGAATTGGATCCGCGAGAATTTTAACCCCAAAAGTTGCCCCAGGGTCTTCACCATGAGGGTCTTGCCCAGGCCAGGCACACCTTCCAAGAGAGCGTGTCCCCCACACAAGAGGCAGATGAGTGCTCCGCGCGTCGTCTCGTGTTGACCCACGATGACCTTGTGGATCTCCCCGGTGAGTCGCTGAAATCGCTCTCGACTCTTTTCCAAGCGCTCTTCCAGTTGCATAGGGGAATCACCGCTCCCCTGTGAGCGCAAGGAAGTACGCGCGAACGAGATTTCTAAGATTCGGCGGTAGATCTCGAAGTTCCAAGAGAGCCTCTACGCGTTCCAGGTTG
>MFGX01000109.1:1892-5533 GCA_001778455.1 Candidatus Fraserbacteria bacterium RBG_16_55_9 | reverse complement strand
GACCTGCGAGATCCACAGGGACGCCTTGTGTAAGGAGTCTATCCAGTAGCGTGGGATCGCGCGGCAGATTGGCTCCGTGAATGAGCAAGTTCTGATTGATCGGCAAGGACGACGGTTCAGATGGGGATTGTGCACCGGACCCTGGTGCTTGACCCGGAGCATCGCCTCCGGTTTGAACCTGGCCTTGCGCATCACTTCCCTGAGCAGGGGAACCTTGCGAATCCGAGGCGGATTGGGAGCTTGCTTCCGTACCGGAGTTGTCACCCGATTCCGCGGGGTTCCCTTGCCCCTCACCCGGAGGAGATCCGGACTGAGAGTCCTCTTGGTCTTGAGCACCGGTGTCACTGGTCTGCTGATCTGTGGATGACGAGTTCCCTTCTGGCTGTGAGCTGTTTCCCTGACCGTCCGGAGCCGTGTTCGAGCTCTGCATGCTCGACTCCCCTTCGTTAGCCTTCCCATCTGAGTCGGAGTCGTCTGCCTGTTCTTCCTCCAGCTGCTCTTGAAGCTTCGAGAGAGATTCCTTGAGTTCTTGAAGGTCCTTGCTCTCCGCCGCGTGTTGCAGAGCGTCTTGAACCCCTTGAGAAGACGTATCCTCGGCCAGCCGCTCCAGTTGGTCTTTCAATTGGTCGGGTGAGAGTTCGCCTTGTTCCAGGCGCTTCTCTAGGTCCGAGAGCGCTTGGCCTACTGCTTGGGCCTCCTCGCGTGAACTGGCAAGCGACCCCGAGTCGTTCGGCGAAGGCGCTGAAGCCTCTCCAGGTGAAACTTCTGCGCATTTCGTGCTACTGATTTGTTCTTCTGATAATTTAGAAAGGCCCTCTTGCTCAGAGCAGCTGGAGTCGGATGGATTCATGGGGCTTGATTCGCCTGGAGCATTGGTGGATTCCTGCGAATCGCTTGAGTCTTTCGTCGAGGGAACCTTAAGAAGCTCGCTGAGCTTGGGCTCGCTACTTGTTTTTGGGGGCTCAGGGAGGGTGGCCGTTGCGTTTGCATCGGTGGAAGTGCTCCACAATAGGTGGCTGATCTGGAGCGTCGGAACGCCGGAGAACCAGAGCCCAAGAAACAATATCGATGCGAATGTAAGGCCGCTCAGCACCACCCAGCTGCGTCGCTCGCTCTTTGGCATGGGAAGAGCCTGTGTAATGTTCTTTGGGAGATCTTTCATCTGTGCATAGAGGGCCATCAGGAAGTCTGTGTTCCCGCTTCGAAGGCGCAGCTCATAGATGGTGGATAGCCGCTCGCTCAGCCTGAATGCGCGGTCTACTCTAAATAAGTCATTGTGTAGGGAGACCGGGTGCTCCCGCCCTCTGCGCGCTCCGGCCCAGACAATCAGCAGGTTGGCTGCCACAAGAAGCCACCACGGAATCATCGTGAGGAATCCCAAATAGACGGTAGTGAGATAGATGAGGGTCACTGTCATTGCCCAGGTCGCTCTCGTTCTGATCGCTGCGAGCACGTTCAACCAGCGTCTGCGGTGGATGACCTCGCGCTCAATTGTCAGATACGTTGACTCCATTGGCCCTCCCTTCTTCTATCATTTCGCGCAGGATGCAGCGCCGGATCCACCACACGAATAGCAGCCCCACACCAGCCCACAGAAGGTAGCTCTGGGTGAATAACGCGATCCAGTCGGTCCTGTTCTCTCCCAGCATCCTGTCCAGAGGCCAAAGGGGATTGAGATAGTTAAGGCCCGGAAGGAAGAAGCTTCCGATGAGGTAGAGAGTGAAGCTCAAATACTTGAGATTGAACTGGAAGATTTCAGAGCGCCTAGTCAGTGCCAATCTCCAGCCGAAAAGACCCAGGACAAGGCCATAGACACTGAAGTGCAACAGCACGCCAAGGCTTGTGAACGGGCTGAGAGAGTGAGCGATGAGAAAGATCAACCAATAGGGCAGAGTTAACACCAGTGCCAAGAGCTGGCGGGCGAGGAGATGGAGTAGGGAACCCGGCCAGAGAAGACGCTCTTGCCAGTCGATCTCCTCTTGCCCCAACGTCATGGCTAGTATGCCATAGAGAATGACGAAAAACGCCGAGAACAATACCGTATCAGGAGGAGTGGTGGGGCGTTCCGCGATGCTTAGGCTACTGGGTAGCAAGATCAGCAATGTAGCCCCCGTGAGCAACACGAAGGCCATGTATGCAGACCACGTGGCCCGATCGAACCAGAAGTCTGGATCGATTCGTAATCGAGTCGTCAAGTCCTCATCCCTCGTTTGACAGATTCGATGAATAGCAGCTTAAGGTTCCAGCGGTTTTCATCGGGTTGAGTCGCGAGGCTTCCTTCCATCACCCAAGCAAGAAGGATGCAGTTGCTGGCGTTTCTCTGCAACTCCACTTCTGCCGTGGAGTAGAGCTGCTGCCTCGCTCTTCCCGCGAAGCCCGGTGAAGCACGATCCACGGCGCTGGACCATGAATTGGCTCCCACTTCGTTCAATGCCACCTCCCTCGCTTTGCCCGGAGGGAGATCCCCTAACGAGTAGTAGATCCCCCTCTGCAATACGACGGCATCTTTCAACGTCCACTGACTGGTATTATATACCCGGACCACCGGACTTCTGACGTCCTTTGAGCTCTCATCGACCTGTAGTTGAACCGGAAGGGGTATTAGCTCTTCCGCGTAGAGATACTGGGGCTTCCACGCCACGAGGGGTGCCGGTGAGAAGCCGATCTGTAGGTGATCGGGTTGTGCATCGAGTTTGAGACTTGTTTCGTCCTGAGGCTGTACGAGGGCATCACTCTCTATGGGCAATTCCAAGCTGACTCCTCTCTTGGGAAATAGGCCGTACCAGCTCTGCACCCACGCCCAAGGAGTCTGATCGCTACCCCGTATGAATCCGATTTCGAGCGACTGAGCGCGACTCGTGAATTCGGGTTTCTGTAAGTAACCCAGAGTCAAGCCCGTGAACAGACCGATCCAGCCAGCGATGAAGAAGAATACTCGCCATCCACCGGTCTCCTGCTCTATGAGCCAGCGAGGGCGGCGAAGGATCCAGAGGCTCAGAAGCCCAAAGCCTGCGGCGTAGAGCGCGAGAAGTGTGCCCACGAAGGGCTTAGAGGGGAAATGGAGTTCCATCTGGCGGAAGAGCTCAAGACCTAAGAGAGATGGCGGGAGCAGCTCTGTGGAGTCTGGGGTGAGCTTTGCCCAGAGAGGTCCTTGCACAGCTCCAGGCTCCAAGAGATCTACGGCGGAAGCGAAGACGGAGCCGTGGCCGAGGAAGCGGCGAACCAAGAGCGGCACGCCCGCTTGTTCATAGAGGACTTCTCCTTGCGGTTCACCTATCGCGACGTGTGCTCCGAGAGCCTCCACTAGACGTATCTCGTCAATCTTGAGGGGGAGGATCTCGCGAAGCCAAGGCGTATCCTGCAAGTAGAAATTCTCGCCTGTGAGCACTACCAGTTCCCCACCTCGGGTGAGCCACTTCGTGAGAGCCTCTTGCTGCTCGGATGTGACTGTACTCGCGCGGATCCGCCCGAGATAGAGGCGTCTCACGCTAGAAAAGCCTTTCCAGTCCGTAGGGAGTTCTTCCGTCTCCACTTGCTCCAGGCGCTCTCCGGTAGGGAGAACTCGGGGGAAACCTGTATCGCTCACAGCCAACACGAACGGGTCTATTCGGACCGCC
Source organism: Candidatus Fraserbacteria bacterium RBG_16_55_9 (assembly GCA_001778455.1). Lineage (GTDB taxonomy): Bacteria > Bipolaricaulota > Bipolaricaulia > RBG-16-55-9 > RBG-16-55-9 > RBG-16-55-9. The sequence goes on along the minus strand of MFGX01000109.1, from coordinate 1,916 downwards.
TCGGCAAGCTTCACGTGGCTTGAT
>MFGX01000109.1:1112-1757 GCA_001778455.1 Candidatus Fraserbacteria bacterium RBG_16_55_9 | reverse complement strand
AATTCGAGAGTCTGAAGCGGTCGCAGCGATCGGCGGATTTCCTGGCGTAGGACCAGTTCGCCGCTTAGAGGCGGTCCCTGATAGGTGATCTCGACGTGGATGGGCGTATATTGATCGGGAACGAACTGATTGTGAAATCCAACGTGCACATCCAGCGTGGGTTGTGCATGTGTGTCGATAGAATGCGCACTAAGAACAACGGAGGCGAATAACCCCGCAAGGGCAAGTCGAATGGACAGTTTCCCGTGGCGCGCTTTGTGCTGCCGGATCTGAGCAGTCGCCATATCGTCCCGCCTTGGTTGCGTGAGTTAGCATGTAGCTTACGCCCTGCTCCAGAACCTGTCAAACCTATGGGAACGAGTATGGAACGACTACGCCAGGAGTCGACTCGATAAGAACTCAGCCGTGATGCGCCAAGCCTTGATTGTCACAAGTTGAAACGGCTATAGTCTTTCCTGCTCAGTTGTCCAAACTCACAGGGAGGTGTATGGAGATGGAACTGGGACTTACGGGTAGAGTAGCCCTGGTTGCGGGATCCAGTCAGGGGTTGGGCAGAGCCATTGCCACACGACTTGCGCAAGAGGGGATGAGATTGACCATCTGCGCTCGTGGAAAAGAGCAGCTTAAAAAAACGGCGGAAGAGAT
>MFGX01000109.1:748-1092 GCA_001778455.1 Candidatus Fraserbacteria bacterium RBG_16_55_9 | reverse complement strand
AAATACTGGCCATCCCCGCTGACGTTACGCGCTATGAGGACATCAAGAACCTCGTGCAAAAGACGGTCGCCCGCTTCGGCGGTCTCGACGTGCTGGTCACCAATGCGGGCGGGCCGCCACCTGGACGTTTTCTTGACTTCGATGACTCTGCCTGGGAACAAGCGTTCCAGTTGACCCTGATGAGTGCTGTTCGTCTATGCCGGGAGGCGATTCCCCACATGCAGAAGCGCCGTTGGGGACGGATCATTCATGTGACCTCTGTATCTGTCAAGCAACCGCTCGAAAACTTGCTCTTATCCAACTCACTCCGGCTGGCCGTGATCGGCTTATCTAAGACTCTGGCC
>MFGX01000109.1:414-722 GCA_001778455.1 Candidatus Fraserbacteria bacterium RBG_16_55_9 | reverse complement strand
TCTGTCCCGGTCTGATTGCCACGCAGCGTCTCGAAGAGTTATTCGCTGTTCTCGCACAAAGCCAAGGGATCTCTGTAGAAGAGGTACGACGGAGCTGGACGAAAGAGGTCCCGGTGGGACGACTGGGGCAGCCTGAGGAGCTGGCAGATCTTGTGGCTTTCCTCGCTTCGGATAACGCTCGTTTCATCACCGGCGCGGCGATCCAAGCGGATGGTGGCAGGGTCAAAGGAATCTTCTAGCGTGTCTGGCTTCATAGAGATCGATGGAGCCGAGGGTGGGGGCTCGGTGCTCCGTGTGAGCATTGGCTT
>MFGX01000109.1:0-337 GCA_001778455.1 Candidatus Fraserbacteria bacterium RBG_16_55_9 | reverse complement strand
CTTCTCGCAACAGCAGGGCTTTGCAACGCGCAATTGGAGGGAGCTCAGCTCGGCTCTCGCGAGATTACTTTCATTCCCAACGCAATCAATTCTTCGCGCAAGTTGCGCGTAGAGATACCCACCGCTGGAGCCGTAGGGCTTGTGTTACAACCGTTACAGACCGCTTGTCTCGCTGCTCATCATGAGCTTGAAGTGCAGCTTTGGGGAGGGGGGACGTTTGGGAAGTGGGCACCGCCTCTGCCCTATCTTGAAAAAGTGAATTTCGCACTCCTCTCTCGCCTTGGGTATCTTGCTCAAGTCACTACCGAGCGTCACGGGTTTTACCCCAAGGGTGGAG
>MFGX01000108.1:10116-16426 GCA_001778455.1 Candidatus Fraserbacteria bacterium RBG_16_55_9 | reverse complement strand
GGTTTCATTCGGTCCGAGGGAACCTTACTTCTTGGGCTGTGCGGAATTCGCGACGATGGACTACCTGACATGCTATTCTAATCGGGCATACTTCCTAGATCTAGTCGCACCCGGGACGACAATATCCACCCCGAGCAACCCTAACTTCGGTGGGACTTCGGCTGCTGCACCGATCGTGTCTGGAGTTGCTGCTTTAATCTTTTCTGCCAATTCGAAACTCACACCGAATGAAGTTCGCCGCATCATGGTTGAAACTGGAGACGCCGCTTATGATCCTGTAAATGGGATATATTTCCCCAGAGTCAATGCATATAAGGCCGTTAAGGCAGCCCTGCCAATCACCCCCCAGCCACCAATTCTGCCACCACCTCCTCTGCCACCGCCTCCCGTGGTGGCTCCCCCAGGAGCAGGCTACCGCATAGAAGAAATCAAGATATCGAGAGAGTATATTCCGCACATCAGGAGATCGAAGTCGTCCTCATGAATGATGGTCCTTACCTTACTGGATACGTTGAGCTCGTCTGCAAGAACCGTGTTAGACTGAGCACTACCCTCGGTAATGCTGTCGGTGAATCTTTTAGTATTTTCCTAGCAGTTCCGTTTAATCAGCCTTGTGAGGTCGTGATCTACGATCTTGATAGAAAAGTGACCGATCGCCGCAACGTCGAATTCGGGAGCGCCCCCACACCGACTCCTGAGCCCTTGACTGAAATTGCGTCATTCGACATGAACCACAGTGGATACATTGAAGATCCCGAGTTCTTCGCCGCTATAGATCAGTATACTTCAGATTCGATCACCGACCAGCTTTTTTTTGCTGTGTTGGATGCGTGGCTCAACAAAACTCCCATAGGTGGATCGGCAACATCGATACCCGTTCAATCCAAGATACGGGTCGAACAACGCAATCAGGAAATCATCTTTACTTTGCCAGGTCGAGATTTCTCAACTGTTATGCTTGAGATCTTCGATTCATACGGGAGAAGAATTTTCTCAGACGAGGGACACAGATCCCGCATGATTTGGAAAGGGCAAACGGAACTCGGCAGTGCAGCTGCAAATGGGGGCTACCTGTACATTCTGACTGTGACATCGCAGGGCAGGACAGTTCGGCAGACCGGTGTTTTACTTGCACTTAGGTAAAGATACAAGCATCGAGGTCTCTTATCCAGCTTGACTTACCACCCATTCACGCATTTACTGGAATATGTGGTTTCTGAGATCCGATACACCATTCGCGAGGAGGTCAGATCATGAAAGGGAAGCTCGCCGTAATCGCCCTCGGGCTAGTGCTATTGACCCCGCTATCAGGTTGTCAAGCGCTCTTCGGGAATGACACACCGCCACCCGGACCAAGCTCCACAGGGCTCAACTTGGTTGGGGAGTGGGAATTCCGAATTCACATAGACTTCATGCGAAGTCTCATATCCGGCAAGATGCGCATCCAATCTGAGAAGTGCTCTGGTGACCGATGCGAGATCGGGGGGTATCTCAGCCTTCTGGATGGCGAGCGTATTCGAAAACTCGATTTCACAGGCGAATCCGATCCTAAGCGACACGTTGTCACCTTGCGGTATGAGGATACAGAAATGCGGACCGTTGGCAGCGATGTCCCTGTCGAGATGCTTGTTGTCTTCGATGTCTTTCCAGGCAATCCCGCTCCCAACCGCTCTATGGCAGGCCATTATCTCTCGTTCAGCACATACGAGTGGGGCTATCAGTGGGATGATGACGCGATCATTCAGTCGTCCGGCTTGCGACGAGTGACCATGGCTGGCCGCGTCACAGCGTGGCCCGTTAGTGAATGAGGAGGCAAAGCATGAGGTTAAGGCTGTTGTGCCTGTTTATCGTCACGGTTCTTGCATTGTCAGTCTCGGGATGCGACGGACTATATCAAGATCAAAATCCGGGAGAAACAGAGCTTACGAACGGTATGGACCTGGTGGGGGAATGGATATACATCCTCCGCCGCGAGACGATAACTAACTCGGCCATAATCGAAGCCACCTTGGAGATCCAGAGTGAGAGTTGTTATCGGAACCAGATTCAGTGCGAACTGATCGGATACATAGAAATGCCCGTGTTTCGAGCAGAATCAAAACACCTCGTGCTCTCAGGACACTCTTTCCCCGATCTTCAATTGGTCCGTATAGAATACGATGACAAAACCCCGTGGAATGAAGACCTCCATGTAATTGCCGAACTGGACTTGCATCCGACGGGAAACGCACCCTACCGCTCTATGGTGGGGTATTGGGTCGCTTTTAACAAACAAGCAAGCTCTCCGGTGAATGACTTCGCCCCGGATCTTCCGTTGCTGAAAATCTCGGGAAGGGGCAAACTTACCGATGGCGGTCGGATCTCCATGTGGCCCAGAGATTGATTTATCCAAAGCTCAGCTAGTCACCTACAGAGTGCAGGGTGGGGACAATGCCCTCGAAGCGGCTCTGCTACTGATCCTCCCCGTCAGTCTCTGCCTCGATCTCTACCAGCTCCTCTTCTTCACCGGCAAGTGCTCCGACAGCCTCTTCCAAGGACAGGAGTCGCTGCTCGTGATCCAGGGAGATCTTTCCCAAGGCTACGATTGCCCTCCGGTTCAGGTTGACCTCCTGGAGGTTCGCCTTGTCGGCCTCAGACATCTCCACTTCCGCAAGATGACGAATTGGCTGGTCCGTTAAGTCGTGTCGTTTGACTTCTTCCACGCTTCGTGACTACGCTTCTACTGGTGATCACGACATGGCTCAAAAGGCAAGAGAACGAGAAGCACGTGGAGGTCATGAATGATCAAGGAATTCTACCCAGCCTTAATTACAAGCCTTCCTGAGGCGGACATTCCGATGGCAGGTGTGCGTGGCAAGTTGCTGCAGAGTGAGCGTGGGCAAGTCGTCTTCTTCGAGATTTCCGCTACAGCGAAAGTGCCCCCTCATGCACATGGGGCGCAGTGGGGCGTGGTGCTCGATGGCGAGATGGAACTCACCATCGATAAAGATACCCGCACATATCGCAAGGGCGACACCTACTTCATCCCTGCAGGGGTTACTCACGCTGCAACATTCAAAACACGATGCAGGGTCTTGGATCTCTTTGCGGATAGGGACCGCTACCACACCAAGACCAAGTGAAAATTCCCCGTAGAGAATTATCCGAACAAGTGATCCACAGGGGTGGCATTAAGAAACTCACCCGAGAATTGCCAGTTGACAAGTGACAATCTCTCCACTAAATCTTTTCTGGTGATTTAGCAAAAGGGAGGTTGCATATGCCGCTTCTACAGGATGCTGCCCTAGATAAAGAGCTCGAGATCTCCCAGAAGGACATGCAGTGGATCTACGATCGCTACGAAGATTTGAAGCGGCAATACCCCGGTGAATTCGTGGCCGTCTATCGAGAGGAGTTACTTGGTCACGGAGCGGATATCGCTCAGCTAGTTAGAGAGTTGAAGCAGAGCCACAAGGACCGAGCGAGCGATATCGCCATCAAGTTCATCTACAAAGAGTCTCCAAATTCGGCCTTAACCCTTTGATGATGCCTAACGGTGTTTGACGCTCCGATAATCATCTCTACGATGCAATATTCTCATTATGCGAAACAGGTTACCCTCTAGGATACCGACAGCTCTCCAGTCTCTGATGCGTAAGCGATAGGAGTTTTCGTGGGCTTTGAGTTTTTCCAGCCATCTGTGGGGTTCGGGATGTCTTTCAAGTTCAGCCAGTTTGTCTCGCACCGCTCGGGCAACTGTGGTCTCTAGTTCGTCTAAGTCTCTTTCAGCACTGGGCTCGATCGTTACACGAATCATTAAAGGCCACGGCGCTTGCTGTATTCTTCGAGCGAAATTGCAGGCCCGGGCGGTTGCGCTAAAAGCTGTCGTAACTCTGGGTCGCGGCTGAGAAGCTCATCCTCGATGGTGCATACATACGCATCAGCCTGTTCGGCGATCAAAGCCAAGGTGTGCTTGCGCCAGCCGCGCAGCTCTCGATTGAGCATGAGGGCCGCAGTTAAGATGAGCAAATCCGCTTTGAGAAAAGCATCTTTCGTTGCGTCGACAGCATCTAGATCGAGAGCCTCAGGTCCATTTTGCAAGATGATGCGTAGCAAATTCTCACTGTAAATGCAGACGCCATAAACAGCTGAGAGAAGCCGTTCTCTGTGCTCATCACTTAGGTGGCGAGCGGCCTTCTCATCAAAGAAGTTTTGAAATTGTTGAATGGCATCAGCATAGTCCTTGAGGAATTGGGTGTGGCTAATCTGGTTGAGCGCGTTCAAGATGAGAGCGAAGAGTTCGCCCTTCCAAACAAGATATGTTGACAATTGATCTACGGCAACACGCTCTACTTCAGCAACATTTGGGGCAAGAGAGACCGGGCGAGCTACCTCCTTTACAGCTTTTGAAAGTCGTTCGAGTTCTTTGCGCACTTGTGGATCTTGCAGCAGAGTCGCCCAGAGATCCTGTTGTGTCCCGGTTCTCTTGAGCAAGTCTCGAAGTTTTTGAGGCGAAGGGAATAGGAAAGTGAGTAGGCTATCCGAGGGTGCTTTCAGTGCAGCGATCTGTGCAGCCACAGCGTTCTATTCTCCTTTCAAGCCATTATACCGTGTCAATAGGCGCAGGCGCGAATGTGGCATGATGTCTATGTCTTGTGGATTATCCCGAGATTCGATGAACGGGCCGAAGCCTATAAAGACCCACTTGTAAAGCTCCAGGGTCTTTCGTGAATGACCGTGAATCCGAGCGTGCTAAGTGAACCACTCGACTGCTTGTGAGAGGGTCAAAATAGCTCCTACCTGGTGGAGACGACCGGGCTCGAACCGGCGACCTCCTGCTTGCAAAGCAGGCGCTCTCCCAACTGAGCTACGCCCCCGGGTGGGGCTAGAAGGAATCGGACCTTCGACCTCACGCTTATCAGGCGTGCGCTCTACCACTGAGCTATAGCCCCAATACGTGTGAATTAGGGTACCTCAAAGCCCGGCCTAAGTCAACCAAAAGGGTATAATGCCAGAGAGGTGTTGCACGGAATGTTGGAGTTGAGTTTCCAAGCGTTCATTCTCACGTTTATCCCTCTTCTCGTGGCCATCGACGTAGTAGGAGTCATCCCCTTTTACCTCACTCTCACTCGCGGACTAAACCCAACGGAGAAACAGAAGATCATCTGGCAATCCGTGCTGACGGCTGCTGCTGTGAGCATCGCTTTTTCGTTCATCGGGAAATTTGTCCTCACGGTCTTGAGCATCACAGTCGACGATTTCAAAATCGCTGGAGGAATTGTGCTCCTCACCTTGGCCGTCTTGGATCTCGTGCGAGCAGGAACTCAAGACGAGGAATACAAGGGCGTTCAGAATGTGGGCATCGGAGTCGTCCCCTTGGCACTGCCCTTTCTCGTCGGCCCCGCCGTGCTCACCACAATCTTGATCTTGGTGGATCTCCACGGCCCACTCATGACCGTCCTGGCTCTTCTGGCCAATCTCGTCCTTGTGGCCGTCGTATTCTTGGCAGCCGGACAGCTCGCGAAATTGCTAGGAGTCGATGGGATTCGCGCCCTCTCCAAGGTTGTCTATTTGCTCTTGGCTGCGTACGCTGTCATGATGATCCGGCTCGGACTTCAAGCGATGCTCAGCTCCAGTTGATTCACATGGCACGCAAGAACATGATGAAAGAGAGATTGAGGAAGGGCGAAGCCCTCGTCGGAGCTTTCTCGACGATTCACGCCCCGTCGCTTATTGAACTATTGGGCATCCTGGGGATGGATTTTGTTATTCTGGATGGAGAACACTCCAGCCTCACTCCGGAAACAGCCGAAGAACTCTATCGCGCTGCCGAGCTGAGGAGTCTCTCGTGCGTCACTCGCATTGGTGAGAACCATCCACAAGTGATGCAAAAATTCCTCGATAGCGGAGCCCTCAGCGTGCTCATGCCCCTTGTAAACACAAAAGAAGATGCCCAAAGAGTTGTAGACGCTGTGAAATATCCACCGGTCGGCAAAAGAGGATTGGCCGCAAGCCGCGCCTCCGATTGGGGTCTTATCCCCGGTGGACTGGCTTCGCACGTGAAGGTTTCGAACGAAGAGACGTTCATCGCTATTCAAGTAGAAACTCGAGAAGCCGTGAAGAATCTCAAAGACATTCTCTCTGTCGAGTATGTTGATCTCATCTTCTTTGGGCCCTCTGATCTTTCGTCATCGCTCGGACTTCCTGGCCAGACCACCCACCCGGAAGTCGTCTCTCTCATTGAGAAGCTCGGCAAGGAAACGCTCGCCGCAGGCAAACTCGCGGGCACCATTGCTCGAACGGGCGAGGAATATCGCTATTGGCAAGAACG
>MFGX01000108.1:6053-10040 GCA_001778455.1 Candidatus Fraserbacteria bacterium RBG_16_55_9 | reverse complement strand
GGTTGAGTGCCTGCTGAAGATCTTCCATCAAGTCTTCTGAGTCCTCAATGCCCACGGAGAGGCGGATCAATCCATCAGAAATCCCTGCGGCAAGGCGCGCCTCCTTTGGCACAATGTAGTGCGTCGTCGAGGCAGGATGTGTAATCAACGTTCGGGTATCTCCTAAGCTGACAGCTCGAACGCACAGCTTCACTCGATTGATGGTGCGCACTCCTGCCTCATAACCCTCCTTGACCTCAAAGCTGAGCATTCCTCCGAAACCTCTCATCTGCCGCTGGGCAAGTTCGTGCCCCGGATGACCTTCTAGACCCGGATAGTAGACACGCTCGACTCGCGAGTGCGCTAGCAAGAACTTCGCCAGTTTCAGAGCGTTCTGGTTGTGTCGTTCCATGCGAAGCCCCAGAGTTCGGGTCCCCCGGAGCGTAAGCCAGGCATTGAAAGGACTGATCACGCCCCCGAGTTCGCGATGCAGATCCGTGAGTGCATGATCAATGAACTCTCTTCGACCGATCACAGCACCTCCCATCGCATCCCCATGGCCTGAGAGATATTTCGTTGTGGAATGCAGTACGACATCGATGCCCAACTCCAGAGGCCGTTGATTGAAGGGCGTCGCGAAGGTGTTGTCGATCAGGGTCAGAATGCCTGCGCTCCGACCCAGCTTTGCCACACCCGCAATATCCGTGATCTCCAGCAGCGGGTTGCTGGGAGTCTCCATGTAGATGAGCTTTGTGTTGGATTGCAGCGCACGCTCAAAGTGTTTCAGATCTGTGGGATCAACAAACGTGGTCTGAATACCCAAGCCGGGTAAGTGCTTGGAGAGCAGTCGATACGTCCCCGAGTAGAGCTGACGCGCAGCAACGATGTGATCACCTGCTCTGGCCACACTCAATATGGCTGTGGAAATCGCGGCCATGCCTGTGGCTGTGGCCAGTGCCGCCTCTCCACCTTCGAGTGCAGCCAGCTTCCCCTCAAGTGCACGAAGGGTGGGATTACCCCAACGGGTATACAAATATCCGTCGCGCTCCCCTGCGTGTAGCGCTTCCACCACTCGGGCGCTCTCTGCCGCATCCCCATGAGTAAACGTGCTGGCTTGATAGATGGGAGTGTCAACGGCTCCGGTAGTGGGGTCCGACCCCTCGCCGGCATGGACCGCTTCCGTATCAAATCTCATGACGTTCTCACGCTCCACCGGATCGTAAGGCCAAGCGAAGCCTCAAGACAAATACAGCACAGTAATGCGCTCAGCAAGCGGAACTATTGACTTACTCCCTCCCCTTGGGATATAAACAGACAAACGGCATGGAGCATGCGATGATGGAGATTCAGACAATCAATCGAGAAGAGCAGCTGAGCCTTGAGTCAGAGATCCTGCGCCACCTTTGGTACGAAGGCCACGCCACACCTGCCCTCCTCTCAGGGGTGCTCAATCAATCGCTGCCCCTCTTGTACGATTGCTTAGAGGACCTCATTCGCCGCCAATGCATCTATCAGTTCTGGCTCTCTCCGCAAGGTCAAGATGCCTCGGTCTATTGCCTCACTCGTCGGGCTCATCGCAAGCTCCAAACAGCGCTTCATGGTTACAGTCGTTACAAGCTAAAGAGCTTCTGGGACGCAATGAAGCGAGAACAGCACTTGTGGGTCGCGCACCTGCAGTTATAAGCAAACCCACCTGAAAAACGTGAAGCGCCTCGCACCTACGCAAATGAAACGATTCGTCCAGAATCTGTTGAATTGGTATGAAGCGAATCGCCGCACGCTTCCCTGGCGGAAGACAAAGGATTCCTACCGGATCTGGGTTGCAGAGACCATGTTGCAGCAGACCCGAGTGGCTGCAGCCAAGCGCTACTATGAACGCTTTATTGAAGAATTCCCCACGGTAGAGAGCCTAGCGCAAGCCTCTCTCGATCGCGTGCTCAAGGTCTGGGAAGGGCTCGGTTATTACGCCCGCGCCCGCAACCTTCACTGCGCCGCCCAGATCGTAACGCAAGAACATAACGGAGTGTTGCCCAAAGATAAGAGAGAGCTCCTCAGCCTACCCGGCATCGGACGATACACAGTGGGGGCCATCTTGAGTATTGCTTTCGGCCAGGATGAGCCGGTTCTCGACGGCAACATCCGCCGCGTGCTCTGCCGAGTCTTTCACGTGACAGAGAATCCTCGCTTGCGTAGAGTAGAGAGGCGCCTAGAGCTCTTGCTTGTAAGGCTTCTACCCAAGGGCCACGCGGGAACCTTCAATCAAGCCTTGATGGAATTGGGGGCTACAATCTGCACTCCGAGAGTCCCTCGATGCGCCGTATGCCCTGTGGAAGAACTCTGTGTGGCAAAGCGCCTCGGCGTACAAAGCGAGCTGCCTGTGAGTGCTCCCCGACGCGCGCTGCCCCATCACGAGGTCGCCGTCGGGGTCATCTGGAAAGGCGACAGACTGCTCGTTGCGCAGCGTCCTCCGGAGGGGCTGCTGGGAGGCCTGTGGGAGTTTCCAGGTGGAAAGCGAAAACCCGATGAAACGCTGGAAGAATGTCTACTCAGGGAGGTTCACGAAGAGTTAGGAATCATAATCCATGTGAAGAGGCACTTGACTACCGTCCAGCATGGGTACAGTCATTTTCGCGTGACCCTTCACGCCTTTGAGTGCAACTGGCGACGGGGAAAACCCCAAACTCTGGGCTGTAGCGATTGGGCCTGGGTAAGAATCAATCAGCTCGGCCACTATGCGTTTCCCCGAGCCAATCAGAAGATCATGGAAGCGCTGACGTAGCGCTAGATCCCAATCAGGAACGGGAATAGGAAGAAGAGAAAGAGGAACTGCAAGAAGAAGCCCAAGAGCCCCGACGGAAGACTGGGTCCTGGGCTCCCTGAGCCGCTGAGCGAGAATGTGGTCGTCTGCGCCCGATACGTGATCTCGAAGGGGCGACTCATATCGATTCCCTCCGGTAGCATGATCACTCCAGAACTCACGGCATTCGCCTCCAGCTCGCCGGCTTGAAAATCATCCGTGACGGGATAGATTTGGCTTTGGGTGATGAGATACACCAACCCACCTTGCGAAAAAGAAATGTCCATCGGGCTAAACTGGGAGTGGCGCGTGGGAACCACTAGGGTGAGCATTGCCTTCTGTTCTACAAAGGGCGCGATGGCCTGCTTCAGATCCGCCTTGAGATTGCTATCCAAGACTTCTTGCGTGATGTATACAAAAGCTAGGATCAGCTGGTCCGAACCGTCGGTGACAAAGAGGGTGGCCAGTAGATTGGGATCGATTCCGGTCTTCTCGCTGATTTGTTGTTTAGCCCAGTCCTCTACGGCGCTTTGGGCCTGGGCAAGGGAACTCCACAATCCCAAAACACCCATCAATAAACCCACAACAACGAACGCCTTCCAGATCATTCGTTTCATCGCGCTACCTCCTCATTCTTCCTGGTTCCGGCGATGAGAGTCTGCTTTACAGACCGCCGACCAAGAAAGCCAGGAGCACGAACAAGAAGATGAACCAGAAGGCAAAGAACAGAAACCACCAGCTGTTCAACTTCATCGCGAGCGCACCTCCTCTCTCTTTTCCATGGCGGCATTATAAGCGCGAATTCATCAAAATACAAGCCCCCCTCGCCACGTCCGCCATTGCTCGCCTCCAGTCGAGTAGCTATAATCAGCACATTCAGGAGGTGGTAGGCAATATTCACGAGAAGAAGCTTCTTGAAATCGATGGGGGGAGCCTTGTTGGCTGCCTCCCTCTGGGGCGCTCCCCTTCACAGTCAACAACTTCCCAAGTTAAGGCTCAGCTTGCCCCCCATGATCGATAGCTTCCCGATTGCTTTTGCCAACGATCAACAGATCTTTGTGAAGCATGGAATCGAGGTGGAGTTAATCGGAATCCCCGATCGCACCCAGCGCAACGTAGCTCTCTTCAATGGAGCGGTCGATGGCGCGCTCACGGATGTGTCTTCGGTGCTACAGGTCATCGCGGCCGATACACCCGTGAAGATCACTAGC
>MFGX01000108.1:5773-6024 GCA_001778455.1 Candidatus Fraserbacteria bacterium RBG_16_55_9 | reverse complement strand
CCGATACTCGCTCACGACTCATCACTTCTCCGGCATCACCGACCTCGCCACACTGCTCAAGCGCCTCGATGGCAAAAATGGCCGTACGATCGGGCTCATAATGCGAACAGATATGGAATACGAGACGGATCGCTTGATCAGCGCGCAGGGTGTCACCATCGATGAGAGTAAGCAGTATTCAGACTTCGATGATCTGGTCAAATTGGCCACGCTACTAGCGGTGGGAAGCATTATGGCGGCTGTGCTCCCGG
>MFGX01000108.1:0-5729 GCA_001778455.1 Candidatus Fraserbacteria bacterium RBG_16_55_9 | reverse complement strand
GAAAACCCACCCGCTCCCGTCGTCCCGCTGGCCGACTACAAGAACCAGAAACTGACCCCCAGCGTACTGGCGTTCCAAAGCCAGCTGATCGAAGGGAACCCGGACCTAATCCAGCGTTTCTATGATGGTTATCGCGAGGTCCTCACGTTGCTCGCATCTCTTCCGAGAGAGCAGGTGATCGACGTCGGCGTGGACTCGGCTCTTCAGTTCTTCTTTCCTGGTGTGAAGCGCGAGGAGCTGCCGCCGGGAGCCGAGGATTTTATAAAGAACTACTTGCTCCCGGCCTTCCCCCAGCCACGGGCACTTGCGACAGAGGAGTACCAATCGGTCTCCGACTGGAATCTCACGAAGGGATACGTCCGTACGGCTGTTCCCTACGAACTCGCCTTCACGGATCGCTTCAACGGCTCATGATCGAAGTCGATGACCTAGCATTGACGTATCCCGGTGGCAACGACATACCGGAGACCCAGGTCATCGATGGAATAGACCTCAACGTAGAGGCAGGAAAGAGCGTAGCGGTCATCGGTCCCTCCGGCTGCGGCAAGAGCAGCTTATTGTATATCCTGGCAGGCTTAATGAAGCCGACCGCAGGTCAAGTGACCATCGCGGAAGAACCCGTCAACCGACCGCGGCCTGACGTGGCTCTGATCTTGCAAGATACGGGACTACTCCCCTGGAAGACCGTCTGGCAGAACGCCATCTTTGGCCTGACTCTGAAGGGTCCAATGAGTCTGAAGCAGAGCAAGCGGGCCCTGAAAGAGTTAGGGCTAAAGGGCATGGAACACCGATATCCTTCGCAGCTCTCCGGCGGCGAGAAGAAGCGAGTGGGCCTGGCTCGCGCTCTGGCTCAGAACGCTCAAGTCCTGCTCATGGATGAGCCACTCGCAGCGCTCGATACCCTGACCAAAGAACATACACAGAACTTGATTCTAGCTCTATGGAAGAAACACGAATTCACTCTGGTGTTGGTAACCCACGACATCGAAGAAGCCGTCTTCTTCGGGCAGAGGATTGTCGCTCTTTCCAAACGACCTGCGAGCATCGTCGATGAAATCGATAATCCCGATGTAGGAGAAGAGGCCTATCGGCAGAGCAGCGAATTCTTCAGGAAAGTGCGCCAGATCCGGGCCCTTTTAACCTCATGAAACGACAAATGCTGGGTTATGCCCTGAGCATCGTCGCACTCTTGCTACTCTGGCAACTTCTTAGCTGGATCGTACACCTCGCATTGCCGCTTCGCCAGGCACGGATTCTGCCGTATCCGGTGGAGGCCATGCAGGTCTTCGGGGGTCACTGGCAGGAAATTGCGAAGCACTCGCTGGGAACGGGACTGCGGCTCGTCGCTTCCCTGCTCATTTCGATCCTCCTCGCAGTTCCCTTGGGGCTTTCCATCGGCCATGAACGCTGGGCCAGACAGCTGCTCTCTCCTCTGATATACACAGCCTATCCCATTCCCAAAGTCGTCTTCTGGCCCATTCTTTTCGTGTTACTGGGCGTGGAGAGCGAATCCGCAAAGATCAGCTTCGTTGTGCTCGTGGTCTTCTTCCAGCTGTTGGTCTCGGCACGCGACGCAGCGGCGAACCTTCCCAAAGACTATGTGCTGAGCGCGCTGGCCGCGGGAGTGAGCCATGCGAAGATCTATTGGCACGTGGTCTTACCCGGATCTCTGCCCGCGATCTTTACAAGCCTGCGCATTAGTCTGGGCCTGGGCATCTTCGCTGTGTACATCGCCGAGACCGTTTCCATCAGTGGCAATCCTCTCGGTCTGGGATCTTATATCTGGAACTCGTTCGGAAGATTCAGCTTCGAGTCGGTCTTCGCCGGAATCATCGCCATTGGGCTTCTGGGCCTGGGTTTGTATCTTCTGATCGAGTTATTGGAGCGCTGGCTCTGCCGCTGGAAGTACCTCTAAATTGACGAAGGTAGCTACGTACTCGTAAACTCTCCGCGCAATCATGTTCCCGAAGAAGATCATTGCGGTCTTCCACCCGCATAAACCTGAGGTGCCCCAAGCTGTTGAGGCACTCAAGCGTTGGGCAGAAGCTCATCATATAGGCTCTTGGGCAATTCCCTTGACGGAGCCGCTGCCCGTAGAGCCCGATGAGGAGTTTTTGGCCATCTCGCTCGGCGGCGATGGGACGTTTCTTAAGACAGCAAAGCTCGTGGCGCAATACAAGACCCCCATCTTGGGCATCAATGTGGGGAGCTTAGGCTTCTTGACCCAAACCCATTCTCAAGAGTTGATACCAGCCCTGGATCAGGTGTTCGCGGGAGAATTCACCCTCGAAGAGCGTCTACGTTTGGAAGCTGAATACAACGGACAACGCGTGAGCACTCTTAACGAAATCGTCCTCGCGCGAACAGACATTCACGATTTCACAAGGGTCGATCTCTACTGGGACGAAGAATTCATCAGTCGCTACCCTGGAGATGGGGTGATCATTGCTACGCCCTCCGGGTCAACCGCCTATTCGCTGGCAGCCCATGGGCCGATCGTCTTCCCCGCGCTGGAATGCATGTTGATCACCCCGCTCAATGTGCACGCACTGGGTCTACGTCCGCTGATCTTACCAGCCCAAGCTGAGCTAAGAGCAGCTGTGCACTTCCCGTGTTGGCTCATTGCAGATGGCATCAGGGCGGCTGAACTCCAGTCTGGATCCCGAGTGCTGATCCGCCGCTCCGCTTGGTCCACTCGGGCAGTCGTGCTTCAAGATCACCCTGGCTTCTTCGATTTGATGGCGAATAAGCTGGGGTGGGGCAGCAGTCCTCCACGCCCGTGAAGCCGAAGGGATATTGACAGAATTCTCAATCTGTGTTAGAGTTTTAGGGACATCTGCAACTTGAAGGTGAATGCAAATAGCTAACCTGACAAGTTCTGACTCATCGGCTTGTCACCCAGGGTGCCTAACGGTTAACCCGTCGCACGTGGGTCGGGCAGCCAGAGGGTCAAATCCCACGCAGATCGCAGGAGGGTTTACCGATGGCCACTGGGAAGGTCAAGTGGTTTAACGACGCCAAGGGCTTCGGCTTCATCGAGCAAGACAATGGCGAGCCCGACGTGTTCGTTCACTTCTCCGCCATCAAGGGCGAAGGGTACAAGACCCTGCGCGAGGGCCAGACCGTCGAGTTCGAGATCGAGCGCGATGCTAAGGGCCTGCGCGCAGCCAACGTCGTCCCGAAGTAACGGACGACCCTCAAATCTGAGATCGACCCCGGTAGTGAGACACTCTGCTCCTGCCGGGGCGTTTTTTTAATCTTTACCCGTCCTAGTTCCACCCGCATCACGGGCGTCGAATCTCGACAAGTTTCGATTGTTCTGATCCACCCTTAACCATCACGGTCAGAACTTGGCCCACACCCGCCGCATAGTACTTGTTCTCCACAACGTCGGGGTTAAGTGGCGACCACTCCTTGATCATCAGGAGATTGTCGAAGGAACCGTAGGGAACAGAGGCAGACTCTTTCAAACTGAGCACTTCAGCCATATCCTCGGCTACACCCTTGGCATGCTCCTGGCGATAGGCATCCCCCACTTCTGGACTCGCCTCCATGATGATTCCCTGCTGGGCGCCACTCACTCCGGCCTCCCATGACCCCTCAGTGCTGACGACCACGCCGCCCTCATATTCTTTCGTATCTTCCCCAAAGTACCAGACATTCCCAGCCTTATCTTGAGCATACCAATCATACGTCTCCTCTCTCAGCTCGCCATTGACAGTGACCCTATCTCGCACGACGACGCAGGTTACACCCAGGATCTTCCTGGTCTCAGCGGTTACAACGACTTCGCCGCGCTCTGTGCCCTCGTCTGTCTCGGCCTCGTAGACGAATGTCGTGCCAACTAACAAAGGGAAGTACTTATTGTCAATCTCATCGACGAAATCTGCTGGATTGGGCGTCTGTGAGGGGGAAGTCTGTGGCTGAGCAGCCTGTTTCAGCGACTGCCCCGTATGATGAAAACTCCAAAACAACCCGATTGCCAATAGCAGCGCCGCCAGTACGACGATCAGCACCTTCAACATTGAAATCCACTCCTTTGGATGAAGTTGAGGATTCTACACCATCTCGTCCCCTGGAAGTATACCTAAGAATTGAATATTATTAGCAGCTACCTCTTGCTGAAAGCAGACTATAATATGCAGGTGCTGCGACCAAGGAACTACGACGTGATTGCGCGATGATTCTCTGGATAAAGCGGCTGGGCATCGCTGGTTTCGTCTTCTTTCTCATCAAGGGATTGCTCTGGCTCTTCGTCCCTCTATTGATTGCATTTCTGAGTGTTCTCTAACCGTATCTGTGATTGCGCTCGTGTCACACGAAAGTTCGAGACTCCATCATTGCTGATTTGATCTGGGTTCGGGTTACAATCTATAATTAGCCTCTGTGGGGGGTGTCTCGTGAATATGTTCCGACTACTCTGGAAATACTTCGGAAGGTTTCTCCCCTGGCTGCTGGGCGCGCTCGTGCTGCTCGCGCTGGGAATCTACTTGCTTACCTGGTACATCGGTGGGAGATGAAAGAGCACTAATACATCGTCTGCATGTCGATGAGGCCCTTCTCCTTGGCACGATGCTCCGCCCAACGATAGAACCCCATAGAGATGAACCCCAACGCCAGCGTCGAACCGGCCAAGATACCCAGAAGCGCTTCATTCGAGAGCGAAGCCAAGAGTGTGCTGCTCCCCTGCCCGAGAAGCGCCCGACGCAGCGCCTCCAGCCAATACGTGAGTGGCAACGCTTGACCGAAAAGCTGAAGAACTCTCGGAAGTATATCGATGGGGAAGACGGCTCCACACAAGAGATATAGCGCCCCTGCGACTGCTTCTCCCACAAAGTAATTGTGCCGCGCGGTGACGAGCGACAGACCCCCTAGCAATATCCCCAAGAAAGCCAGTCCTGTCAGACCTAAGATCAAACTCAGTACGAGAAAAGCCCAGTCGATGCGCGCCACGTCGAACGTTATCCCGAGAGCGGCAATGCCGAAGAGCAGAGTGATGCACACAGCCACAGTACCCGTGATCGTCTTGGCCACGCCCCGGCCCAGAATGTAAAAGTAGATATTCAGAGGAGCGGCGTACATGTACTTGAGCATCCCGTAATGCTCTCGATCATCAATGATCGCAAACATGAGCGGGTCAGCCCAGTTAGATTCTATCTGCCAGCCGAGCCAGGTGGCCATCCTCAAACTGCGAGCACTCTCGCCCCTGTCTTGGTTGCTCATCATTGCCCTCTCACTGTGAGGCGTCCTTCACGTCGAGCTAGATTTTCCATGTAGCGTAGTGCCCAGTACGCGAGCCACAAGAAGAGAAGACTTAGAACGCCAAGAGCCGCAAGCTCGTATCGGACATCTAGAAAACCCATGTAAGGCATGCTCGGAAAGAGCAACTGCCTCAGGGCGTCCAACCCCAATGTGCTGGGGATGATCGAGGCTCCCAGCGCCGTCCAGAAGCCCAAACTCCTAATGGGGAAATAGAATCCCGAGAGCAAGAAGACCGGCTCTTGCAGTAGGTTGGCCATGTGCCATGCCTCACGCCCATAGAGCAGAAAGAGCGAGCTAAACAACATCCCCAGACCATAAAGAGCCAGCAGGGTCAGGAGGAAGACCCCGATGAGCTCGGGAATTCGTTCGACATGAAAACTGACTTGAAAGATCAAGGAGCCCACCAGGATCACAACGGCGGCACGAAACGTGGTTGCCGCGATGCCTCCGACAGCCATGCCCAATAG
>MFGX01000107.1:1798-7972 GCA_001778455.1 Candidatus Fraserbacteria bacterium RBG_16_55_9 | reverse complement strand
CCCATCAGGTTCGTGGATGAGTTTTCCGGCGTCTTCTTCCAGATGGAGCCGTCGCAGTCGGATGCGCTTCGTTTCTCCAGGGGGAAATTCCAGATCGAGGAAGCCACCTAGGGCTATCGGCTCATCGTATTGCGAGATCTGGTAGCCCTTTGGCAGATCGGGGTAGAAGTAGTTCTTTCGGTCAAACTTGGATCGCTCAGGGATCTCGCAATGGAGTGCTAGCGCTGCCTTGATTGCGTACTCGATAGCTTTTTCGTTGAGCACAGGCAGTGCGCCAGGCATTCCCAGGCAGACCGGGCAGCAGTGGCTGTTGGGCGGCGCTTGGAAGTAATCTGCCCTGCAAGCGCAGAAGAGCTTTGTACGCGTTGCCAGTTGGGCATGGACTTCCAGGCCGATCACAGTCTGCATGTTCTCTATTTCGTGCCAGGTGGTACGTCGAAGTCCTTGTAAGGTTTTCCAGTTTCTTTCGCGATCAGGTGGATGGCTGCAGCAGCTCCGTCGCCTGCCGAGATGATCGCTTGCGATTTGCTGCGCGTCACCCAGCCTCCCGCGTAGACGTTTTCTACAGTGGTCTGACCGTGGCGATCAACTTTCAGTGCATCGCCCTCGTAACCCACGCCAAGTTGCTTCAGAAGATCTTCATTCAGTCCCGTAGCAATGACAACATATTTTGCTTCTTCTCGTGTACCCGATGCCGTCTCAATGATGAAGCTCTGGCCTTGGCGGGAGATCTTCGTGATTTTCTCCATGCGCACGTTGGCTCCGAATTTTTCAACTTGGCGGCGGGCGATCTTCATAAGCTCCGTTCCGCCGATCTCTGGAATACCCAAGTAATTGTAAAGATACGCGTTGTGCATCTTCGTCTCGTTGGTCTCGAATAGGACAGTGCCCAGTCCGGCTTTGGCGGTAAAGAGTGCCGCGCAGTAGCCTGCGGGTCCACCACCGATCACAACTACAACTGCCATACGAATCCTCCTTTATATCTGCTGTGGGGGTGGCTTATTATAAGTCTGTATCACTTCTCGTGCTTGTGTTCGTGCGTGTAGCGGTGCGCATGGGGATGCTCGTGTTCTATCTCCCCGTGCTTGTGTCTATGCTCGTGGATCAGATTGCACTTGGCCAATAGCTCGTAATTAGACAACACTTCTTGCGGCGAGCCTTCGCCAACAATCTGGTGGTCCTCGGAGAAGATGATCACACGATCGGCAACCTCCTCCAAGATTGCCAGATCATTCGTCGCGGTAATGACCGTGTTTCCCTCCCGCTCGAGTTCCCAGATGAAGTCGAGTAATCGGCTCTGGCTACGGGGATCGAGGCTTGCGGTCGGCTCATCGAGCAACCAGACCTCGGGGCGAAGCGAGAGGACGGACGCCAGAGCGACCTTCTTCTTCTCCCCCCCGCTCAAGCGATGCGGCACGCGGTCGCGCAGCTTCTGGATGTCTAAGAGCGACATGGCCCATTCCGCGCGCTCGATCACTTCTGGATGCGGCAGCCCCAGATGCAGCGGCGCAAACGTCACTTCATCCCACACGGTCGGCGAAAAGAGCTGCACGTCAGGATCTTGGAAGACCAGTCCCACGCGGCGGCGAAAGGCATAAGCGCGCGCGCCGTCCAGTAGAACCTCTTCGGTCATGGGTTCGCCGAATGCCCGAAGCGTCCCCGACGTCGGAAAGTATAGACCATCCAGAATCTTCAGCAGTGTACTCTTGCCACACCCGTTTGTACCCAGGATCGCGAGGCGCTCACCTGCACGCACGGTGAGGCTTGCATCTTGCAGCGCTACCTGGTGGTTGTTGTAGGCAAAGCTCACCCGCTCCGCTTCGAATATGACCGTGCTTTTCTCGGTGTCAATCTTCATACGCCGGCTCCGTTTTCATCTTCCCACCCACAGCGCAGCCGTTGCGATCACTAGTGAACCCGTCAGCCAGAGCCAGTCCGCCCTGCGCCACTCGAGATTGCCCATCACATGCGAATCGCCGCGAAAGCCGCGAGACTGCATGGCCAGATACACATCATCGCTAAGCGCGTACGATTTTGTGAACAGCGTCCCGATGCTTGCCGCAAGCCAGCGGCGGTTTTCTGCGCCGGACATGCGCCTCATCACGCGACTCCGGCGAGCGATAAACATATTGTTTGCTGCATGAAGCAGAACATAGATGTAGCGATACGTTATTCCCAGGATCAAGACGAATGCCTGCGGCAGACGGAGGGTGCGCAGCGCTTTGAGGAGGGTCACCCAACGCGTCGTCAGCATGAGCAGGACAGCGACGGACACAGAGCTGCCTACCCTAAGAAGTAGGAACGCGGCGGTGACGACCCCTGGCACAGTGATGGCAAGATAGACTCGCGGTGACGTGAGATCGATCAGGGTGAGAAGTGGCTCGCCCGGGGTGAAGGGGCTGAACAATGCGGGCAGTGCGATGATGCCGGTGAAGAACGGCATGAAGACCCATACGCGTTTGATGTAATACCCCATGGGAACGCGCGAAGCTGCGGCGAGCGGCAGGGTAAGAATGTAAAGCGCAGCGATGACGAGCAAGCTATGCGAGAGGCTGATCGCAATCAGAAGCGCAAGTGCGCCTAATAGTTTCGCGCGCGGGTCAAGAGATTGCAGCATGCCATCCTGCCTCGCAATCTCCTCCGCGAAAAGAGTATGCTCCAGGGTCTCCGTCAAGTGACCGAGCGTCTTTTCAAAGAAGCCGCGGGCTGCGCGGCGGCCGCGTTTCGCTTTCGTGGGAATCTGGCTCATCCGGTGCGTCCATCCTCACGGCGGTGCCTCAGTCTCCCGATGAACCAAGTCAGTGCAAAGATCACGCCGAGTATCAACACGACGCCGGCTAGTGCAGACAAAAGATACCCCACTGTCGAGTTGTTAAGTGCCGGGATGTCATAACCGGAGAACGGCGCACTCCACAGGTTCGACCACTGGTCGAAGCCTTCGGGGATATAGCCCAGGCCAAGCTGTTGTAGTCCTTCTCGGCTCCACTCGCCCCATGCCGTTCCTGGGGCCAGCAGGCCGAAGGGTGTCAGCGCAATGAGCGAGAGCAATCCCGTCCACGCCCAGCGCGAAAGCCCTGTCGCCCCTTGCGTAACGCCCCCGGCCGTCTCAAACAGTTGCGGATTGGTCCGCTGCATCCAACTCACCACAAGGCCCGTCACCAGTGCCTCGACCGGGCCCGCAACTGCCAGGTGGCCGAGCAGCATCGCGGGGATCGCCATACCCAGGCCATAGGGGAAATAGAGCGCGTGCCCTGCGGCATCATGAAACAGCATCGGCTGTATGCCTAGCTCGATCGCGGTCAGCAGAGCTCCAACGTTGATCGCAAGGTAGCCAGCGACTGCTGCGGCGATAGCGCGTCGCGACGGTGTTACAGCACCTCCGCTGAGCCAACGGTATAGATAGAAACCCACGAACGGCATCGCAATGGCCATATTGAAGGCGTTTGCTCCAATCGCGAGGATTCCACCGTCACCGAAGAAGAACGCCTGGATGATCAGGGCGACAGTGATGGCCAGGCTTGCTGCCCAAGGCCCAAGGACAATTGCAGCGAGGACGGAGCCCACGGCGTGGCCAGTCGTCCCTCCAGGCAGGGGCACGTTGAACATCATGATCACGAACGAGAGCGCCGCGAAGAGCCCGATGAGCGGAACCGATCGTCCGGTGAGCCGCGTTGTCATTTTGCGGCTCGCAAGGTACCAGACCGGAAGGGAGACCGTGTACATCGCTGCGGCGGTTGCCGGACTCAGGTACCCGTCGGGGATGTGCATCGGCGGCCTCCCACCCTCTTATCCCTGTGGGTTCAAGACATGACCCAAGAACAGAATGGTGCCAGTTTCAACATCGCGGATTAGAAAGAGGAAGGGACGGTCCAGTGTGAGTTCAACCTCTGGGCCAGGCGGCATAGCCGTTGGCCCGACGATAACAGCTGTAGCAGCGGCCGCCTCGGTGCCCGCTTCGTCCACGGATACAAAGGTGCCGTGAATGGCATCTGTGAGCATGAGGTCTCTACTGCCGGTCATACCGGAGAAGTCCGCACGATCGGAGAAGGCATCCTCCATGCCCATGTGGACGAGAGCCTGCTTCAGACTGGAGTTCGATTTGAATCCGAACTTCGGCAGAGTCAGATGGACGTCACTCAATTCCATGTTGCTCAGCATCACCGCAAGTTTCTGAGCGTCAATGGAGTCCTCAAACGCTGTAAACTGCCCGGCTTCGGGAAGCACGATCACCATTGACAACTGCTGGCCTTCGTAGGGCAGCTCGACCACCTGATACCCTTGGCCTTTGCCGTACTGGAAGTGCTGTGTCTGCTTCATCATGGGCGTGGTGACTTCATCTCCATCGATTAAGTGGAAGGAGCCGTCGCGGGTCAGGTTCTTGTCGAAAGGATAGAGCCACGCCGCTTTGAAATAGATCGTGTTGGTGAGCACGAGCTTGGTGTCGGGCTTGAGTATGCCTTGAGGCAGTAAGTTTTCTATCTTGCCTGCCGTCTGCTGGCTGACCCAATCATTGATGGTGACCCGCGCCTGCTCCGTGGCGCGTTGAAAATCAAGAAGCCTTAGGCCGGCACCATAATCCTCCGCTAGGATGTCGAGAAATGAGGAGAGGAAAGAGTAGCCGCTCTGGCCCCAAATGGAATTCGCAATCACAAGCTGGAATCCCGTGCTCTTCTCCGTTGAGGCGTGGGCACGGCTAGCCAATGCGAGGTCTAAGGCATCGAACGCAGTATGCAAACGCACTTGTGGGAGCGTGAAATGGAGAGTCTGGGCCATTTGTCGCTCTGTGTCACCGTGGGCACCCGCGTATGTCATCGCCAATGCCAGCGAGATGCTGAACGGGGAATAGAAGAGATTGCTGCTTTGGTCTTTCAGATTCCTGTAGAGATCGAAGGCGAATTGACTGTTTCCGGAGACGAGTTGATTCAGCTCCGGCTGAGTCGCATCGGGGGACAGGTCCCTGGGTACATTCGACTGGACGAGTTCAATCTCTTGATTGTTTAGGCCGAGCCACTTCACCAGCTGGCAGCTAGTCAATCCAAGCGTGACCGCACTCAACCCCATGACCGCCAAGACGACGAGAATCAGCTTGTTCTGCATCTTCTCTCCTTCCTGTCACACCCACTGCCGGCTATTTGGGTTCCCGAACCTCTACCACGACGATCCCTTCTGGGCTAGCGGGATTACTGCCGCGCTGGGCAAACCGGGCATGGAAGGTGCCCTGGTACCTGTGCTCTCCCTTATTGACGTACCCACTCTTAAAGTGCTCCATCAGCGTTACATATCTTCGGGGCGTCGGGTGCAGGGCCTGGTTATACACCCGCTCTATCGTGGCGGGTAGATTGCGGCCACGGCCATTGAGAACTTGCCCATCGGGCAGACGCAAGGTTATCTCCAGTATTTGTCTACTCATCTTCTCCTCCTTCGGTTCTTGCAATTGCTCAACACAGTTCCTGCAAGCAATATCGTAGCAAGTCGTGTCGAGATGTTCCAACTTAGCCTGCGATGATTCTCGGGATCGCTGCCTCCTCAATCTCCTGAAACTCAGCGTTTAGGTGATCGGGCGGTTTTGAAGCAAAGGGCGAATACGAGCTATAATCAAGACTGCTTTGACGCCTTGACAAAAGCGGACTAATCCGGTAGACTTTTCGTGATTCTAGGTCTGAGAAAGAGGAGTGAGCATGACCGACCGGCTGGAAATAAGAGACTTGCATGTGAATGTGGAAGGCAAAGAGATCATCAAGGGCGTGGATCTCACGGTCCAAAAGGGAGAAGTTCACGCCATTATGGGGCCGAACGGCTCCGGCAAGAGCACTCTGGCCATGTCCCTGATGGGCCACCCGAAGTACGACATCACAAAAGGCGAAGTGCTCTTCAAGGGCCAAAACATCTTGGAGTTAGAGCCCGATGAGCGTGCGCGGCTGGGGCTATTTCTAGCATTCCAGTACCCATTTGAGATCAACGGGGTGCCGATGTCGCGCTTCCTGCTTCAGGCTATGAAAGCCCGCCAGCGGGAAGAAGAGCCGACGAATGGCAAGACGAAGAAGCCAGGCTTTGGAGAATTTCGCAAGACGCTCAAAGAGAACCTGGCACTGCTCAAGATCGATGAATCTTTCGCCACAAGATACTTGAACGAGGGTTTTTCCGGTGGCGAGAAGAAGCGCGCCGAGATCCTTC
>MFGX01000107.1:1366-1786 GCA_001778455.1 Candidatus Fraserbacteria bacterium RBG_16_55_9 | reverse complement strand
TCAAGCCCGAGATCGCCGTTCTCGATGAGACGGATTCCGGGCTGGACATCGACTCGGTGAAGATCGTGGCCGAGGCCGTGAACAGCTTGCGCGGTCCCAATTTCGGCTGTCTTGCGATCACTCACTACCAGCGAATTCTCAATTACTTGGAGCCCGATTTCGTCCATGTCATGGTCGCTGGCAGGATCGTCAAGAGCGGAGACCGGCAGTTGGCTCACGCGTTAGAAGAGAAGGGATACGACTGGATCTTAGAAGAACTCGGGTTGGAGAAAGAGGGGGTGTCCTGACCATGGCCGATGAGAAGCACTTAGGTGAAAAGAAGAGGCGTGGAGCGGCCGCCGTTGTTGAGCAACCTCAGAAAGAAACCTTTGAGCGTGACTACGCGAAATATGATTTCAAGTATTCCACCGACAATTACGT
>MFGX01000107.1:124-1356 GCA_001778455.1 Candidatus Fraserbacteria bacterium RBG_16_55_9 | reverse complement strand
AAGCCGGGGCTCTCGCGCGAAGTCGTCGAAGAGATTTCGCATCTCAAGGGCGAGCCGGACTGGATGAGAGAGTACCGCCTGCAATCCTATGATGTATTCCTGAAGAAGTCACTTCCCATGTGGGGCGGAGATCTCACGAAGCTCCATTTTAATGATATGATCTACTACGCGCGTCCCACGGACGTGCCTGCTCGCAGCTGGGAGGACGTTCCCGCAGACATCAAGAAGACCTTCGATCGGCTGGGCATTCCCGAGGCCGAACGTAAGTTCTTGGCAGGTGTAGGCGCACAATACGACTCTTCGACCGTCTATCACAATTTGAGAAAAGATCTGGGAAAGAAGGGCGTCATCTTCTTGGGGATGGACGAAGCACTCAAGGAGCACCCCGAGATCGTCAAGCAATACTTCGGCACGGTCATCCCCAAGGAAGACAATAAATTCGCAGCTCTTAACAGTGCCGTCTGGAGCGGGGGGTCCTTCGTCTACATACCCAAGGGCGTTCAGGTGGACATCCCGCTGCAGGCGTACTTCCGCATCAATTCTTCGAATATGGGCCAGTTTGAGCGAACGCTCATTATCGCCGAAGAGGGCAGTAAGGTGCACTACATCGAAGGCTGCACAGCGCCCGTCTACTCCAGGGAGTCGTTGCATTCCGCAGTCGTTGAGCTCATCGCCAAGCCAGGGGCACACCTGCGCTATACGACGCTGCAGAACTGGTCGAACGACGTCTACAATCTGGTGACAAAGCGCTCTATGGCCTACGAGGACGCGACGGTCGAGTGGGTAGACGCGAATATTGGTTCCCGCGTGACTATGAAGTACCCGAGTGTATATATGATGGGCAAAGGAGCTCGCGCTGAGATTCTTTCCGTGGCGTATGCGGGGAAAGGCCAGCATCAGGACACGGGTGGAAAAGTCATTCACGCTGCGCCCTATACCACAAGCACCATCACGAGCAAATCCGTGAGCAAGGACGGCGGGCGCACGAGCTACCGTGGCTTATTGAAGGTCGCTAAGGGTGCCGTTCATTCGAAGTCTACCGTGCTCTGCGACGCGCTCTTGCTCGATGAGCACTCTCGTAGCGACACCTATCCCTATGTCGAGATCGACGAGGATCAAGTGACCGTGGGACACGAGGCGACCGTAGGCAAAGTCGGCGAGGACCAGATCTTCTATCTCATGAGCCGTGGACTCTCTGAAGCGGAGGCTGTAGCAATGATCGTGCTCGGTTT
>MFGX01000107.1:0-101 GCA_001778455.1 Candidatus Fraserbacteria bacterium RBG_16_55_9 | reverse complement strand
TGCCGATGGAGTACGCCGTCGAGTTTAATCGGCTCATCCAGCTTGAGATGGAAGGCTCCGTCGGATAGTTTTCAGCGAAGGCAAACACAGCATGAACAGAA
>MFGX01000106.1:15330-17123 GCA_001778455.1 Candidatus Fraserbacteria bacterium RBG_16_55_9 | reverse complement strand
GCTGGTCATCAATCAAGAGCCTTCACAGGTGCAGTACACAGATACTCAAGGCCAATCTGTCACGATCAATCTGCCTGCTACGACCGTTCAAGTCAGTCGAGGATCGGGACAACCCGGCGGTGGTCAACCGGGAGGCGGTCAGCCTGGTGGCGGGCAACCCGGAGGCTCGAATCAACCTCCGACAGCCAAGGTCAAGTTTACCCCTGAGGCCCCGCTCGCCGGTGATGCCGTTCGCTTGGACGCCTCAGAATCTTCAGATCCAGATGGACAGATCACCAAGTACGAGTGGGACTGGACCAATGACGGGACGTTCGATGAGTCTTTTACCGAGCCGACGGCCCTCCACCCCTTCGGCAGCGCAGGTGAATTTACCGTTAAACTCAGGGTGACTGACAGCGCGAATCTCACTGCCGAAGCGGCGGCGACCATAACGCTCACGCAAGGACTGAGAGGCCGCGCGGCGGTCACAGCGGACTTCAAGAGCGACCCCACCATCCCGGACTGGATGAAGTACTATATTGACGATGGCGTGATCACAGATGAAGAGGTCCGGGATGCCAATGCCCGCTTCGCTGCCGATGTCTTCATCCCCGGCACACAGTTTCGGCTTAGCTCTGACGATGTACAAGCGGTCATTCAGATCAATCAGCTGAGCAAGCTGGTGGCGAAGTATCAAGATGTGAGCATGGCACAGACCGACGGCTATGTCAAAGTCGGCGATTTTGTCCCCGACGTAGGGCAGCATTACGTAAAAGAGGCGTACTTGAGCGGTCCCGTTGTCTTTGACCGACCTCCAGTTCTGCTCTATGACATTGACCAGGAAGGCAAACTCAAGCTGGCGGGTGTGCGCTTCATCTCGACAGATACCAGCGCGAAGCTATTTCAGATCACCGGCTGGCCGAATCACGCTGCCTCGGCCCACTTTGAGGACGGGACAGAACAGGCGGCTGCAGCGATCACGAATGCCCCGCTGACGAATTCACAGAACTCGCCGCTGGCCTTCTGGCATCCGACACTCTACGGGCTTTCCGTCTGGGTGAATATCATCAATCCCAAGGGACTCTTCGCCTCGACCAATTCCGAAGTGAAGCAACCCTAGTTTCCAGCTTTCTCAATTGACGGGACTCGAACCCAGCGTCTATAATCATCCAACGAACGGGAAAGGGGAGAGGAGAAACGATGAAGAGACTGTTCATTATTGGCTGCCTAATTGCGCTTCTCGCGGGTACAGCTTCCGCTCTATGGGCACAAGACGAGAATCTCTCGGCGAATAGTAAGTTGGGAGCGGGGGTTCGTTTCTTGCCATCGGCCTTGTCTCCAGTTGCTCCCTATGGCGCCGATCCTGCCCTGGGAACGGCCATTGGGCTACAATACTGGGTCAATGACTTGCTGGGGTTGGAAGCAGGGGGGTGGGCATCGAGCTTCAAAGACCAATGGAGCGAGAACAACAACCTGCTCCTATCCGGGGGGTTCCTGTATAAACTGGCAAACAACTCGCAGTACGATTTCTATCTCGTAGGTCGAGGGATGAGTCTCAGCAGCAGATCCAAGAGCACCGTCTATTATGAAGTACCGCCGCCCGTTGAGCCCCAGCCCGCGTCGAGAGTACGAATCACAGATCTACTTCCGCCCTGTCCCTGGTACTACGATGGGAGCGGCAGCTCATCTGAAAATCCTGTCGATGCCATGCCGCCCTATTGTCCCTGGCCATCGTATGATAGCCGTAGTTCGACTCTGGCCATCGAAGTCGCAGGCGGGATCGAGTGGAGTGCGTCCCCTCAAATCGCGCTGGA
>MFGX01000106.1:12250-15297 GCA_001778455.1 Candidatus Fraserbacteria bacterium RBG_16_55_9 | reverse complement strand
ATATCCCTGGGCCTCCCCCGCCACCCTGGCCACCGGATGGACCCAAGCCTCTTCAACAACCTGAGACGTTTGCGTCATCCAACTTCGGCTGGACCCTGCACATGGGAATCTACTACTACTTCTAGGCCAGGTTGTGTAGAGAAAAGAGATGAGTGCGATCATCGAGGAGTGGCGGAGAAACATTGATGAGTTGGACTCACAGATTGTGGCACTCTTGAACCGGCGAGCGGAGTACGCCCTTCAGATCGGGAGAGAGAAGCAGAAGAGAGGTCAAGCCATTCGCTCTCCAGAGCGTGAAGCAGAAGTCCTAAAGCGCGCGATCTCACAGAACACCGGACCGCTGAATGGAGGAGCCATTCAGAAGATCTTCCAGGTGATCCTAGACGAATCACGAAAGCTGCAAGAGCAAGAGTTTCGCTCTTCGCAACGATGAAAGAGATTGCACGAGCGCTGATCGAGACCCAGTCGGTGCTCATCCGCCCTGAGGAGCCCTTTCAGCTGAGATCTGGAAGGCTTTCACCTATCTACGTCGATTGTCGCCGACTCATCTCCTTCCCTGCGTCACGAAGCGCCATTACGCAGGCCTTTGCGGAGATTGCGGGTAAAGAAATCGGGCGAAATGCAGTGGATGTGGTGGCCGGCGGTGAGACCGCTGGCATCCCTTTCGCCGCTTTTTTGGCTGTGGAACTAGGTAAACCCATGATTTACGTGCGCAAGGCCCCCAAGGGGTACGGGAAAGGTGCTCAGATCGAAGGAGTGCTTGAGACAGGCCAGCGCGTGCTGCTCGTGGAGGACTTGGTCACCGATGGGGGAAGTAAGCTCGTTTTCCAGCGGGGAATCGAAACCGCAGGCGGAATCATCAAGCACTGTCTATGTGTGTT
This sequence comes from Candidatus Fraserbacteria bacterium RBG_16_55_9, assembly GCA_001778455.1. Classification (GTDB taxonomy): domain Bacteria; phylum Bipolaricaulota; class Bipolaricaulia; order RBG-16-55-9; family RBG-16-55-9; genus RBG-16-55-9. The sequence continues at coordinate 14,416 of MFGX01000106.1, read as the reverse complement.
TGAGTACTATAGCGAACGGGCAGGTTTGAGAGAAGCACGGGATCGTTTGAAGAAACATGGCATCCAGCTTCATAGTCTGACTCATTGGGATGAGCTTCTGGAATTGCTGCGGGCAGAAGGCCGGCTCACTCTGGAGCAACATGAGCAGATACTGACGTTTCTAAGGGATCCGGAGGAGTATACTCGTCAGAGAAGCTTCGGCGAGCCAGGAACCACCCCAACCCGACCAGTGCCGAAGCGCAAACAAAGTTCACCGGATAGCTGAATCTTGCTGCAAGCCATCAAGCCCTTCTAGACCGATGAATCAGCTTGCGCATCGGGTTATCCAGGATTACAATGACGAACGGGCATGGAAATGGAAACACTTGCGGAAACATCCGAGAGCGAAAGCGGAAATCTGCCCGAGCGGTACCCCAAGCGACTCCCGATCCTGCCGCTGAGGGACAGCGTGGTATTCCCTCAGTCGCTCGTGCCCTTGTCTGTAGGTCGCGAAAGCTCCCTGCGGGCTGTAGAAGAGGCGATGGCGGGCGGCCAGATGCTCGGGGTTCTCATGCAGAAGGACCCCACGCTGGATCAACCCAATCCTGGCGATCTCCACTCCATCGGCACGGCATGCCGCGTGGTACGCGTCATGAAATACCCGAATCAGACGGTGATGGTCCTCGTTCAGGGGCTGACGCGATTTCGCGTGCTAGAGTACACGCAGGAGACGCCGTACCTCATCGCTCGGATTCAGATTGTGCAGCCCAAAGTGGAGAAGGATGGAGAACTCGCGGCGCTCATCAAGAACGTGACACTGCGTTTTCACAAGCTTGCTTCCATCTCGCCGGCTCTCTCGGCAGAGATCCTCTCAGGGATACAGAAGATCCAAGATCCGGATCAACTCGTGGATGCAATGGCTGCTCACTTGGAGCTAGAGTCCGCGGAGAAGCAACAGCTCTTGGAACATCAGGTCGTCAACGAGCGATTGCACCTTCTGATGCGGCTTCTGGAGCGCGAGTTGGAGTTCTTAGAACTGGGCTCGAAGATTGAAACGGAGGTCAAAGGCGAACTCGAACGCGGAGTGAAGGAGCGCTATCTTCGGGAGAAACTTGCTGCCATCCGTCGCGAGCTGGGCGAGGAGGAGAACCCGGAGATCAGTGAACTCCGCGAGCGAATTGAGCGGGCGAAGATGCCTCCCGAGGTGGCGAAAGAGGCGTTCCGGGAGCTGGATCGCTTGGTAGAGATTCACCCCAGCTCTCCGGAATACACTGTTGCCCGGACGTACCTGGGTTGGCTGGTCGAGCTTCCCTGGTCCAAGCGGACTCGGGATTATCTCGACATCAAGCGAGCGAAAACCATTCTGGATGAGGACCACTATGATCTCCAAAGAGTCAAGGAACGCATACTCGAGTATTTGGCGGTATTGCAACTACGCGCCACCGGACGCAAGCGTGCAATGCGAGGCCCGATCTTCTGTTTTGTGGGCCCCCCGGGTGTAGGCAAGACATCGTTGGGGCAATCGATTGCTCGAGCGCTGGGAGGCAAGTTCGTGCGCATATCCCTCGGAGGCATCCGGGATGAAGCGGAGATTCGCGGCCATCGGCGCACATACATCGGATCACTCCCAGGGCGGATCATCCAGAGCTTGAGGCGTGTGGGCACAAAGAACCCCGTCTTCATGCTGGACGAGATCGATAAGCTGGGCGCGGATTTTCGTGGTGACCCGGCCTCCGCGCTCTTGGAGGTCTTAGACCCAGAGCAGAACTCCAAATTCCAAGATCACTATCTCGACGTGCCGTTTGATCTATCCCAAGTGCTCTTCATCACCACAGCCAATATTCTTGAACCCATCCCCCCAGCGCTTCTCGACCGCATGGAGGTTCTGGAACTGCCTGGATATAGCGAAGAAGAGAAGCTGGAAATCGCCGAGCATTTTCTCATCCCTCGCCAGCTTCCTGAGCACGGCTTTCCAGGCAAAAAAGTGAGATTCGCCGACGAGGCCCTTAAGAGAATCATCCGCGAATACACCCATGAAGCGGGGGTACGCAACTTGGAGAGAGAGATCGCTCGTGTCTTACGAAAACTCGCCGTTCGCGCTGTTCGCAACGATAAATCATCACGACAGAAGTGGGTCGTCGCGTCCGAAGAAGTACCCGAGTTCCTCGGCCCACCCAAGCACTTCCC
>MFGX01000106.1:0-12125 GCA_001778455.1 Candidatus Fraserbacteria bacterium RBG_16_55_9 | reverse complement strand
CGGGATACTTGGGCGAAGTGATGAAGGAGTCAGCTCGAGCCGCTCTTTCGTACATTCGTTCCCAGGCTCAAGATCTTTCGATCTCTCCAGAGATCTTCGAAAAGTGTGATATCCATGTGCACGTGCCTGCGGGTGCCAGTCCTAAGGACGGACCCTCTGCGGGTGTGACCATCGCCTCGGCTCTGGCCTCGCTTCTTACGGATACGCCGTTACGACCGGATCTCGCGATGACCGGCGAGATCACCCTGCGCGGTAAAGTTCTCCCTGTGGGAGGGATCCGCGAGAAGGTGTTGGCGGCCCATCGAGCGGGAGTGACTGCCGTGATCTTGCCCAAGCGGAACGAGGCGGATTTGACGGATGTCCCGGCCAATGTGCGACACGCTCTTACCTTCCACTTTGTGGACGTCATCGATGAGGTGTTCGCACTTGCGTTGCCTCAGGCTCTTCACACGACGTAGAAGCTCAACCCAGCCCCAATTCTCGCAACTGCTCTTCGTCCATTCCGAAATAGTGACCGATTTCGTGCATGACCGTCTCGCGAACTTGCTGAACGATCTGCTGCTCGCTGTGACAAATTCTCTCGATGTTCCTCTGATAGATCGAGATGACATCGGGATATGGATGGAGGGACCATACGCTCCGCTCGGGGAGCGGAACCCCTCGATAGAGCCCAAGAAGCAGCGCACCCGGGTAATGCGATGCCACATCCAAAGGAGGATGATCTTCAATCACGATGGCGATGTTTTCCAGTTTCTCTTTGAAGAACTCCGGTAAATCGACCACAGCCTGCTCGACCAGCTCCTGGAATCGCTCGCGATCCATAGGTTCTAGCGTACGCCTAGAGCTCTGCCGCGTCAACCGTTTGCCTTTCTCGGCAAAGAGACCTTACAATGAGAGTACCATGTCATGGATGAAAAGCTCTGTGGTCATTGCGCTCCTTCTGTTGCTTGGGCTTCTTGCACCGAATCTTCCCACCGGGGCATCCAATGGGGAGCGCCCGGGCCCGAAGCCCGAGGACTTTTTCCTTTGGGAATTTCTGGGTGGATCCATCGGGGGCGCCATGGGTGGACAGGCCGTCGTCGAGGCCATTCTCTCCTCATGGTGCAAAGAAGCGGAGAATCCGGAGCTCTGTCGACGCGCGGGACGGGTGGCTCTTCGACCGATCGTATACCCACTTTTTGTATTCGCGGGGACAACGATGGGCATCGTGACCATCGGGTGGATGGATGGAGTGCAGGGCAACCTGGTCGCAACAATCATTGGGAGCTTCGCCGGGGCGCTGGGGGGACTGGTCGAAGCCTTCGGCGTCTGGAACATCATTGACTGGCTGCTCGAGCCAGGACGAGATCAAGAATTGATCGGTCCCGAGACACCCGAGTTCCTTCAGCGTACGATTCCTTATGTCATTGAGATTCTCCGCCCGTACGAAGCGATTCTGAAAGAGGCCGCCATGGTCTTCCTTCCTACGCTCACATCGGCCTTCTGGGGCACTGTCGGCTTCAATACCGGAGCTCGGATGCAGGCTTCCTCTCACTGATTGACACATCTTCTCTGCGTGGGTTATCATGAACGTACTCCCCGGCTAGATTTGAGGGAAGAAGGAGGCTCTCGTCGGGCGTGATGGGCTACGAGGTGATCATCCTGGGCGGCGGTCCTGCTGGGTTAACGGCGGCCATCTACACAGCGCGGGCCAGCCTGAAGACTCTTCTGTTGGATAAGGAGATCCCCGGAGGCCAGCTCAACGACACAACAGAAATCGAGAACTTCCCGGGTTTTGAGGTAGCGATCTCCGGGCCCGAGCTCATGGAGCGCACGCGCAAGCAAGCAGAGCGCTTCGGTGTGGAAATCAAGCTCGAAGAAGCAGTCGATATCCAGTGGGGAAATGAGAAGAACGATCACGTTGTGGTCACGGATCAAGAAAGATATCATGCTCCGGTCGTGATCATCGCTACGGGGGCCGCTCCCGTTGAGTTGCCTGCCGAAGGAGCCAAAGAGTTCAAAGGTCGAGGGCTATCGTACTGTGCTGTCTGCGATGGGTATTTCTTTAAGGGGAAGAATTTGATAGAAATTGGGGCGGGGGATTCCGGTTTCACGGAGGCCCTCTTCCTTACGAAGTTTGCCAACGAGATTCGTATGGTCGTGCGCCACCCCAAAGACGACCCCAAGGCGATTCGGGCCAAAGACAGACTCCTGGTTGAAAAGGTGCTCAAGAATCCCAAGGTGAAGTTCATTTGGAATTCCGTTGTGGAGCAGCTCAAGGGCACGGGGAAGGTCGAAGCCGTTGCGCTGCGCGATCTGACGACGGGGAAGAGATTTGAGCAGACGGATGTATCTGGCGTGTTTGTTAACATTGGTCACAAGCCGGCCACCGCATTCTTACAGGGCAAGCTTAAGATGGATGACGAAGGCTATCTGGTCACGGATATGCGCACACGCACGAAGATCTCAGGGGTCTTTGGTGTGGGCGATGTTCGCAAGTTCTCTGGCGAGTACGCTCAGGCTGTGATTGCGGCGGCAGATGGTTGCATCGCCGCTCTAGAGGCTGAAAAATACATTCAAGACCGCCAATGGTCTTTCGGAGGCTGATCCCCCATGAGCAAGTATCCTACCATCGTTGAGGTATTTCAGGCCGCGGCGCAAGCTCAGAGATCGAAGAAAGCTGTGGTGGCCCTTTCTCCTCAGGGAGCGAGTTATGACGAAGTTTCCTACCGGCAGCTTGCTGAACTCGTAGATTGTGTAGCTACCGGGTTGTCACGTTGCGGGGTACGACCTACGGAGAAAGTGGCCATCCTCTCGCGGCCCCGGCCGGAATGGCCAGCGGCCATGCTCGGCATTCTCAAAATGGGTGCGGTCGCCATCCCGATTGATCCCTTACTCAAAGGGGGGGAAATCCAACGCTTGCTCGATGCCTGTGATGTGGTTGGCGTGATTGCTTCTGGTGATCTTGCGCCATTGGTCGAAGGGCTGAGTTCACTTCGGTTTGTCGTCAACTTGGATGGTCAGGATGGTGCCCAACCGCGCACCGCACAGACGCTGCCATGGGATGAATTTCTGGCGGAGAAGACCCCACCGGTCTGGGAGGTTCAGCCACGAGACTTGGCGATCATGCTCTGCACGTCTGGGACAACCGGAGATGCAAAATCGGTCATGCTAGCACACGAGAATATCACGTCCAACTTGAGCGCTGTATTTGAGCGGTTGGATCTCAATTCCAATGATGTCGTGCTTTCGATTGCGCCTTGGAATCACAGCTTTGGCCTAGCGGTGCTCATCGCGGCTCTTTGGAAAGGGGCGACGATCGTCTATACCAACGATTATGCCAACTTGTCGGAAGTGCTGCGCCGCTATGGGGCGACAATTCTGGTCGGTGTGCCGAAGCTGTACCATGCCATGTACCAGCGAGTGGAAGAGGCCATCAAAGAGAATGTGCTCAAGCGTGGTTTGCATCGTGCGGTCCCTAAGGTTTTAGGCTGGATGCTCAAGCAGAAACTGGCTGGCGGCAAGCTTCGCTTTTTCATCTCTGGCAGTGCTCCGCTTGCTCCGACCACGATTCAAGGCTTTCGGCGGTTGGGTGTAGGCATGATCGAGGGCTATGGCATGACCGAAGCTTCTCCGGCGCTGAGTTTTAGCACCCCGTTCAATCGGAAACCAGGATCTGTGGGGCCCGCTCTTCCCAACGTGGACTTCAAGATCATAGAGCCCAACGAAGACGGTGTGGGGGAACTCCTCGCCCGTGGGCCCAACATCATGCGTGGATACTACAAGAATCCGCAACGCACAAAAGAGGTCATTGATGAGGAAGGCTGGCTGCACACCGGAGATCTGGCCTATCTGGACGAAGATGGCTGGCTCTATATCAAGGGGCGACGCAAGAACGTCATTGTGCTGGACACGGGCAAGAACGTCTATCCAGAGGAGATCGAGTGGGAACTCGGCCGCATCCCATATGTCGAAGACGTGATGATCCGAAGTGCCGAGCGGAAGGGAACGGAAGTGATCCAGGCATTGATCTACCCCAAATGGGATGTAATGGGAGGCTCGCGCCATCTCGATCATGCGAGAAAGCTCATCTGGGAAGAGATCAAGGCGTGCAATCAGAACCTTGCCGCGTACAAGCGAATTAAGAGCGAGCAAGACGTCATTATTGTGGAACAACCCCTCGAAAAGACATCGCTAAAGGGCGTCAAGCGTTATCTCTATGTGCAGTCGCCCGTCGGCGGGACTTTCGGCAGAAGATAGTGCTCGACGTGCCAAGCCTTGCCGTTTTTCTTGCGGCATCGATCACGTTAAACCTCACGCCGCGCCCCGATATGCTCTATGTGCTGATTCGCAGTGTGAGTCAGGGCTGCCAAGCGGGTATCGTTTCAGTTCGAACCAAGGAGGCAAGACGATGGGTTCAATCTGCGCTGGTTTACGCCAACTGTTGAGGTTGATCTCTGCGGGCATGCCACATAGGCAAGAATCGTTTCGACTATCTTGTGGAGGTTGACGCCGAGGAGATCGTACGAAACATTACGCCGGATTTTTCTAGGTCCGTTCTGGAGGAAGCATCTCAAGAAAGACCAATTCATGGCGTATCAAGCCTCTTCACGTGGTGGGGTTCTCAAGGTTCGCGTGGCTGGCAAACGTGTCTACCTCGGTGGCCAAGCTGTCACCGTCTTGCCGAGGTGAATGGCTCACCTGAAAAGGAGTCGATAAGCGATGTGGAAGGGTGTAGTGGCCTCTTTACATATTGCCCTTGAGGCAAAGGGAACCATGAAGTCAGTCCGAGAGGTACATGCTCTACCCGGCAGGGGACTGGAGGGAGATCGCTACGGCAGGCAAGGGGGATCTTTCTCGAATAAGGCTGGGCCGGACCGCGAACTCACTTTGATTGAAAGCGAAGCGATCGAAGCCTTGAAGCGTGATTATGGCGTCGACATGAGTCCCAGAGATGCGAGGCGCAACGTCGTTACGCGAGGCGTTCCCCTGAATCATCTCGTGGGTCGAGAATTCCGTGTCGGCGAAGTCGCCTTGCGTGGCATACGCCTGTGTGAGCCCTGCGGGCATCTCCAGAAACTGTCGCATGAAAAAGTTGTACCCGGCTTGATCCACAGAGGCGGTCTTCGCGCACAGATCCTGACCGAAGGCGTCATCCGGGTGGGCGATCCAATTCTGGAGTGATCACGTGGAAACGCTCGTCGTATTTCTGATCATTCTGCTGGCAGTGGTCTTCTGGATCTGGCAGAGCTATAGTGCAGCCAAACGTCAGAAGGAGCTTGCGGCCTGGGCAACGGCAAAACATCTTCGATTCGATCCATCGAGAGATTACGCCTTCGGCGGGCGCTTTACTGCATTTCGATGCTTGAATGAAGGTTCTCAGCGGTACGCGTACAATCGCATGCACGGGGAATGGCTAGGGCAGGAGTTCGTTGCTTTCGACTTCCATTATGAGACGTACACCACAGACTCTAAAGGGCGGACGCAGACGCACCATCATCACTTCTCCGCGGCGATCCTTGGTACTTCTGTGCCACTGAAATCGCTCTATATTCGACCCGAAGGGTTGCTCGATAAGCTCACAGAATTTTTGGGCTTTGATGATATCGATTTTGAATCATTGGAGTTTAGCCGCCGTTTCTATGTGAAAGCTACGGACAGACGCTGGGCGTACGATGTCGTTCATCCAAGGGTGATGGAATTCTTGCTTACTTCGCCTGCCTTTTCGATCCAATTTGATGCGCATCATGTAATTGCCTATCGTGCCTCCCTGTTTTCTGCTCAAGAGTTCGGTTCTGCCGTAGAAGTGATCGGTGGAATTCTGAGTCGTCTGCCGGAATATCTTGTGAAGCAGCAAGCGAGCGGATCATGATTGGGCTCTTCATCATTCTCAGCTTGGTTGTCCTGTTCTTCTTGTGGGGCATGCTCCTCTACAATGCTCTCGTTCGTGCCAATAACAGCTGTGACGAAGCGTGGTCAAACGTCGATACCGAGCTAAAGCGTCGTTACGATCTCATCCCAAACCTCGTCGAAGCGGTCAAGGCGTATGCAACTCACGAACGAACGGTCCTCCAAGGTGTCAGCGAAGCCCGCACTCGAGCCATCGCTTCCACCGGCTCTCCCGCATCTCAGGCAAGAGATGAGAATGTGCTTGTGAGTAATGTACGCCAACTGTTGGCAATTGTCGAGCGGTATCCCGAACTGAAAGCGGACCAGAATTTTCGCAAACTGCAAGAAGAACTCATAAACACGGAAGATCGGATTCAAGCGACTCGGCGCTTCTACAGCGCGAACGTCCGAGACTTTAACAATCTGGTCCAGAGCGTTCCTTCGAATCTCATCGCTCAGCGTTTCGGCTTCCGAGAACGAGAGTACTTCGAGATTGAGAATGCCATGGAACGCACTCCCGTCACAGTGGATCTTCAGCGCAAATGACCTGCAAGCTCCTTGGAACCAACTCAATTCGGTGGTTGCCCGGTTCCAACTGAAATGGCTCGCCGTCCATATGAGCCAAGAGAGAGCTCTCCGAAGTGATCTCAACCCAGGGAGCGCGCCGGGTCTCGACTTCGGGCATACCCAGATGCGTGCCCTTGCGAACCTTAGGGATCTCCAGGAGCCTCTTGAGCGGGAACATATCCCCGATCACATAGATATCAAAAAGACCGTCATCGACCACGGCGTGCGGCGCCAATTTGAAGTTCCCGCCGTGATATTGGCCATTGGAAACGCCAGCGAGCAGGGCCCGTCCGGAATGACTCCAATCCGCCGTCTTAAGGTGAATGTACTGAGCTTTGAACGTGAGAGCTTCATGAATCGCTCCCCATAAGTAACCCCATTCTCCGCGTAAGCGTTTCATACGCCCATAACGGTGGGAAACTGCACCATCGAGTCCGATTCCAAGACCGTTCACGAAGTACTCCTTCCCCAGTCTGCCTACATCCACGCGACGCAGTTGACCGCGGACTACGGTCTCCACGGCGTTGGCAAGCTGCAGGGGGATCTGGACCGCTTTGCAGAAGTCATTGCCGCTGCCCGTGGGAATGACCCCTAGGGCTGCCGTGGTGTCGACGAGGGCATTGGCGATTTCATGAACGGTACCATCGCCGCCCACCGCCACCACGTACCCACAGCCCTTTCGGATGGCCTCCCGAGCCAATGCCGTGGCATCCCCGGGCCCGCTAGTAAAGAGAAACTCGCATGGAAGATTCTCAGTATCCAGCAAGTGTCGAAGTGCGGGCAAGATTGCCTGAGTCTTCCCGCGCCCCGCCTTCGGATTCACGATAAACTGGTACTGGGCTCGTTCCAAGTCCATCACGTATGAACTATAGCTTCCACAATCTGCCTTGACAAAGTCTAACGCGTTTCCTAGAATGGTTGGGCTTTCTTTCACACTTGCCGGGATGGCGGAATTGGAAGACGCGCACGCTTCAGGAGCGTGTGGGCTTCGCCCGTGTGGGTTCAAATCCCTCTCCCGGCACCACGTTTGACCTTCCCTGGGGAGGCAGAGAAATTTGAATCTGAACGAAAAGACCCTCCATCAACTCATCGACCTTTTGGGCCGCAAAGAAATCCAAGTTCAGGAGATCTTAGAAGATCTCTACCGTGCGCTCAAAGAAAAAGAGCCTTCACTCCAGGCTTATCTGGAAGTGAACGACCCCGAGTCTTTATTGAAAGAAGCGCAGCGTATGCACGATAGGCCACTTAGGGGTCTTCCGATTTCGGTCAAAGATCTGATTTCAACGGTCGGATTTCGCACCACCTGTGGCTCGAAGTTCCTAGAGGGCTTTCACCCCATCTTTGATGCCACGGCCATTGCAAAGCTCAAAGCGGCGGGAGCGACCATCTTAGGCAAGACCAATCTCGATGAATTCGGCATGGGCTCGTCCAATGAGAATTCCGGCTTCCACACAACGAAGAACCCCGTGGATCTCGAACGGGTGCCCGGTGGATCCTCCGGAGGTTCAGCCGCGGCCGTGGCTGCACACACGGCACTGGCTGCGCTCGGCACAGATACCGGCGGCTCTGTTCGCTTACCTGCTGCCTTCTGCGGAATCGTTGGCCTCAAACCGACATACGGGCTCGTCTCACGCTATGGCTTGGCCGCGTATGCTTCATCGCTCGATCAGATCGGCCCCCTTACGAAAGACGTGCGCGATGCAGCTTTGGTTCTCAGCATGATGGCGGGCCATGACCTTGCGGATTCGACTTCCGTAGACAACGGTGGAGTGGATTACACCCGAGATCTCGAGGCGGGCATAAGAGGTTTTCGAGTTGGAATCGTGCGTGAATTTGTCGATCTACTTAAGGGCGAGGCCCGTCAGCGCGTTGATGATTGGAAGGACGTGTTTAAAGAACTTGGCGCACAGCTCACCGAAGTTTCTCTACCCCACGCAGAATATGCCATCCCCACGTATTATCTCATCTCCGCCTCGGAAGCCAGTGCGAACCTCGCTCGCTACGACGGCGTGCGCTATAGCGTAAGGAAGAGCGATGAGACCGTCGAAGCGATGTTCTCCGAGAGCCGCGTTCGGGGATTTGGCCCTGAAGTAAAGCGCCGCGTCATGCTGGGGACGTATGCCCTCTCGGCAGGGTACTACGATGCGTGGTACGGCAAAGCTCAACGAGTGCGTGGGCTCATCAAACGCGATTTCGATTCCGCTTTCCAGAAAACAGATGTGCTGATCACACCTGCGTCCCCAACGCCTGCATTCCAGCTCGGAGAGAAGACAGAGGACCCACTCGCCATGTACCTTTCGGACGTCTATCTGGTTCCGATGAGTCTAGCGGGAATTTGCGCTATCTCGATCCCGGGTGGCAAGGTCAATGGGTTGCCCTTTGGGCTTCAGATCATCGGGAACAAACTGCAAGAGGCGAAGATCCTGAGGGCTGCGTACGCATTTGAACAAGCCAAGAGGTAAGCTTTTGTCAAGAACTCTTGCGAGATGACAAGAGCTCTTCAATTCTCTGCCTTTTCGGGCCCTGAAGGGCCTGTATGGCTTCGGCAAAGGGAAACCAACGGACTTCTTCAATTTCATCGGGAGCGGGATGAAACTCTTCTCCCAACAGCTCGACTTCATAAAAGAACATATGCCAGGTATAGAATGATTTCTTCCCCAAGAAGGTCTCTACCCCCACGAGCTTTCCAACTCGGCAAGGAGCCCCCACCTCCTCGCCAACCTCCCGTGCGACGGATTGAGCTGGCGCTTCTCCATAGGAGACAAAACCACCGGGAAGAGTCCACTGACCTGCATTGAATCCTCGTAGAGGTTTGACCAATAACAACTGGTCTTGTTTGCGTATGACGGCCTCCGCAACGACCCGGGGGAGCGTGTGATGGACAGCTTGGCGCACCAGCGGGTCGACATTTTCTTTGCCGGGGATTTCGTCCTTGTGATGCCATTCTCGGGGATGATAATCAAGCATGGGCTCGCAATAAAGCACTTCCCGGCCTGCGACGATCATGGACTCGTGCACCTCAAACGGGAAGGGGATCTCTTCCGTCAGGTGGGGCAGAATCCACCACCCTGCCTGTTCCACCAGGTAGACCATGCCGTCCGTCTCGATATAGTAGTATCTTTCGCTCATGTGTCCCTTGGCTAGCATACTCCTCCCCGCAATACCACTGCAACTTATAGGCAAATTGAAACCGCAGTCAGAATCGTTACAATGGCGGCACCAATGGAAGAAAAACTGCAGACGCGGATCATTTTTGTGTGTGTAGGGAATTCCTGTCGAAGCCAGATGGCTGAAGGATTTGCTCGACATTATGCGCGGGAGTTCGCACTGAACGCTGAAATCACCAGCGCGGGTACGCGACCTGAAGGCTACGTGCATCCCACCGCGATCGCGGTAATGCACGAAAGAGCGATCGACATTTCGCGGCAACTCTCAAAGAGCATCAAGCCGGAAGAACTACTGAGCTATGACTATGTGATCACGATGGGGTGCTCCGATAAGGAGATTTTCCCAGCGACCTTCCGTGGAGAAAGACGCGACTGGGGCATGGAAGACCCCTTTGGGAAGCCGCTCGATGCTTATCGCAAAGCGCGCGACCAGATCGAGCGGAAGGTCGTGCTTCTACTCCGCGAGATCCGCTCCACGTGGAGCTGAGGTTCTACTCACTCTCTATTCGGGCGCTTCGGCGCAGCGGGTATCCTCGCCCTTGCGTTCGATTACCACAAGATCCTTGAGTTCCGCGAAGAACACGTTCTTCTTCTGCTCATTGAGAACGACGCTGAGGCGTTTCCAGCAGACTCGTGTAGAATACGATAGATCCCAACTGGCTTTGAGACAGTTCTCTCCTTGACATGTCACAACGCCCAAGGACTGAGGCTCGCCAAATGCCTTAATGAAATCGGTAAGTGCAACCTCCTCGCGTTGTAGGAGGTCTTCGATCTTCGACTCCAACTGCTCACGCTGCGCGGTGACTTCCGCGTTTCCCCGAGTGATGAGGAGCGCAATGCTGATGATGATAGCAACACCCAATAATACGCCCAGTATGTCGCGCATAGCATGCCCCTTTCCTTCTACTAAAGATGTTATCTGACGATCTGCATCATACACCGAAAACAAGAGATTTGAAATTGAAGCGGGGTTGTGCTAGCAATTCGCAGGAGATCTATGACCACCGCAAACAGTCGTGTGCAGACATTGATCACAGAGATCCTCGAGGATATGAGGGAAAGGCGGAGCATCCTCGTGGCGTTCAGTGGCGGAGTGGATTCGAGCGTGGTGGCCGCTCTCGCTCACCGCGCACTGGGAGAGCGAGCGTTGGCCGTTACAGCCGCGAGCGAAACCCTTCCAGCTCGTGAACTCGATGAGGTACGTCAGGTTGCCCGCGAGATTGCCATCGCCCACCGCGTCATCACATTCAGTGAATTAGCCAGTGAGAGTTTTGCCAGCAACCCGGAGAATCGTTGTTACTTCTGTCAACGCATGCGCATGAGTAATCTCAAAACACTTGCTCAGCAGCTGGGTTTTTCAACTGTTGCCTCAGGAACGAATTTGTCAGACACCCGTGGACATCGACCCGGCCTACACGCTATGGCAGAGCACGATGTTTATCAGCCTTTGTTGGAGCATCGCGTAGAGAAACCAGAGGTGCGTGCTATCGCCCAAGAGTTGGGGTTGAGCGTCTGGGATAAGCCGAGCATGGCGTGCCTCGCTTCGCGCATTCCTCATGGGCTACGGGTCACACAGGGAAAGCTGACGATGATTGAGCAAGCGGAAGATTTTCTTCATCAGAAGGGTTTTCGACAAGTCCGCGTTCGTTACCACGACAGACTGGCTCGTATCGAGGTCGCGCCGGAGGAGATGGTCAAGATCTTCGATGGCCACTTGTGGAAGGAAATCGCTTCTTACCTAAAGCTCTTAGGGTTTGAATCCGTTACCCTAGATCTTGAGGGTTATCGAACCGGCAGCAATTCATAGCAGGGAATCCCTGCCTGGGAGAGAGTTCTTCATGCTGCTTCTTGCGCAAGAGGAATGACCCAGACCTCGCGGTTGCGCGAACCATCAAATTCGCAGAAGAGAATCCCCTGCCACGTTCCCAAGCGAAGTCTCCCCTCTTCTACCGGAACGCACACCGAATGCCCGATCAAGCTGCACTGAATATGGGCGTGCGCATTCCCTTCGACATGTCTGTACTCGAGAGATCTCGGAACGAGGTGTGTGAGCGAGTTGAGGATGTCTTCTTTTACTGCTGGGTCAGCATTTTCGTTGATCGTGATCGCTGCTGTAGTGTGCGGTACATAGAGCATGCAGGCCCCTGTAATAGGCCCGAATTCCCGGATGGCCTTCTCCACTTGAGCTGTGATATCCAGCAGTTCGCGCTCGTGATGTGTCTTGACTGTGATCTTCTTCAATGACCATCTCGCCGCTCGCGCTTGAGGAGTTCTTCGGTAAGCTTGTCGGAGGTCACAGGTTGATAACGCACGAACTCGAGCTCAAAGCTCGCACGTCCCTGAGTGATGGATTTGAGTTCCAGAGCGTAGTCTTGCACTTCGGCCAGGGGAACCTCCGCCTCAATGTGCTCATAATCGTTCTCTTCGGGCTCCATACCCAATATCCGCCCGCGTTTCCCGGAGAGGCTGCTCATGATGTCCCCTGTGAACTCACGAGGAGTGTGGATCGTGAGCTTCATAAGG
>MFGX01000105.1:12371-21564 GCA_001778455.1 Candidatus Fraserbacteria bacterium RBG_16_55_9 | reverse complement strand
AAAGCTACGATCGAGTCCTGCCAACTCGCAAGGAGTCGGTCGAACCCGGGCCCATGGCAGGTGATGCAGACTTCCGGCTTGGCGGCGGGCACTGCGGCTCCCGCAGACTGTCCGGGAAAACGATGGCAGCCGGAGCAGGTGACGCCCGACAGGAACATGGGATCTGGGCTGGGAGGGATTCCGCTGCCTCCAGTGCCGATGTAGATCTCTTCCTGAACTGAGTGGCGCCCGCCGTGGCAGATCCGACAATCGGGTGCGAGTGCCTGGGTCAGCTCGAACTTGCTGTGCTCAAGATCCGTATGGCAGTCCGAACATTTCAGCTGCTGATTCGTCACGTGAACACGATGAACTAGCTCGGTGTTGCCGTACTGCGCGAAACGTTCCACATGGCAGGCATAGCACATCTGCGGAGGCACATCACCGGAGCCGCGCGTCACATGAAGATGACAGGTTAGGCAATCCACACCACTCTTTAAGTAATCTGAATGATTAAAGACGATGCTGTCCACTAGAATCGTGTCTTTGGGTGGCCCGTGGCAGCCCTGGCAGGAACCGAGGGGCTCTCCGTTCGGCAGACCCACGAAGTGACAGGTGATGCAGGTCCTCTCATCCACGGCGGTATGACTGCCCTGGACCAGTTCCGAGTGGCAACTATTGCAAACAAGCTCAATTCCGCGCGCAGGATTGCCAGAGTGCTGTTGGTGGCTGAATTGGATCTTCTGTTTATAGGGAGTCGCGGTTTCCAAGGCTTTCTCTGGGTGGCAGTTCAGGCAGTTCTCGTCGGCTATGCGGGCATGGGGGCGCACGTTGTAGGCTCCTGTCCAGTAACGGAGCATCTCCGCGAGCAGGCGGGCCTTCCCGGCGAGGTAGCCCCCGAACCCTCTTTCGTAATGGCAGTTGATGCAATTGATGCTCGCGTGTGTGGAGTTCTCCCAGTTTGTGACGAACGGCTGCATAAAATGGCAAGAAGCGCAGAATTCCGGTCGGTCCGTCACCCGCGCCCCTACCCACAGTAGCCACGCGAAGACGATCAATCCGACAGTGAGTAGAATCCAGCGCGTCTTCCGCCTCATCCCTCACGCTCCCGCTCTTGCTGCTGCTCGCGCTTCTGGAGCATCTCTTCGTATTCGAGGGGGTGCTCCTCGATCATGCGGTGCTTGGGGATCTTGCCCGTGAAGATCGTGGGGTTGAACGGGAAGGCCGAAGGGTTAAAGTGAGTGTTGTACCAGTGCCAGATGACGATGGCCAGAGTTGCGAGCATTGCCTCATCCGAGTGGGCCTCGCGTGCAATATCGAGCACATACTTGGGCAGATACGTCATGGCGAGATCATGGAACCACAAGAACAGCCCCGTGCCGATCATGATGACCATGCCCCAATAGACGGCCCAATAATCGAATTTCTCGACGTAGCTGTATCGCCCGAACTGCGGGCGCTCCTTCGTCAAGCCCAACATCTGTTTGGCATTCAAGAAGAAGTCGAGAAGGTCCTTGCGGCGGGGGAGGAGCAACCAGAAGTCGCGGCGGCCCGTGGCCGTGAGCAGCCAGAGCATGTGCCAGATTCCCACCAAAATCAGCAGAGAAGCGCCCACGCGGTGGATGATTCTGACCGCTTCAAGCCCCCCGGTCAGTCGGAAAAAGAACTGGGCCCATGCCGCTTCATGAAACTTGATGGGCAGGCCCGTGACGATGAGCAAGATGACACTCACGGCCATCACGATATGCTGCAGGCGAACGTTCAGCCCAAAGCGCACAAAATACTCTTCTCTTGCTTTCAAGAGCGCTTGCCGCTCAGCCTCCAGCTTCTGCTTCTTCTGCCGAAGCGAAACCTGCACTTGTTCCTTGATCAGCTGCTTAATGCGTTTCTTGTCCGCCTCATCGAGGGGATGATTGAGTTGTGCCTCAAGCTCAGTCGCAAGTTCGCGCTGCAGCTCCTCTGTCAGCTGTTTCTCTGTGCTCTCGGGGTGGTCTTCTGTCATCAGTAACTCCTTCAGCCGCCGGTCGCTTTGTGCCGCAGGCGTCCATAAAGATCAAGCAAGATATGCAAGAAAAGCCCGGCCAATACGCTGATCGTCAGCCACTTGAAGAATTGGCTTACCCAGAAGACGATCCCTGCCTCTGGGTTGCTGGGAATGAGATGGAACTTCCCCTTGGCGACATTGTCCGTGGCATTGGGGTGACACTGTCCGCAGGTTTGGGCCAGATTTTCGGGGTGAACGGAGGAGCGCGGATCGTCGCTGGGCAGGATCAAGTGGTACTCGTGACAGCTTGTGCAGCGAGCTACTCTTAGCACCCCAAACTCGAGCGCGATTCCGTGGAAGTTCTCCTTGAAAGCTTCCACTTGTTCCGCCGAGATACCCACCTGATGCATCAGTTCTTCATTCGCATGACACGTTGCGCAGGTTCCTGCGACGTTCATCGGGTAGAGAGAGCTGCGTGGATCCTGCGGAGAGAGTAGGTCGTGCTCACGGTGACAATCGGAGCAGACCGCTGCTTCGGGCACGCCTCGCGTGACAGCGACGCCATGGACGCTCTCGAGGTAGACGGTGTAGACATCGAGATGGCAGCGGCCGCAGGTCTTGGGGATATTCATGCGATAGACGGTGGAGAGCGAGTCATAGGGCGCACGCGCATCGTGGACGCCGTGACAATTGCGACAATCGGGAGCGTCGGGATTGCCGTGTTGAAGAGCCTTGCCGTGCACGCTTTCCTTGTATTTCTCCGGGCGCTCTGTGATGGGCGCGCCCACGACATTGCCTTGGTAGTGACATTGTAAGCAATGGATTTCCTCCGGCCGCCGCTCATGGGGAATCAACGTGACATCCGTATGACAATCGACGCAGAGCTTTTCGCGGTGCACGGAGAGCTTGAATTGCTCGTAGTCCACATAGAGCGTGCGATACTGCCCAGGAGCGGTCTCCTCCTTGAACTCAGGGTCGCCATGGCACTCGAGCAGACAACGCCCGTTGGGATCGCGTAGCGGGATCTGCCCATGGGCAGTTGAAAGCATGATGAGGAGCAGTGTACCCGTCAAGATCAGTGCCGCTGCCGATACTCTGCCTTTCATGATCAGCCGTCTTCCTCGCGGGTCGGTCTTGGTGCAGAGTCTCTCCGTGCCTTGCGCGCAGGCAGCTCTTGAACTGCAAGCCGCTCGTATTCCAATGGATGCTCCTCCTGCAACTGCTTGAGGGAGATCCGACCGTTCCAGAAGCTCCAGTCGATGGGGAACCGCCCGGGGCCCAGGTGCACGATGTAGAGATGCCATAGCGTAAGCACGATGAGAATGAGCGTGCCTGTACCCCCATGCACCGCGATGGCCACGTCGAAAGACCACTTGGGTAGCAGACCGAAAAGACGATCGTGCTGCCAGAGAACAATTCCACTCAGGATCATGATCAGGGTGAAGAGCACAAACGCCCAATACTGGAACTTCTCACGGTAGCTGTACCGATCCAGCTTGGGCTTCTGTATGCTGATCCCTACATCGTAAGCCAGCATTTGGAGCCAGTCCTTGAAGTCGCGGGCGCGCGGCATGATCTGAAGGAACTCCTCATGGCCCCGACGGGAAAAGAGGATGTAGCACAAGTGATAGAAGGCAACAAAGATGAGCAAGAGGGCCGCTGCGCGGTGCAGCGTTCCCCGCATCTCGAAGCCGCCCTCCAACTCGATCAACACCTTGCCGAACGAGCTCTCGCGGAAGAGCAGGGCCAGCCCGGTCAAGATGAGCAAGATCACAGAGATCATGAGCAGTCCATGCTGAATCCGCACCTGAAGGTTCAGCCGTTCGACGGTTTGAAGTTCATCAAGATGTGCCTCAGTAGACATGACGCCTCCTCAGCCACTTGATCGCGTCCAGCACGATATGCGTTAGGAAGAAGAAGCCGAGTAGCCCGATGAAGCCGGTATAAAAGAGCCGCACGGCCCAGACTCCGTAGGAGACACCCGGTCGAGCCTCCACGTGAATCTTTCCCTTCGTAAAGTTCTCGCCCGCGTTGGGATGACACTGGCCGCAGGTCTTGGGCAGATTCTGGGGATGAATCGAGGAATCCTTGTCCGAGGCCGCCAAGATGAGATGGTTCCCATGGCAGCTCGTGCAATTGGCCGCGACGAGATTCCCATATCGCAAGGAGATCCCGTGGAAGCTGTCGATGTAGGTTGTATAGCGGTGGGAAGGGAGGCCAAAGCGCTCCGAGATGCCTGCGTTCTCATGGCAGCGGCCGCAAGTCTGGGGGAGCTTGAGTGACGAAACTGGGGAGTCCGGGTCTTTCGTGGAGAGGATGTGGTGGCCGCCGTGGCAGGCGGCACAGTCCGGCACATCGGGGACGCCCTGAAGATAGGCGCGACCGTGGATGCTCTCCCAATAGGCGCGGGCTCCGGGGTGACAGGCAGCGCAGGCCTCGGGATTCATGGTCCTCTCATGGGGGACCACTTTGGCCCCCGGGTGACAACTCATGCAGGGCAAACCCTGGTGCACAGAGGCCTGAAGGGGTTCAAGCGGGAGGTCCAGGTGACAGAGCGAGCAGGTCTCGGCTTCCTCGGACTGCTGCGTAGCCAGAACAGGCCAAGTGAACAATAGAACAATGATCGCGATCACGAACGTCCGCCATCTCCAACTCTGGCTCATGGGTCGTCACCCATATGCATTCTAACACCTCCATCGGAGCACAAGTATGAGCACACTCAACCACTAAAACGTGATATGGCACTTCATACAGCCCGCGAAATTCGCAGCTCCCTCCGGAGGCACTTCTTTCTGGTGACATATTCCGCACAACTCGTGCTTCAGAAGAGGGGCGGTAGTCACGTAGTTTATGTAATCAAGATGATCCATCGTATCAACGTTGGTATGGCACTGCGTGCAGTTGAATCCGAAGTTGACGTGCAGCTCGTGCGAGAATCTCACTTTCTGAGAGCTCGTAGGGAAATTGGCCGGGTGGCATTGCAGGCAGTCTTGCGGTCTGGCCCCCTCAAGGTGCGCTCGGGCCGGATGACAGTCCGTGCAGCGATTCAGTGGGGCCCCATGCTGAGATTCTTGGTACCTTACCTCGGTATGACAGATCGTACACTGTAGACCACGGCGGACGACATGTGCCTCATGGCGAAACGTCCAGCTGTTAATCTCTTTTGCGATGGTCTCGGCATCTAGATGACATGCCGTGCATTGTGTCGGATACGGTGCCTGGGGCCACGGGGGCTCCAGGTTCACCTCCATGCCCGCTTCTCCGAGCGCTCGCTGCAGATCTTCATGGGCTCTTTTCAGGAGTGCCGAGGCATAGCCCGGGTTATGGACGCCATGAGCCTTCTCGACAAACGCGATATTCTCTTCCGCTCGGCGGATGAGCTCACTGGGTGGGATCAGAGCTTGCACTTTCTGGCTCAGGGATTGGACGACCTTTAAGCGGGTGGAGAGCACCTGCTGCCAGTTCTGGTAGATTTTCAAAAACTGAGCGCCGTGACAGGACATGCAGCTCACTTCGCTCGCGATCTTGCGGCCCTCTTTGGAGACCACGTGACAACTCTCACAGCTGACACCTGCCAAGTACATCGCCGCAGGCTGGGGATCAACTCCTTCTCCTCCTAGCCCCACATAAATATCGCGCTGCGGGGAATGTCCGCCTCCGAAGTGACAGGTCTCACACTGGGTGGACACGGCTTCCAGAGCTTGGGGGATCTGGTGCTGGATTTCAACGTGGCAGCTCGTACACTCGACTTTGTGTTCGGTCACGTGCACCCTGTGAAGGAATTCCGTTTCCCCAAGGCGTGCCAAGCGCGCCGGCTCGTTGTGGCAAGTGAGACAGCGACCCGACGGGACTTCACCTGTGCCCGAGACGGTGTTCGCATGGCAGAGCAGACAATCCATGCCAAAGCGCTTCACGTCGGCGTGGTCGAAGCTCAGACCCGACGTCGTGATCATCGTCTCTGGAGTCTCATGACAGAGCGTGCACTGTGCTGTACCCTCGTTCAGTTGCGCCTCTTTGAAGTGGCACAGAAAACAAGTGCTCTCTGTCACGGCGATGTGCTGTCCTTGGACGATCTGGCTGTGGCAGGAGGTGCAGCGGAGTTTCTTCTCACGACGCAACTCCGTAAGATGCGGCCGGTGGTCGAAGAGCACATTCCCCACGAGTTCGCGCCCGACGAGCAACCGCTGCTCGTGGCAGCCAGGCCTCAGGCAACTCTCGTCGGGCACCTCCGCCCAGGGGTTCGTGCCATAGGTCCCGGTGAAGTAGCTGACGACCATGGAGAGCGCCTCATACTTCTTGCGGAACTCCGCCGCGATCCCTGGAGGAATGTGGCACTCGACGCAGGCCACCTCACGGTGCGTGGAGGTCTCCCACGACTCATAGTAGGGTTTCATGAAGTGGCATGTGCCACAGAAGGCGGGCTGGGAACTGATTTCGACACCCGTGAAGAGCGCAGCCACACCCAGGGGCAGTGCGATCAGCGCAAGCCAGAGTAGGCGCAGCAGCCACGGATACGTTCGCCATCGGCGCAAGATCTGCATCACTTCTCACCCCCGCCGCCGCTCGCGCCGATAGAGCAGGATGACGATAAGCGTCAAGACGAGATACCCCCAGATGAGTGCCAGCCCCACCAGTCGCAAGCTCCGCACGCTCAAGAGGCCGTGAACCTGGCTGCGTACGTCTTCAGAGATCGAGCGTGCCCGGCGCGTCAACTCCTCGATCTGTGCCACATCCAGCGAATGCTGCACCGGTAGCGCTTCAATGAGATAGGCGCGCGCCTCGATCATGCGCGATCGATAGGGCGAGACCTCATACGCTTGAGCCTCAGCCTCTATGAGGGCCGCCTCCGCTTCCTCCACGGCTTGCTGTGCCCCCACGAGCAGGACCTTCAGCTTCTCGGCCAGGGTCACTGCCTTAGAATCCGGAAGATGGCAGAGATTACAAGTTGCATAGAGCGGACGTCCGGTGTCCGCGGGCGCAACCTCATGATTACCGTGGCAGCTAGCACATTCGGAGATCTTCTGCTCGTCCATGGCCTTCTTGTGCAAGCTGGCATTAAAGTACCGTCGCTCGTTGATGTGGCAAGTGCCGCAGACCTTAGTGATGTCTTCGACGCCTGGGGGAATGGCCCCATGCGTGCCATGACAGGTCGCGCAATTGGGGGCTTTCATGTTGCCCTGCTCAAGAAGCGCCACTCCGTGGACACCCCGCTTGAAAGCCTCAGCCTGGTCGACAGCCAAGCCGTAGGGTTCCATCAGAATCGCGTTGCTGTGACAGCGGGCGCAGGTGTCGGGAACACTCTGGCGGTTGATGGAGCTTTGGGGCTCGTAGGCTGGCAGTATCCGATGGGCCGTGTGGCAGTCGGTGCAGATGGCGACGTTGGGGTCTCCCTCTTTCCAGCGCTGCCCGTGCTTCGAGGTCAAGTATTCAGCAAACTGATCGGTGCGAAGGCCATAGGGTTTCATCCTCACGGGGTCCGCGTGGCAAGAGCTGCAGAGTTGGGGGATCTGGTCGCGAGAAGGAACTCCACGAAACCCGAGTGTCCGGTCATGCGCTCGCTCCAGATCGAGTGTGGATGAATCTCCGCCATGGCAAGCGACACAATCCACGTCGAAGACAGCATGCACACTCTCGAGGTAGTCGACCTTGATCTCACTATGGCAGACGAGACAGCTCGCGTCCGGGTTCTCTTGACCGACGGCGACCCGCACCAGCCAGATCAGCAACGCACAGACCAGCAGCCCCAGGAGCCGAACGTGCGTTCGGCGAGGCCGCCGCAAGCGTCCGAACAGGGGAACTGCGAATAGGAGCACGAAAAAGGCTAGGAGAATGAATAGCCCCTGATTGGGGGCGAACGTCTGAAGAACAAAATAAAACGGAAGGAAGTACCACGGAGGCGAGGCTGTCAGTGGAATAAGAGGATCGGCAGGTGGTCCCAGCATAGGCACCCGCAGAATCGCCAGGCTAAGAAGCAGGCCCACGAGAAGCAGGATGACGATGAGCCCGTCTAACAAAAGATCAGCGTACGTTCTCTTCCGCATGATCGGAGACTCCCTCCACAGGCTTCACTGGCTTGTCTTGCTCTCGGGAAGCGGGCACGAAAAGCCCCTGGCGGGCGACGAGATAGAGGTGGACGGCGATCAGGAGCGTGGTGACCCAAGGCAGGAGCCCCACATGGAAGACGTAGAAGCGCAGGAGCGCCCCCTCGCCCAGCTCCACACCTCCCCAAAGGAAGTCAAGAAAGAGCTTCCCGATGAGGGGAATACGCTCCAGGGCGAGGCGAGCCGCGTCCGTGGTCCAGAAAGCCTGCTGGTCCCAAAGGAGCAGCATCCCTGTGAATCCGAAGGCCAGCACGAGGAGGAGCAGTATGACGCCGATGGCCCAATTGAGCTCGCGCTCGCGGTAGGCGCCGTACAACCCGACGCGGAGCAGGTGCAACAAGGCCACCAGAATCAGCAGGTTAGCTCCCCAGCTGTGCAGGCCACGCACAAGCCAACCCAGTTGAGCTGTGCTCATAATGTACTGAATGCTCTGGTGAGCCTCGGTCACCGTTGGCTGGTAATAGACCATGAGCAGGATGCCCGTCACGATTTCGATCAAGAACAGGAACAGCACCGCGCCCCCGAGGAAGTGACCGAGGTGGAATTGTGACGGGACAGGAAGCTCCAGCTCTTGCTGAATGAGCGCGCGGGTCCGTTCCCAGAAAGTCACCGTTATCCTTCCTTCCCGATGAAGACCTCATCCCCCACAATCTCGACGCGCCAACGGGGCAAGGGCCGAAGCGGCAACCCAGCCACGACATTTCCACTCGCATCGAAGACCCCGGCGTGGCAGGGGCAGTTCAAAAGATGGCGCTTCTCGTCCCAGGTAACGATGCATCCTTGATGAGTGCAAACGGCCGAAAGGGCCACAAAGCCCTGCGGAAGGTACAGGACCCAGACGGGCCGTCCGTCAAACAGGACTTGCTTGCCCTGGCCCACGGCAAAATCCCTGACGGAGCCGACCCGCAGACTCAGACGACCGGGGTTGAATGCCTGCCTGGCCGGCGGAAAGATAAAGGCCATCATCCCACCCAATAGACTCAATAGGCCCACCCAGAGCGATCCCGTAAGCAATCTACGCAAGAAACCTCGGCGATCGTGGCCAGCTCCCCCTGGAACTGTTGGGCTATTCATCGGTACACCCCGTTTCCATCGGGTCCTCCTATTCTAGAGCCCATGTCCCAGAGAACTC
>MFGX01000105.1:12079-12321 GCA_001778455.1 Candidatus Fraserbacteria bacterium RBG_16_55_9 | reverse complement strand
AAGAGCTATGACGGTGATCATGGACATCCCAGGGAGTTACCCTTATCATTGCCCGTCGCCGTCAACTAGGGCAACGAGTCGCTGATACACTATGAGAGGAATACTGTATCTGATTCTAGTAGGAGTGTTTCTGCTGCAAGGGGTTCCGTTCCCAGGAACTGTGCAGCAGAACCCAGCGCACACTGGGGCCTGCCCCTCGGGAACCGGACATGCCTCTTCGCCGGGTAGCACGGGTCATGCAG
>MFGX01000105.1:11965-12063 GCA_001778455.1 Candidatus Fraserbacteria bacterium RBG_16_55_9 | reverse complement strand
TTATTGCGGTTCCGGTTGTCTAGCCTTGTCGGGCAGCTTCTTTATCCTGGACTGGACCGTACCCTCATTCCGATGGCTCGGGAGCGAGCCGCTTTTGC
>MFGX01000105.1:8139-11958 GCA_001778455.1 Candidatus Fraserbacteria bacterium RBG_16_55_9 | reverse complement strand
TGTCTTTCATGCGGCCCTCCTCAGACCCCCCACTGCCTAGCCTGCCTTCGACGGATTCACGTCTGCAAACGTCGCACTTACTTCAGCACCAGATTGAAAGGAGTCTTCGAATGTCTCTGAAGGTAAAGACTTTCCGCGTTGTTTCAGTCGTGGTCATTCTGCTCCTGCTCGCGGGAGGCGGATTGACGTTGGGTCAGATCTTCGGGATAGGCACCTTTACAGGGGGGACCCTGTCGATCAAGTACCAATTGACGAAAAGTGAGAATGATCCCAGCCCAGGCACGCTCACAATGAACATAGCCCCTGCCCAGGGTGGGAAGTTCCAAGTGACGGAGACCTTTGAGATGGTGACCACGGCTGATCAGATGCAAGTGTTGGTCTTCTCCCACGGGTTTGCCCATATACCGAAAGGCTATCTGGACATGACGCCGATTCAGGCGCTCGATACGCGTCCAGTGGAAGCGGGCAAGGAGATCCTCCTGCCGGATGGTGCCAAACTGGTCACACAAGAGGAAGTCACCATCGCCGGCATAACGGCCGTCAAAGGCATCTATACCCATCCCAAGTATGAAGACCAGCGCGCGATCATTGCCATCTCGGATCTGGAAACGCGCAAGATTATGCCCTATCCGCCGTTCCTGCGCATCGAGAGGAACGAAGGCAGTGCATGGAATCTGATCGCGCTTACAGAGCTGCTGAGCATCGAGCGAACAGACTAATCACGTTGCCAAGGGGCAGGCTGCCCAACGGCCTGCCCCTCCCTGGCTCCCATAGAGCAAAGGAGATCACGATGGTTCAGTTACACTTAGAAGATGTGCACAAGACCTACTGGCTGGGTGAGACGCAGGTCGCCGCGTTGAGAGGTCTGGGATTTGCCATTACGGCCGGCGATTTTGTGGCCATCATGGGGCCCTCAGGCTCAGGCAAGTCGACCCTGATGCATCTGCTGGGCTGTCTGGACATGCCGACCGAAGGTCTCGTCCGGCTCGACGGACACGATGTCACTCATCTCGATGAAGATACACTGGCCCAGATCCGAGGCAAGAAGATCGGCTTTGTATTCCAGACGTTTAATCTGATCCCAACGCTGACAGCACAGGAGAACGTCGAGCTGCCCATGTTCTTTCAGGGCATCCCTCGAAAGCAGAGGAGCACTCGAGCCGCGGAGCTGCTTCAACGAGTCGGGCTGGATGGGAGGATTCATCACAAGCCGTCTCAGCTCTCTGGGGGGGAACGCCAGCGGGTGGCTGTCGCCCGCGCGCTGGCCAACGATCCGGAGATCATCTTGGCTGACGAACCGACGGGCAATCTCGACTCCGAATCGGGCGAGGCCATCTTGCAACTGCTGGCGCAACTCAACCGCGAAGGCAAGACCATTATTCTCGTGACGCATAACCCGGAGGCCGCCGCCTACGCGCATCGGACGGTGCACATCAAAGACGGCCGACTCCGCGAGGACATCACGACTAGAGTCAAGCAAGGAGTTGACCATCATGCTGCTAGATAATATCCGGCTCGCGTTTCGCAACCTCCGCCAACGTCCCAAGCGCAGTTGGCTGACGATTCTCGGCATTCTGATTGGAGTCGCTGCGGTCGTCGCCCTCGTCTCCTTGGGGGAAGGGATGCAGCAGTCCATCAACCGTGAGTTTGAAGCCTTCGGTTATAACGTCGTCATGATCACCGGACACAGCGAGCATCGTCTTGGCGAGGGAGCTCTTGCCGGAGCTAACACATTCAAGTTGGACTTGAAGCCCCTGGAGACGGTCCACGGCGTTGAGGCCGTGGGAGGTGTGCTTATCAAGACCCCGTATGTGAGTGCTGGCAAACGCGAGGGATACCTGTTGACGTGGGGAATAGCCCCTGAACTCATGCAGGCCTTCCCAGCGTATTACAAGCCTGAGGTCGGCCGGACCTTCCAGGCCGGGGAACCCAATGCTGCGACTCTGGGAAGCAACGTCGCAAAGGATTTGGGTCTTTCGGTTGGGGACAGATTCATCGTCGAGACGCAGGAGTTCGAGGTCGTCGGCATTTTGGAACGGCGCAACGATCCGGACGTCAATTACGCCATCTTCATTCCCATCCAAACGATGCAGGAACTCACAGAGGAGCGAGAGAAGATCTCGTATGTGATGATCCGCACGATTCGAGACCACGACGTGCGCGATACAGCGAGCGCGATCAAAGAGATTGTGCGCGAACAACGCGGCAAGGACGATCTTAACGTGCACACCACTGAGGATATGCGTGACCTCATGCAGAACTTGGTGGGCATTCTGCGCGCAGCGCTCGGCGGGATCGCGGCCATCTCCTTGCTGGTCGGCGGAGTTGGGGTGATGAATACCATGTACACAGCGGTCTTGGAGCGCACCCGTGAGATCGGCGTGATGAAGGCTGTGGGAGCTCGCCGACGGCACATCTTGAGACTCTTCTTGCTCGAGTCGGCGTTTATGGGGCTGGTCGGCGGGCTCTTGGGAGTCTTGATCGGCTTGGGGATCGCGGTAGTCATCAAATATGTAGCGCCGCTCTTCATCGCGGGAACGACCTTGGAAGTCGGGTTCTCGCCCGGACTGATCCTGGGAGTTCTCGGCTTCTCGTTCGTCTTGGGAGCGGTCTCCGGCTTCATGCCCGCACGCAGTGCCGCCGCGTTACCCCCTGTGGAAGCTCTGCGATATGAATGAGCGCAGATCTCTAGTGCAGAAAGCGTGACTCGACATGTGATGAGAGGTGAGCTCGTTCGGCACGTACTGATTGACTGACAAAGCCGACTTCGCCCCGTTGCTGGAGTATGGATATTGTGCCAAACTGGTCTTACAATAACCGGATAGCGGCCAATGATCCAACCTCAGCAGCACGGGAGGAAGTGAGCGATGCTCCAGAAGTTGTTCATGGAATACGGTCTGTATTTCGCTTGGCTGGTCTCGATGGTAGCCACCGGCGGTAGCCTCTACTTCAGTGAAGTGATGGAGTTCATCCCGTGCGCGCTCTGCTGGTATCAGCGAATCTTCATGTACCCCCTGGTGCTCATTTTGGGAATCGCAAGCTTCCGAAACGACCAGCGAATTGCGACGTACGTCCTGCCGCCTAGCATCATTGGCTTGAGCATCGCGTTTTATCACTACTTTCTTGTCGAACAGAAACTGCTGGGTGAGCTGGAATCGCCTTTATGCCAGGTGGGTGTGCCCTGTGACAGCAAGTACATCGAGTGGCTAGGCTTCATCACCATTCCCTTCATGTCGCTCATCGCCTTTACCTTGATCACGATCTTCATGGTTTACGTCCGGCGTGCCTCGCAGGCTGCGCCCGAGTCTTTGGTGTCGCCAGTGGGAGACGAGAGAGCTTCAAACAAAGAGAAAGATCCTGTTTTCAAGGGCTCAATTAAATTACCCGTGATTGCGCTGCTCCTCGCGGGAGCAGGCACTCTCGCATTGGGTTTCGACCTCAGCCGAAAGTATCCCGGTGAGCCGCCGACGACCTGGGCTGTCGAGCAGTTGACAGAGATTCCGGGAGCCTTGCAGGTAGACGGCCTAATTCAAGAAGGAGAGTATCAGAACTTACTGAGTTCTTCGAGGCTGAAGATGAATCTCTATTGGTCGATCCGCGATGATCGTATCTATTGCGGATTGCGTGCCCCTACCCAGGGCTGGATAGCACTGGGATTCAACACCGAAATCCCCCTGATGAGGGGGGCGGATATCATCATCGCTTACGTCAAAGATGGCCAACTCTCTCTTGAGGACAGCTACGCAAACTCACGCACGGGGCATCAAATGGACATTCAACAGGGAGGGCGCGATGACATCCTTGAAAAGGCCAGCTCTC
>MFGX01000105.1:7897-8081 GCA_001778455.1 Candidatus Fraserbacteria bacterium RBG_16_55_9 | reverse complement strand
TCTCCCGACTTCTGGATACGGGCGATTTTGTGGACACACCCATTCACCCGGGCGAAAAGATGATGGTTTTGCTGGCATATGGGCAACGAGACGATTTGACAACGTATCACGAGCGGATGAGAGCTTTGGTGCCTAACATTGAACTCATTCCCGGCGGCCTTTGATGTTGATTCATCTGGAAGCG
>MFGX01000105.1:7488-7759 GCA_001778455.1 Candidatus Fraserbacteria bacterium RBG_16_55_9 | reverse complement strand
CTCATTGTTGCGTTGTTCTTGATGGAGCTCTTCTGGGCGTTTCTCTTCATACGGGGGATCTTCCATGGGGCATCCGCGAGCACGCTGGCCATGTACGGAGCTTTGCTTTTCTTCACATTGGCTGCTAGCTTGATCGCCTATAGGCGCACGTTCGTCCCCAGTGAGACTCTGATTCAAGAGCGCGACGATGGGGTGCCCTGGTAAGGAAGGAAAACAGATGTCGACGGAGGGTCGAAAGTTTTCGCGTCGCATGCTCGTGCAATGGATGCTG
>MFGX01000105.1:7146-7393 GCA_001778455.1 Candidatus Fraserbacteria bacterium RBG_16_55_9 | reverse complement strand
AGCAGGAGACCGCCTTGTCTTCGTAGTCGGAGCCAACAAGGGCCAAGCTATTGGGCGCGACAGTCTCCCAGTGAACGAATCCGTGCTGGCCTTCCCTGAGGGTAAGGATGGCAACCCAGACAACTTGATCCTGCTCTGCCATCTCGATCCGGCGAAACTCGCACCGCCGACCATCCTCGAATGGACGACCGAGGGCTTCGTAGCTTATAGCGCGATCTGCACCCATCTGGGCTGCACCGCCTCTACG
>MFGX01000105.1:2669-7030 GCA_001778455.1 Candidatus Fraserbacteria bacterium RBG_16_55_9 | reverse complement strand
GCCTATCGCGGTCAATGACCAAGGGGAATTGGTCGCTGCGGGATGGTTCGAGGAACCCCCCGGGGTCGTTCCGAAAGGGGAACTGAGGCGATGGCGAGAAAAGAAGAAGAACTGAAGGCTCCAGAGACAGAGCCTGCTGAGGGCTGGTTGGACGAGCGTCTGAACTGGAAGCGCTTCAGGGCCAAGTATTTGCGTAAAGCCTTTCCCGTGCATCTCTCTTTCTTTTGGGGTGAGATTGCGCTCTTCAGCTTTGTTATCCTGATCCTCACGGGGATACTTCTGGCATTGACCTACGAGCCCTCAGCACAGCTAGTTGAACTGGACGGCAATCAGGTTCCAGCGGCATACGCCAGCGTCGTGCAGAACGACCGCACTCCCTTGGGGCTGCTCGTGCGGCAAGTGCATCACTGGTCCGCACATCTGATGATTGCTGCCGCCATTCTACATCTCCTGAGGATCTTCTTCACGGGGCTTTATAAGAATCCCCGCGAAATCAACTGGCTTGTGGGCCTCGCGCTCCTGGTTCTGAGCGTGTTTGCGTCTTTCTCCGGCTACTTGTTGCCGTACGATGCGTTCTCTGTCACGGCCACCGGGATTGGCTATCACATTGCGCGTGCTGTCCCGTGGATTGGCTCGGAACTGGCCAATTTCGTCTTCGCCGGGAAATTCCCCGATGCTGGCATGATCCCGCGTTTCTACGCCTACCACGTAATTCTCATCCCCTTATTGCTGATGGGGTTGATCACTCTGCATTTGCTCATCCTGTTTAAACAAAAGCACAGTTTGACACCCTCTGCGCACGCCATCGTGGGCAGTCGGAAGATCCTCGGCGTGCCGCTCTGGCCTCAGCAGGCCCTACTGATGGCAGTGCTTTTCACGATCTTGTTGGGCAGCCTATTCGCGGTCTCTGGTCTTTTCCCGGTTCACCCTGTGGCGTACTACGGCCCGCCGGAGCCGGCCACACCCGTCGTGAAGCCCGACTGGTACTTGCTCTGGCTATATGGGGCTCTCAAGCTCATTCCGACGTGGTTCGATGTCGAGATGTTCGGAACGACGTTCAATCCGGAGAACATGGGTGGAGTGATCCTCCCCTTCTTGGTACTCACGCTATTGGTGCTTCTGCCCTTCCTGGATCGTGCCCGTACACCTGTACACGTTATGGAACCGTCTGGCACGCATCCGGTGCGGACGTCTGTGGGGGTGGTCGCGATCGCGCTCTTCCTTGTGCTCATGCTCGCAGCCTACAATGAGGAATTGGGTATCTCTCTCGAGATGCTTCGTGTAGGTGCTGTGCTTGTGCCATTGCTCACGGGGGGCCTCACGTACCTAAGTCTCCGCCAAAGCGAGTCACAACGGGACATGACTAAGGTCATGGACGAACAGGAGTAACATAGATTATACTCTTACTTAAGGAGTGGTTATCTGCGATGAGTCTGCACGTCGTTGTGCTAGTCCTATCGACGCTGCTTCTGGTCGCGGCACCTCCAGTTGGAGGGTTCAGCGCCTGCATGGCCCAAGAGTCATCTGCGCCCACAGACTCGCAGACCCAGCACTCAAACACTCCTTCGACCGGCTGCAGTTCCGAGACCCATGCTGCTCCCAGCTTCGGTGTGAACTGCTTTAGCTGTGCAGCAGCTTTGATACCCAATTCGCTGCGGCTAACTGCCGAGATATTCTCAGATTCTTACAGTACGGTCGAACCCTTGACGTTCTTCCTCTTGCCTTCCCCCCATTGGCGTCCCCCTTCCTAACAAACCTCTAGTCATCTCGTGATCGTTTCCTAGGCCCGTTTATACATCACGCCAGCAGCTGATCATATGCTGCAAGACATGGAGGTCATGATGGCACAACATGCAGATACGAAGGAAACCGTCAGCGTCGTCCTTCTCGTGCGCGGGATGAGCTGCGCGTCCTGTGTCGCGCATGTGGAGCTGGCGCTGCGCGAACTGCCTGGGGTTTCGAACGTAGTCGTCGGGCTCACTGCGGGCACGGCCAGGGTCGAATACATTCCCGACCAGGTCCTGGTGGAGCAGATGAAGCAGGCGGTGCGCGACATCGGCTATGAAGTCGTGGAGAACGTCGAAGGTGGGGAAGTGATGGATCGCGAGCGTGCGGAACGTCAACAGGAGATCCGCCGCCAAGGGCTCTATTTGCTGTTTGCAGCTCCCGTGAGCCTCATCATCATGTTGGGCACGTTCCGGGATTACTGGATCCTGCCGTACTTCGTACCTGACTGGCTGGGGAATAAGCTGCTGTTAGGCCTCCTCACAACCCTCATCGTGCTAGGCCCCGGGAGACAGTTTTTCGTAAACAGCTTCCGGGGCCTACGGCACGGCGTCACGGACATGAACCTCTTGTACGCCACCGGGATCGGCGCGGCATACACAATTGCTGTCATTAACACGCTTTGGCCCGAGGCAGGCTTTGGCGGTCAAGGAGCGACGTTCTACGAATCCGCCGCTCTGCTGACCACCTTCATTCTGCTTGGTCGCTGGCTGGAGGCACTGACCCGTGGACGCACCAGCGAAGCAATCCGTAAGCTTATGAACTTACAGCCCAAGGTGGCCCACGTGTTGCGCGATGGGCGTGACTTTGAGATTCCAGCCGATGAGGTCGTTGTCAGCGATCTGGTGTTGGTCCGGCCTGGCGAGCGAATTCCGGTGGATGGCCTCGTGCTTGAGGGCTACTCGGCTGTGGATGAATCAATGATCACCGGTGAATCAATCCCGGTCGAAAAGAAAGTCGGCGATGAGGTGATCGGCGGCACCTTGAACAAGACCGGTGCCTTCAAGTTCCAAGCAACCAAAGTAGGCAAGGAGACAGCCCTAGCGCAAATCATAAAGCTCGTCGAGGACGCCCAGGCCAGCAAGGCTCCGATTCAGAAACTAGCCGACTGGGTCGCGGGGCATTTCATATTGGGGGTGCACGCGCTGGCTCTACTCGTTTTTCTCTTCTGGTTCTTCGCTGGTTACAGCTACTTCTTCGACCCAAACACGAGTTTTCTGCTGACTCCGCACAAGCTGGGAGAGATCGGAGTCTTCGGGTTTTCGCTCCTGCTCTCCATCACGGTGCTCGTGATCTCTTGTCCGTGTGCCGTGGGCTTGGCCACCCCGAGCGCCATGATGGCGGGGACCGGTAAAGCGGCGGAACATGGCGTGCTCTTCAAAGGGGCTGACGCCATCGAAGCGACCAGTAAGCTCACAACGATCATCTTCGATAAGACCGGAACGCTCACGAAGGGCGAGCCGTCTGTAACGGATGTATCTGCCAACGGATCAATAAGCGGATTATCGGAGGACGAGCTGCTCGCTCTGGCGGCCTCGGTGGAGAAGGGCAGCGAACACCCGCTGGGCGAAGCCATCGTACGTGCGGCGGAGCAGCAGGGCTTGGCAATCGCTGGTGTCGAGAGTTTCAACGCCATCCCGGGTCACGGCGTGGAAGCGTGCTACCAGAATCGACAGATTCTCCTGGGCAATCGCAAGCTGATGCGTGAGCGGAATGTAGATCTTGCGGGTTTGCTGCCGCGGGCCGAATCGCTGGAACAAGAGGGCAAGACGGTGATGTTCGTGGCTGTGGATAGAGAAGCAGCCGGCCTCATCGCTGTGGCAGATACGCTCAAAGATTTCTCGAGAGAAGCGATCGCACGTCTGCATAGATTAGGACTCGCGGTCGTCATGATCACGGGTGACAACCGTTGCACGGCCGAAGCCATTGCTCGACAAGTGGGCATCGATCGGGTCTTAGCGGAAGTCCTTCCCCAGGACAAAGCAGAAGAAGTGAGCAGACTGCAAAGTCAAGGCAAGCGGATTGCGATGGTCGGCGATGGCATCAACGACGCGCCTGCCTTAGCTCAAGCGGATGTAGGCATCGCCATCGGCTCGGGCACAGACGTCGCCAAAGAGACGGGGCATGTCATTCTAATGAAAGAAGACTTGCGAGACGTTGTGGTCGCCCTCGAGGTCGCCAAGGCGACCATGCGCAAGGTAAAGCAGAATCTCTTCTGGGCTTTTGGCTACAACACCGTCATGATCCCACTTGCCGCAGGAATCTTTTACCCGTTGGCCAAGCTGGTGGTCAGTCCAGAGCTGGCGGCCTTCTTGATGGCGACCAGCTCCGTCTCGGTCACCCTCAACACGCTGCTCTTGAAACGCTTTGTGCCCGTCCTTAAGCGCGAGGAGCATCAGCAAGCGGCAACGGCCGGACAGTGGGCTACAACAACCGCGACTGGCATCAAGGGGTGAGGCAAATGGAAACTACACCGCGGAATGTGGGGCGGATGAGCACGCTGACTTGCGTAGTGATTTCAGGGTCGTTGGCTGTGACCTTCTTCACTCTTGCCCTGTTTTTGGGCCATCCCACGG
>MFGX01000105.1:0-2623 GCA_001778455.1 Candidatus Fraserbacteria bacterium RBG_16_55_9 | reverse complement strand
TGATCGTGAGCTTGCCCCTGGTCACATCGTACTTCAAGCGACGTCATAAGGGTGAGTGAGATGCAACCGTTGGATGTAAAGTCGGATCATTGGACAACGATGGCCCTGACGTTGCTCGTCTGGCTCTGCACTCTGCCTGTGATCTTCCTCGTTGTAACTCCCTTGTGGAACTGGAAGGTCGCGGGCTTGGCGGCGCTTGCGCTCTTGATGATCTTGCTGCCCGTCTGCTGGGCCATCTGTAGCTTCAGGAATCAGCGAGGGCGATAAGCATGATCTCGCGCCGTGAGTTTCTAAAGCGAATGGCTGGCGTCAGCAGCGCGCTCTTTAGCCTAGCTCAGCTACGAGCGCAGGCAACCTCCGAGGCGATTCGCATTGGCTTGCAGGCCGATCTCACGGGAACGCTGGCCGACTACGGCTACTGGCACCGGAAGGTGGCCGAAGCCGCCGTGCGCAAGCTGAATGACGAGGGTGGCATCGCGGGGCGACCGGTGGAGCTGTTCATCGAAGATACAGCTTCCGAAGCCGCACAGGGAACTGACAAGATGCGCAAGCTCTTATTCCAAGATCAGGTGGACATCATCATTGGATCGCAGCACTCCGGGGTTTCGCTGGCGTCACTGCCTCTAGCGGCCGAAGCCAAGACCGTCTACTTCCCCCTGGGTGAGGCCACGGAGATCACCGCCGAGTCTGGAAACCGCTTCAGCTTCAAACTCAACCATACGGTGCGATCGGACGTCTACGCTGCGTATCGGTGGGCTGTGGAGAACCTCGGTCGACGCTGGATGCTGGTCGTGGCAGACTACGCCTTCGGCCGATCCCACGCGGAGGAATGGCCATCACGGTTGCGAGAGATTGAAAGCGAAGTACTAGAGATCATCTATGTGCCGTTAGAGACGGTGGACTTCATTCCTTACTTGAGTCGTGTGGATCGCGTTCGGACGGACGTGCTCTTCCATGTCTTTCCGGGGGTCAACGGCCTGCGACTGCTTGTGCAAGCCGCGGAGCTGGGACTCTTCGAGAATTCGCAGATCTTTGGACCCATTTGCACCGTGGACGGCCTTGACATTGAGGCTTTCCCTCAGCTTCTGGGAAGCTGGTACATCTCCAAGCAGCCGCGGCGCGCCAGTGAGATCTCCAGCGAGTTGCAAGTGTTCGATCGCGCCTTTCGGGAGGCCCTCGGAGTTGGGAGCGATGGCCGTGAGCTGGGGACGGGCCGCGCGACGACTGGCTCCCATCTCTGGTACACATGGGAGATCGTGCACCTCCTCAAGCAGGCCATCGAGGCAACCGGCTGGACAAGCAAGGCTGACAATCCCGGTCTCGTTCAGTTCTTGGAGGGAGCACAGATTAAGGCTGGCTTCGGCTTCCCGCAGGGCGACAAGTTCCTGCGGGCGCAGGACCACCAAGGCTTTCATGCTCACTATATCGAGAGACTAGAAGCAATCGCAGGGGAGCTTCAACTGCGAGTGAAGACTTTGATACCGGCGGAGCAGACGGTCTATCCGGCGACGATCGACTATTCGCAACAAGGGTTCTGAAGCACTGAAGAGAGGTGAAGCGCAATGCAGCATCATTCGGGCGAGACGAGTCAGATGACGGAGTCGGCACCCAATCAGAAAGGGTCCGTGTGGAAGCGCTGGCTGTGGCTAGCGGGCTGCTTGGCTCCGGTAGCAGCCGTCATGGCCGTGATCCTTTTCAATCTGCCGGTCAATACGGCCGTGCTCGCGGGGTTATTTTTGCTCTGCCCACTCACACACTTCTTTCTGATGCGAGGCGAAGGGCATCGGCATTAGGAGGTCACTATGTGGTGTCATCTATTACTGGGAATGCCGTTGTTAGCGCTGGCAGCCTATCTCTTTCTGCCGCCTTCGCTGGCTTGGCCAACCACGGCGGTTCTCGTGAGTATTTCGGCCTTTCTGGGAGTGAAGATATGGCAAGTGATGAGACAGGCCGCTGTGACCGGCCCAGAGGCGATGAAGGGCAAACTGGCCTCGGTGCGCAGCTGGAGCGGCCACGAGGGCCAGATCAACTATCACGGGGAACTCTGGAGCGCACGGGGACCAGAGGCGTTTCGATCCGGCGATTGGGTGGTGATTACTGGACTTGAAGGGCTGAAAGCAATCGTGCAACGAGCAACTGCCAACAACAGGGAATAACAGAAAGGAGCAAGATCATGGCAAAACCTAAGGAATTCGTAAAGCAGAGACCGAAGCGGAAGCGGTGGCGGATCTGGGCCTTTGCGGCCATCGTCGTCGTGGTGCTCGGTGCGGCTACCGTGCTCTTGAAGTCGGCGTTTACGCCGCCGAGTATCCCCCTGGCTCTCAAAACCTCCGCTACCGCCAGAGTCGTGACCCTCCAGGCCGATATGGGGGGCTTCAGTATGGCCAGCTCCTCCCACGAAACTCATGCCCCATCTGCCCCAGTGGTTATCAAGGCCAAGGTTGGCGAACCGCTAATGGTGCGGCTCGTCAGCCTCGACAACCAGTTCCACACAGACGGCGGTGGCAAGCATCAGTTCGCCATCGACGAGCTAAGCGTGAATGTCATCGCTCCGCCTGAAGGCGTAGCTCAGACGACCTTCACGCCGACCAAAGCCGGAACATACGAATTCTACTGCGACATC
>MFGX01000104.1:7100-7705 GCA_001778455.1 Candidatus Fraserbacteria bacterium RBG_16_55_9 | reverse complement strand
GGTGAAGGAGCAGGCCAGTCGGTGACTGGAACGGCAACCGACCAGGCAGGCAATTCAGCCAGCACGACAGTCAGCGACATCAACATCGACAAGACGGCACCGACAATTGCGATCTCAGCGCCGACCAATGGCGGAGCCTATATAGGCAACGCTGCCATGGCGTCTAGCTACAGCTGCGGGGACGCTCTTGCGGGAGTCGCCAGTTGCATTGGCCCTGTGCCCAGTGGCGGTAACTTCGACACCAGCACCGTCGGCGTGCACGTCTTTACAGTCGATGCCGCCGACTTGGCCGGAAATACAGCGTCGCTGACAAACACGTACACCGTCAATTCAGCCTACAACTTCATCGGGTTCTTGCCGCCCTTAAGCTCCGGTGCTTTCTCCGGGGTCTTTAGGCTGGGCAGCACCATCCCGATCAAGTGGCAGCTCTTAGATGCCAATGGGACTTTCATCAGCAGCCTAAGCGTGATCGCATCGCTCAAGATCGACTCGGTCACCTGTCAGGGAGAGAGCGACAGCACAGAGCCCTTTGATCCAGGCAGCTCAGGCAACACTGGCTTGCGCTACGACTCTGTAGCCAACCAGTACATCTTCAACTGGCAGAC
>MFGX01000104.1:4443-7086 GCA_001778455.1 Candidatus Fraserbacteria bacterium RBG_16_55_9 | reverse complement strand
CAGGCTGCTACAACATCGTGCTTAGATTGGACGACAGCACGATCCACTCAACGAGAGTGCAACTGAGGAACTAAACCTCAGGGAGAACTATGGACAAGAATGCAGGGCGGGGCTGGCAGGGCCCCCGCCCTGAGTTCCCTCACATCAATAACCTTATGTTCATTAGGAGGTTCACATCATGCACGTACGTCTAGTTAAGTTGTTCGGGCTGAGCATGGCCTTGGCACTCATCGCCTGGGCTGCGGGAGAGAGCACGCAAACCGGGTTGGCTCAAGGGGGCACTACGGTCACGGTCTGCGCTACTGGCTGCAACTTCGCTACGATTCAGGCCGCCATCGATGCTGCTTCCGGCGGAACCACCGTTCAAGTTCAGGCTGGGACCTATCTGGAAAACCTGACCATCCGCAACAAAGACGGCTTGACTCTTAAAGGTGCCGGAGCCGATCAAGTGACCCTCGACGGCAATGGCCCTCAACAACAACAGAACATCATTCCCGGTATTCTCATCTTGAGCAGCCGGAACATCACCGTCACAGGCTTCAAGATCACCAATAGCAGACGCGGATTAGAGGCTCAAGATAGCACACTACTCTTTCTGGAGGCGAACACCTTCCAGAAGAACTTGGGCCAGGGCATCTTGCTGACCCGCTCGCAAGCAGAGATCAAGGGTAACCTCGTGCAAGAAACACAGTTCGATCCCGGCACAAACCCAACCCTAAGTGAGGGCATTCAGATTTCATCCTCGCAGGCCACGCTCTTGGACAACGTGGTCAAAGAGAACGCAGACTGTGGCGTTCGTGCGAGCGTTTCCGTAGCCGAGCAAATCTCGACAGCGACCGGCTCAGGGAACACCATAACGGGTAATCGAGGCGGGGACTTGTGTGGGAATCTTCCGCTAGCGCTGCTCGCTCAACCTCCAGCGGACGGCACATTGGAGCAAGTGGCCGTACCAGCCGATGCCGCGACCATCCAAGAGGCAGTGAATAAAGTGAGGGTGGGTGGCACGATCACCATCGCAGCCGGAACCTTCAAGCAACCCGTGGAAGCGGGCGTCGTCCAGATCTACAAGAGCCTGAAGATCATCGGGGCAGGGGCCGACCAGACGGTGCTCCAAGCGCCAGGACCGGAGTGGACCGTTCTCAATATCGCTACGGACCAGCTGGAAGTGACGATCGAGGGTCTCAAAGTAACTGGGGGGCGGCGTGGGTTGCATATTGGCACCGGTCCGATGGGCAACGTCGCCTTGCGCAACAGCAAGGTCGAAAGCAATGGCACGGGGGACTTGAAAGGCGAGGGCCTGAGGATCGTGGGGCAAGGTGCGGTTACGCTGGATCAGGTGAGTGTTTCAGAAAACGGGGCCGACGGCGTTGCAGTCGTGGGTCAGACTAAAGTAACCGTTCAGAGCAGCACGATAGCGAAGAACGCAAGAGTGGGGATAAACACAGGTCAGTTCATATCTATCACGGTCGAGAAGAGCACGATCTCAGACAACGGCGGTCGCGGGATCAGCGTGTCTGGAAGCTCACAGGCGACGCTCGAGGACAACACGATCAACAGCAATGTGACTGCGGGGATCAACCTCTTCAACACAACTCAAGCCACGATTACTAACAATCGCATCACGGGCACCAAGAAGGATGCTCAAGGCAATTACGGTCTTGGCATTGCAGTTCAAGGGAACAGCAAGGCAACGATCCGGAATAGTACCGTCTCGCAGAACGACTCCAACGGGATCGTCCTTTATGAAAACACCCAGGCGACTATCCAGCAGAGCACTATCACAAGCAACAACTATGTCGGAATAAGGCTAACCGGCAACTCCAACGCAACCATCGACGGGAACACCGTCACACGCAATGTGTATCAGGGTATCTGGGCAGATGGCTCTGCGCGAGCCCAGATCACGAACAACCAGATCCTGGATTCAAGGCAAGACCCTGCGCACTCCAACTGCTGCGGTTCGGGGATCGTGGGCCGAGGCAGCAGCCAACTGACCATCCAGGGTAATACCATTAGCAAGAACGCAGAATCCGGGATCTGGATCGGAGACAGTGCGCAGTTGACGATCAAACAGAACACAATCTCCGACAGCAACATTTACGGCGTTTATATGACCGGGAGCGCACGTGCGACGATCGAGGATAACACCTTTAGCCGAAACGTGGCAATAACGATCAATGCCCGAGGAACCTCCAACGTCACCATCACGAAGAATCGCATCACGGATACAAAGACTGATGCCCAGGGAAACCTCGGTCGCGGCATCAATCTCTGGGAAAACGCTCAAGCTACGGTCAGCGACAACACGATTGCCAGCAGCGCTCTCGATGGCGTGCGTTTGCACGATAAGGTGCAAGTCACTCTCACCAATAACACCATCACTGGCAGCGCGCGATTCGGCATCAATATCGGTGACTATGGCAACGTCAAGGATGAGGCGGTGCAGGCTGAGATCTCCAACAACACGATCCAGAATAACAAGAACTGTGGAATCTCAACCGACAGCGACACGGGCATCAGGATCACGGGTCATGACAACACGATCTCGAGCAACACGGGCGGACAGCTTTGCGGGACGACGAGCAAGTTCCCCGAGGGCTTCGGAGGCGGGAAGTGAGTACCCTTGCGTCGGCTACGACTCAC
>MFGX01000104.1:2027-4374 GCA_001778455.1 Candidatus Fraserbacteria bacterium RBG_16_55_9 | reverse complement strand
TTATCTGTGACCAGGACGAGATCGTGAGCCAAGGCCGTAGCGGCAATCAAGATGTCTGCGTCTTCCAAGGGTTGCCCGTGCCGCCTCAGTTCCACATAAAGATCGGCAGCGATTCTCATCACCCGCTGCGTCAGCAGCCGCACGTACAGCCGGCTGATCAGATCTTCAAAGTCTGTCAGCTTGCGCAGGTTGCCCAGTTCCTTGAGCCCGCGCAAGAGTTCGTAATAGGTGATGATGCTGATGCTCGGGCGGCCTGCGGTATCGAGATGCTGCTCCATGTGGGCTACCACATGAGGCTGACCCTTGAGAAAGGCACTCAGGATGTTGGTATCGAGGAGGGCTGGCGTCATAGGCGGACTGGGCGATCCGCGAAGAGGCTGCGCCGCCGCACAGCCAGCTAAAAACGCTCCCTCTCTTGGGAGCTGAGATCCGCGAGCAAGCCTGCGTGCCGAAGAATGGCCTCTTTATCCATCTCAGCCTCGCATGTGGGCTCCTGGAGGATCTCTTCTTTCAAGAAGCGGATGACCTTCACCAGCTTCGCTTGCTCCTCTTCCGTAAGACCCTTGAGCTCTGCGAGCAGCTCTCCTGCGTATCGCGACTTGGTAGCCATCGATGCCACTCCTTCTTCTTCAACAACGCATAGGCATTGTATCACCGAGGGGGAAAACCTACAACGTACACTGAGGAGGTTCACATCATGCACAAACGTTTAGTTAAGCTGTTCGGACTGAGCGTGTCTTTGGCGCTGATTGCCCTGGCCGCGGGAGAGAGCACACACATCGGGTTGGCTTAAACTGGTAAGACAGTCACCGTCTGCGCCACTGGCTGTGGCTTCGCCAAGGGCATCAAGATCACCGGCCACGACAACACGATTTCGGGCAACACACAAGTCAATCTCTGTGGCACGACAAGCAAGTTCCCGGCGGGCTTCGGAGGTGGGAAGTAAGGATCTCTACACTTAGCAAGCTGCATTAGGAGAAGGCTTGAGAATTCACCCAGACCCTCCGCTCTCTCCTGAGTTGGCGAATTGATCCTTGCTCTGAGTATACTTTTACAGTTGCTGTCAGGCAGGATGAACCATGAGCAAACGATCTGGCAATGCAGCCGTCATCATAGCAGTGCTCATCGCTTGTACCATATCGCTCAGCAACGGACTCGCTCCTTCAGCCTTAGCGCAGAGTATCTCCCTAGGTCCCAAAGTGGGCATCGCCACAGGCGAATTCAGTGTATTCACCGAGCTCGTCGTCATGCCCAATTTCTCGGCCAGCTTAAGCTCAGGTCTGCTGTCGTCCGCGCTTACGGTGACTGGCTGGGTCACAATGTACTGGCCTAAGAGCTTGAAGTTTCTGCCGACCTACGCCATCCCTTATGCGGCGGTGGGCCTGCGGGTGCTCACCTCGAACGCGGGAGCGCAATCGGATCTGATCTTGTTGGGTGGCCTTCGGCTCCTACTACCCCCGAATACCTTGCCCTCTCCCGTTCGCGGGGTCAGTCTCATGGCAGAGCTGGCTCTGCTCATTGGGTTCCCAAACTTTGACCGCATAGGGCTGGATGCCCGAGTGAGTTTGTCTTTGAGCTTCTAGTCCCTCACCAGCGAAGAAGGAGTCGCTCCAACAGTCGACGCACCCGCACGAAGGGCCCTTCACGCTCCGGGGCAACGGGTCGAACCAAGACGGTGTAAAGCCCCAGGCGCTTGGCCCCCCAGATGTCCGTGAAGATCTGATCGCCAACCATGATGACCTGTCGCAGCGGGAGATCTAACTTCTCAAGCAAGCTTCGATAACCGGAAGGACGCGGCTTGCCCGCGTTGAACACGACAGGATGACCATCGAGGCTTGCTAGAAGCCCTTCACGTCCCTCGCCCCGATGATTGCTGAGGAATCCCACTCGAAAGCCTCGCGTCTGGACCGTCTTAAGCCAGCGGAGTGCTTGCTCATCCAATTGAGCGAATCCCCATGGCCCGAGCGTGTTATCGAAATCGAAGATGATCCCGCGCGCTCCACGAGCCCACAAGGCTTCGAGGTCCAGCTGGTATACAGAGTCTCGTCGCTCATCCGGCAGGAGTTTTCTCAGCATCTCTTAGAGAGAAGTGCGGATCTCGCCGATCTGAATGTACTTCTTCGTGTTATCCAGAATCCGCCTCAGCTCATCAACGAGATCCGGTGATACGAGGATCTTGAAGAATCGGCGGCCATCCCGCTCGAACCAGTCTCGGCGCAGATGCGCAACTCCATCGTACGCTATGATGATCATCTCCAGAAAGTGCACGTCTTTCTCGTTCATCTCGACGAAGAGAGCAACGGTATCTTCGGGGGGCTCAACGGGATTCTTCATCACGATCTTTCGG
>MFGX01000104.1:337-1859 GCA_001778455.1 Candidatus Fraserbacteria bacterium RBG_16_55_9 | reverse complement strand
ATCTATCGCCAGATTGGCCGCGCGATCCAGAGTCTTTCTTGCCTCCACAAGGGCCGGGAGCGCGCCCAGCTTCTTTTGCTTCTTTAGGTGATGTCCCTCTTGGCGCTTGAGTTCTTCCCAGCGAGACTTGATTTCTGCCATATCCCGTGTGGGTCGGCCACCGAAGACATGGGGATGTCGGCGAATCACTTTCTCTTGAACAGCCCTCAAAACATCATCCAGGGTGAACTCACTGGCTTCTTGAGCGATCTGGACATGGAAAGCGACATGAAGCAGTAGATCTCCTAGCTCATCTTGCAGGGCATCGGGATCGTTGGCATCGATGGCCTCCACAACCTCATACGCTTCTTCGATGAGAAGGCCCATGAGCGTGCTGTGGGTCTGAGCCTGGTCCCACGGGCAGCCTTTCGGCGAGCGCAGATGAGCGACCAACTCGACCAGTGCTCGTAAGTCTTTCCCCTGAGCCGTTCTTCGCGGACCCTTAGGGGCAGGCGATGTTCTGCTCCGGTCCCTTTTCAATCCAGGCATCGATGAAGCCAGCCATCTGGTTCTCGTCGTATGCGTCGAGCTTCAAGATCCGAGCCCAGGCCGTCAGAGCCATCGTCTTGTCGAGACCGGGATACGGAGCCAGGAGGAGCTTGCAGTACTTCGGCTGCTCTCGGAGCCGCTCAACGAACGATGCCAGTTGGTCAACGAGCGCTTTGTCGGCACTCGGTACATACTGAACGATCACGCCGCCGTGCTCCAGGTTGTGTATTTGGATCTCATCGGGGATGGATTCTGGGTGGGTTCCCCATTCGGCATCGCTGCCTTGGTGCCATCCCGACGTCGGCGGCTTGCTGTTGTACGGCGGATGAGACTCTCCCGGTTGAATGTGCGTACGACCCTGGTCTTCTACCGCTTCACCAGGCAAGGTCTTGCCCTCTGTCAGAGCCTCCAGTTCCGCTACTTGGGCCGGCTTGTAGTCTGCATAGTCAGTCTGGAGCTTCTTCAGTTGCTCTTTGGCTCTGCTTGCGCTCCCTTGCTTGAGGTAGAGATTCGCCAACTGGAGCATGGCCTCCTGGCCGTCGGGTCCCAGCGGGTTATCCGCTCCTACCAGATCCTGCTCCGCCTCCAAGATTCTCTGGTAGATGCGGATCTGCTGATCGCTCGGCGCATTGAGCAAGATCGCGGACTTGAAGTGGTCTTTGGCTGGAGCGTACTCGTTCTGAATCATGTACGCATCTCCCAAGCCGCTTTGCGCCTGCCAGGACTGAGGATCGCTCGCCAAGATCGCTTGGTATTGCTCGATGGCACCGTTGTAGTCGCGCTGATCCAGGTAGAGTTGCGCGAGCTTGGATCGGGTCTTCGTGTCCTTGGGATCGAGATCGAGGATCTTCTTTGCCACATCTCGCCGGGTCGTGTAATCCGCGCGTAGATCCAGCGCAGTGCGATAGTCTTCTAGCGCCTTGTCGTTCTGACCTTGAGCGAGATTGACGTCCCCTAAACCGATGCGGGCATCCACGTTGTAGACGTCGCGGGC
>MFGX01000104.1:0-239 GCA_001778455.1 Candidatus Fraserbacteria bacterium RBG_16_55_9 | reverse complement strand
GATACGAATCTTGAGCTTGGCGATAGTCTCCCTGCTCCAGGTAGACCTCACCCAAGACGGCAAGCGCCTCCGCCCGCTTCTGATCCGTTGGGGCGTACTCGCTCGCGAGCTGGGTCAAGATCTCTTGAGCTTGGGCGAGGTTCTCATCATGGTCCACTTGGCGCGCCTGGTTGAGGTAGGCCTGCGCCAGTTTGAGACGAATATCTCGCTGCTCGCGGGAACCTGCCGAAATGATCTCC
>MFGX01000103.1:1164-5818 GCA_001778455.1 Candidatus Fraserbacteria bacterium RBG_16_55_9 | reverse complement strand
GAGAACTCTCCTCTCCGGCAGGAGCTTTAAAGTTGAAGTCAACATCGCTTTCGGCAAGAGGCATGGTCATCGTACCCGCGTAGTAGACTGAGCAAGAGCTGGTGAGCACATATCGCCCCACGTTGCCCTGGAAGATCTTGAGGGCCGCTTTCACATGATCTGCTGTGAAGGCGATATTATCCACGACCGCGTCAAACGTTTTCCCTTTGAGTTTCTTATGGAAATCATCTGAATCCTTGCGGTCGCCCTGGATGTGCTCGACCTGATCCCAGAAGGGTGGGCGTTGATTGCCTCGGCTGAAGACCGTGACGCGATGGCCGGCCTTCAGCAATTCTTCAACGATGGCCTTGCCGAAGAACATCGTCCCCCCGATGACTAACACAGAGTTTTTCACAGAACCACCTCTTTCTTCAACTCGAGTGCCCTCTCCCACTCGCTGGGGAGCAGTTCTTCTTCGGTGAGTTCTCCCAGCG
Organism: Candidatus Fraserbacteria bacterium RBG_16_55_9; assembly: GCA_001778455.1. Lineage (GTDB taxonomy): Bacteria > Bipolaricaulota > Bipolaricaulia > RBG-16-55-9 > RBG-16-55-9 > RBG-16-55-9. Next base: position 5,345 of record MFGX01000103.1, on the reverse strand, counting down.
ACTGTTGATATCCTTCACGAAGTGCTTTGACCAGATCTTCCGTAGTGAGAGGCCAGCCCAATTCAGTAACTACCGTCGTCATAGTCTCTTTTCTCAGTCGAGTCAATTGCCCTGCATATTCATAGAACTCCGAGATTCGTGCAATCATCTCATCTAGATTGCCATCGACAAGAATCGTCCCGTGCACGATGATAAATCCTCGCTTCTGCACTTGAGCCGTTCCCACGAGCTTCTTGCCATTCACTGCCAGATCATACGGTCCGTCACAGAAAGCTCCTTGCACATGCTTGAACTCTGTCTTTACCCCCAGGCTTCCTAGCCCTAACTGTAAGCCCTCAGAGAATTTTCGATAGGTCTCGGGAATTCCGATTTTGAGAGATTGCTTGGGAGCAATCACAGAGAAATTGAGATAACCAATATCCTGCCAGACTGCCTTGCCCCCGCTCACCCTTTGAACGATCTCTATGCCCTGACTCTTTATATGTTGGACAGCTTCTTGAAAGTGGGGGAGGCGGCTTTCGAAGCGTCCGACAGCCAAGCAGCGACCTGGTTGCCAGAAACGCACGGTCGCTGGCACTGATCCTTCTGCTACATGTTCGGCAATCGCGCGGTCTAGCACGTAATTCAGCGCAGGATCATTCAGGCATTCGGCCTTACTGAAACGCCATAGTGCGCTCATGTGATTACACCCATTTCAGGACGTAATGCACGTAGAAGTAGAAGGCCGGGAGCGCAAAGAGCAGACTGTCAATGCGATCTAACATCCCCCCATGGCCAGGGAAGAATGCGCCGGAATCTTTCACGCTGGCTGTACGCTTGAGCTTCGACTCAAAGAGATCTCCTAGCTGGGCGAAAACACTGATAAGTAGCGAGAGCGCGAACCCATGAAGTGCAGCATCTGGTAATGAAAAAGCCCACGGTATCCACAAGAACGAGAGCCATCCAGCAACAAACGCGAGGAACCAGCCACCAAACACTCCCTCCCAACTCTTCTTGGGGCTCAGCCGTGGGAAGAGCTTGTGCTTGCCCAAGAGAGAGCCCACGATGTAGGCCCCAGTGTCATATGCCCAGACGAGCAACAGTAGCAATAGCGTGTAATAATATCCCTGCTCAGTTTGAAAGAGTGGGAAAAAGAAATGCAGAAGATATGGGAGATAGAAGAATCCCAAGAGGGCGCTCGCGGCACATTGCAAGCCCTCTGAGCGCGGCAAGTATCCCACAATGAAGAGCAGTGCCCCCGCAATGAAGATCAGCGATGTGTGGGCTTCGCTCAAGGCACCATACGCCACGACTGTCAAGACGCTCACAACGGCGAATGTGAGGCGTTCCAGAGGGATACCGCTTAGTGCGACGAGCTTGGCATATTCCCAACTCGCTGCTGCTGTCACAAGCGCCAGCAAAAGCAGAACAAGCCAGAATTGATCGTATGTTTTCGCAATCCAGAGCCAGCCGAGCAGTAAGGGGATGCCTAATAGAAGAGTAAGAACTCTCAGGATGAATCCCGCCATGCGCTAGGGTTCTACGACGGCACCGAATTTACGCTGGCGGCATTGATAGGCCTCGATGGCATCGAGCAATTCCTCCGGCTTGAAGTCGGGCCAGAGCGTCTTTGTGACCCAGAACTCCGCATACGCGATCTGCCAGAGCAAGAAATTGCTGATGCGTTCCTCACCGCTCGTGCGGATGAGCAGGTCGGGGTCCGGTTGATCCGCTGTGTAGAGATACCGGCGGAAGAGAGCTTCGTCAATTGGGTCGCCATTCAAGTCGCCATTCAGACGATCGTGCACGATCTGCTGAACCGCACGCAAGATCTCTTGGCGTCCCCCGTAGTTGAAGGCAATGTTGAGGTGAAAGCGCTGGTTCGACTCCGTCAGTTTCATGGCGCGCTCGATCTCCGCACGAATGGGAGCGGGCACCCCGTCCGCATCACCCAAGACTCGGAGCCGTACTTCGTTTTCCAGGAGCATCTTGAGCTTCTCATCGAGAAACTCGCGGATCAGATCCATGAGGTATTGGACTTCCTCAGGAGGCCGGTTCCAGTTCTCGGTCGAGAAAGCATATAACGTCAGATACTTGATTCCCAGGTCCTCACCTACAAAGCGCACGATGCGCTCGGCTGCTTCCATGCCCTGATGGTGACCGCTCATGCGTGACTGGCCGCGCAGCTTGGCCCAGCGACCGTTGCCGTCCATGATGATCGCGATGTGTCGAGGCAGCTCGCGTTGGCGAACGTCAGAGAGACGCGCGCTCATATCCGCAGAACCGGGTAATGTCACGTCAGCCTGCACGATGGGGTGTACCTCCCTACCTGTTCTCATGACTCGATCGCGAAGAGTTCAAGATTCTTTTCCAAGCGCTCTACCTTCGCGGCCAGTTCTTCGGATTTCGCCTTCTCCTTGCCAATGATCTCCTTGGGCGCTTTCGCTAGGAACTCGGCATTGTTGAGCTGGCGATCCGTGCTCTCCAGCTTCTTTCGGATCTCTTCCAGCTCGCGGCGTAAGAGATCCCGCTGCCGATCAAGATCGACTAAGCTGTCCAAAGGAACGAAGATCTCTGCGTATTCCAGCACCTTGCGGGGAGCTTGCTTGGGCCTCTGGACTTTGGAGCCAACAGTTAGCTCCTCTACCCAGGCCAGGTCTAGAAAGAAGTGCTCATGCTCTCGAATCAACGCTTCCACGGGAGCCTCTTCCGTTCGAATGAGCACTTTGGCCGGCTTCCCGGGAGGGACATTCAGTGCCGAGCGGATCGTGCGAATGGAGACGATCAATTCCTGCAAGATGCCCATCGATCGCTCTGCCTCTTCATCCATCCATGCCGACTCCACGCGAGGGAAGGGTGCGATCATCACGCTCTCGGCATCCTTCTCCGGTAACTTCTGCCAGAGCTCTTCTGTCAAGAAGGGGACCAGAGGATGGAGCAGCTTCAAGATTTCTCTCAGCGCCAAATGCAGAACGTACTGAGCCGCTTTCTTGTCCGGCGATTCGGCCGTCAGTCGTGGCTTAATGAGCTCGAGATACCAGTCACAGAAGTCGTGCCAGACGAAATCATAGAGCACGCTTCCCACTACATTAAAATCATAGCTATCAAGACGTGCCCTCACCGTCTCAATCGTCCGAGCCAACTTCGAGAGCAGCCAGCGATCCTCCAGTTGAAGGGGTATTTTTTTCGGCGTCAGTTCCGTAACTGAAAAACCTTCGAGGTTCATGAGCACGAAGCGCGTGGCGTTCCAGATCTTATTCAGAAACTTGCGGGCACCCTCTACATCCGCAATGGAAAGCTTGAGGTCCTGGCCTTGCGTCATCGAAGAAGCGAGCGTAAAGCGCACGGCATCCATCCCGTACTGATCTCTCAGCTCGAGAGGATCTATGCCGGTGCCGAGCGACTTGCTCATCCTGCGTCCCTTCTCGTCTTTAACGATGGAGTGGAACAAGACCGTCCCAAAGGGGATTTCGTCCATAAAATGGAGCCCCATCATGATCATGCGTGCCACCCAGAAAAAGATAATGTCGGGAGCCGTGCTGAGCAGTGACGTGGGATAGAAGTATTTCAGCTCAGAGGTCTTCTCCGGCCAGCCCATGATGGAGAAGGGCCAGAGCGCTGACGAAAACCACGTGTCTAGCACGCCCTCGTCTTGCTGAATATTCCCAGAAGAACAAGCCGAACACGCTTTGGGCGTTTCCCTGCTGACCGTGATTCTGCCGCACGCATCACAGTGCCAAGCCGGGATACGATGCCCCCACCAGAGCTGGCGCGAGATGCACCAGTCGCGGATGTTCTCCATCCAGTCGAAGTAGATCTTCTCCCATCGTTCCGGGATGAACTTGATCTTGCCCTTGCGCACGGCCTGAATCGCGGGCTTTGCCAACTCCTCCATCTTCATGAACCACTGCTTGGACAGCAATGGCTCTACAATCGTCTGGCAGCGTTGGCAGTGACCAATCGCATAGACGTAGGGTTTTTCATCCACGAGCCATCCTTCGCGTTTCAAATCTTCTACTACGCGTCTGCGGCATTCGTAGCGGTCTAGTTCTTTGTAAGGTCCGGCTTGCTCGTTGGTCGTGGCGTCCGCATTGAAAAGGGTGATCAGCGGGAGTTTGTGGCGCTGGGCGATCTCGAAGTCCACGGCGTCGTGGGCGGGCGTCACCTTGAGTGCTCCGCTGCCAAACTTGCGATCCACGGCC
>MFGX01000103.1:0-1156 GCA_001778455.1 Candidatus Fraserbacteria bacterium RBG_16_55_9 | reverse complement strand
AATGATGGGCAGCTTGCGCCCAAGGAGCGGCAGAATGACCGTTTTCCCAACGAACCTCTGATAGCGTTTGTCCATGGGATGAACGGCAACAGCCGTATCCGCGAGCATCGTCTCCGGACGCGTCGTGGCTATGACAATGACGTCATCCGAGTTCTCGACGGGGTATGCAATGTGATAGAGCCTGCCTTCGGATTCCTCATCCACGACTTCAATATCAGAGAGAGCCGTCTGGCATCGTGGGCACCAGTTTATGATCCTCTCCCCACGGTAAATATAGCCCTCTTCGTACAGACGAGCGAAGACCTCGCGCACGGCTTGGGAAAGACCCTCATCCAGCGTAAAACGCTCGCGATCCCAATCGCACGAGCAGCCCATGGCTTTCAGTTGTTCTCGAATGCGATGGCCGTACTTCTCCTTCCAGGTCCAGACTCGCTCGATAAACTTCTCACGCCCTAGGTCGTGGCGGGTAAGGCTCTCTTTGGCCAGCTCACGCTCCACGACGTTCTGGGTGGCGATTCCTGCATGATCGGTACCGGGAAACCAACAAGCTTCGCAGCCGTCCATCCGCTTGTACCGAATTATGACGTCTTGCAAGGTGTTGTTCAGCGCATGGCCAAAGTGAAGCTCTCCCGTTACATTGGGCGGTGGGATGACAATGGAAAAGGGTTCCTTCTTCGGGTGGACTTGACCCCGAAAATATCCCTTCTCCTCCCAGTACCGATACCAATGATCCTCGACACCTGTATGGTCGTAGGCTTTAGGCAGTGACATACGTACCCCTCACCCTTGAGATCACGAATTGAGCGGACCCAATCATAACCGATCTCACGAGAAGAGATCAAGGACGGACTTCCTCACGACTAGCCCACTAAGCCTCGGGAAGTTCACAGTACACGAATGAAGCCCACATTCCTCGTTTCACCGAGCACCCAAGCTCTACACGAGGAGTAGAGAGGAAATCTAAAGTGATGGATCTCACCTCTCTTGACATTTCCCAAGTTATGTGCTAGAGTTTCATATAGATATACCTGATAAAGGCAAACCAATCGAAAGGTTGGGACGCAAAGCCACAGGCCTTCGCTTGCCAAGGAGGTAAGCATGGCGGCTGGGTTGCCGAACATCGACGGTGCATATCTTCACTTCATTCCCCACCATC
>MFGX01000102.1:8506-8610 GCA_001778455.1 Candidatus Fraserbacteria bacterium RBG_16_55_9 | reverse complement strand
TCCAGATCTATCGGGACTTCTATTGTTGGCCAGCTGGCTCGGAGAAGGAGCGCACGAAGAAGCTGTCTATTGGATTTGGCAGGAAAGTCCTTCATGCAGAGGCC
>MFGX01000102.1:8138-8474 GCA_001778455.1 Candidatus Fraserbacteria bacterium RBG_16_55_9 | reverse complement strand
TAGGACTTTGGCTGAGGTGGAACGGGTACGCGCAGACGCTAGCATCACGAGCATGCAGGGTAACTACGTCACACTGGAGCTGATCTATGCCCTCGCAGGAAGTGAGAGGACATCGACGGAGGCCTGCATCGGGTGGACGATCCTGGCTGTTACCACGACGGATTAGACTGCTCAAGAGAGAGTAATCAATCTTCACACCTCTTGCCCGGCGAGACCTGCTGGTACAACATCTGCTCTCAGCGCCTCTTGTGAGAGATGACAGACTTGCTCTTCAACACTAGACCTTATTCCCGCTAGCCAAGATGTAACAGAAGGGACAAAAACTAGCATTCGCAG
>MFGX01000102.1:6940-8129 GCA_001778455.1 Candidatus Fraserbacteria bacterium RBG_16_55_9 | reverse complement strand
TGTCCTATTCCTTCGGAAGGTCAGACTGTAACCTGTCAATTAACGTCTCGCTCCAGTCAGTGCGAAAGGGCGGTTGTGTTCCCAGAAATAGGAGGATCTGAAGCAACTTCAGGAATGCTATTTCGGATGCGGTCGAATGGTCAAGAGATAGATGGTATTGCCTCGGATGTGAAAGTAGAAACGCCACCCTCCATCTACCCGAGCTTGCCAGATTCTCTTCTTCTTGTTGTAGATCTTGGTGTGCAAGGAGGGGTGCTGCAAATCTTGAAGCAAAAAGCCCAGCTGCTTTTGAAATTGTCTTTGGCGCAATTGGGGGGCCTGTTCGTACTGTCGCCGGAATCTGTGACTCTCAAGGAACCTCACGACTTCTTCTTCAGCGACTCAAGCCATTCCTGAACGCTGTCAAAAGGCCCGTAGACTCTCCCTTCCTCAATATCCTGTAGGGCCTCCGCAATATCCCGGTCAATGAGCTTCTTGGGGGCGTAGACGAGTTGACCCCGCTTGACTCTGGCTTCCAAGTAGTCGCCCTCTTTGAGATCGAGTTCCTCGAAAAGCTCTTTCGGGATGACCACCTGGCGGCCTTTCATAACCTTTACCACAGGCAAGTTCTCCCTCCTTATGCAATCAGTTTATCAGGTTCTCAGGTGAAGTCAACATGGTGGGGAACTACTTTGGCAGAACTGCACTTCGATCCGCAATCATCCATTTGGGTCTCATCTAGGGAGGGTGTGCCATTCACATCCACGGTGGTCTTGATCGACGAGTGTCCGAGCATCTGACTCACTCTGCGGATGTCCATGCCTGCGCTGAGTGCGTTGCGGCTGAAACTGTGATGGAACAAGTGCGGGTTGATCACCTGCGCCTCGGGTTGGGGTTCTTGACTCCCGCCTTCTCCCCCACTTTGCTTACGATCCAGTTGAAGTGGGTTAGGGCAATACGTCCGCCCTTCTGGGAGAGAAACAGTGGCCCTTTCTGTCTCCCTTGGATGAGAAACTTCAGGTCAGCCATCACGCTCTGGGCTACGGGAATGACGAGGGATTTATCCCCCTTTCCCTCGCGGATGTGGATGCGGTTGCGCTCGAAATCTAAATCCTGAATGTCGAGTTGTGGCAGCTCCTCTCTGCGCATGCCGGTGTATGCGAAGAGCTTGATGATGCAGCGGTCTCTAGGATTGTCACAGGCCCAGACG
>MFGX01000102.1:3667-6922 GCA_001778455.1 Candidatus Fraserbacteria bacterium RBG_16_55_9 | reverse complement strand
TCAGGATGTAATCGGCCGCGCGCTATCTGGGAGAGCGCCAACCCTTTCATCTCACGTTGGGCAAGGACTACCAAGCCTTGCAACGTCCCCCTCCTTAACCAACGAGTGTTCATTTATCTTGTGGAACTATCTAGCTATTGGGGGTTGACGAAATCTCACCCTCCGGCTTCATCGTTGCATATGAAGAGCCTATTCATGCCACCGAAGACCAGAATCATGCGCCTGCTCTGTCCGTTAATTATGAGTTAGCGGCCTCGCCTTCATTTGCTCTTCAATGTAGCGAGCCACCACTTGCTCGATCAGGGCGAGCGGCATGCCACCGTTCATCAAGGTCAGGTTGTGGAACGCTTTGATGTCAAAGCGTTCTCCCAGTGCCTGCTTCATCTTCTCGCGCAACTCGAGAATCTTAAGCTCCCCGATCTTGTACGTGCACGCTTGGCCCGGCCAGACGATATACCGATCGATCTCGTTCTGTAATGGCGTACCCAGGTTGTCCCGTGCGTACGCCATGGCCCTCTCCCGTGTCCAGCGTTTGTAGTGAATCCCCGTGTCGAGCACGAGACGTGTGGCGCGGAAGAGCGTCGTATGATGCCTTAACAGATCTGCGATAGCCGCTTTACGTAGTTTTCGGCATCCAGTCGTGTCTGCACGAGATGCCGCTGATCTTCTCATCTTGGAGGAATGGAGAAGAGTGGGAGTGTGTGCCAGCAAGGGTTGTGGCTGGTTGTTTCTCGACCGCAGCACGAACCGGAGCCGTCGGTGGTGCGCTATGAGTGATTGTGGTAACCGTGACAAAGCGCGACGACACTACGAACGCCTTGCCAAGCGATAAGAACGTAGAGATGGGTAAAACAGAGAGGCCACTGCATGAATACAGCGGCCTCTCCCAATACCGTGAGTGGATGGAAGCCACTCACTTTCTCTTCTTGGTCCCCTTCTTCTTGGTCGTCTTCTTGGTGGTTAGCTTCTTGGTCGTCTTCTTTCGTTTCACCACCTGAGGCACCCCCTTTCCTTCCCTTATACGATATTCAATGGAGGTTCTGCGCGAATAGGACGAGGATCACATTTCTAGAGGCATTGCGTTCAACCGTTGACTCAAATCCGCCACCGTGCATATAATGAATGCATTGAGGCGAATCATTATGCGCAAAGCCACGTGCTTGCTCTTCGTTTTCGGCGCTCTCGGGCTTAGCGGGTGCGACCTGCTCGATTCTCTCTCACCCGACTTCACCCCAAGCCCCGTTCTCTTTGAAGATCTCAGCATGAGTGAACTCCATTGCATCGTCTTCCCCGAAGGCGTGGACTCACACATCATTCGCAATCCCATAGAATATGCAGCCCTCTTCAATCCACCTCAAAGCTTTCTGGGCACCCCTGAGTGTAAGAATCTCACTCGCCAGCCTCCGGTGGATCTAAGCAAGTACACCATTCTGGGTCAACTCGTACAAGGGGGTGGCTGCAGCGCACGTTTCCAGAAGATCGTCAATCGCAACGATGTAGAGCGCTTTATACGTTTTGTGGTCGTCATGCAGAGCTTCGGGCTGTGCGAGATGCTGATCTCCAATCGCAACTGGATTGCGATCCCGAGCATTCCTCGAACGTACGAGGTTGGATTTGCAGCAGAGCACCGGCAATGGGCCGCTACAACCCCTATCCCGGAGCTTGAGCTCCAGTTGGAGTACGAACCTACCTTCGCTCCCCGAAGATGGACGGTGGAGTTCGGGCGCGTGCCTCCTTTTAGTCTCTACAAAGACGGCACGGCCATTTACCTCAAGACAGTGCCAAATTCTTCCGAGCAACATGTCCGCACAGTGAAACTATCTGAATCGGAAAGACAAGCGCTTCTCAAGCGAGTGGAAGAACTCGGCTTTGACAGACTTGCCAGCCGAGAGCCACGACCGGGTGAGCCAATCATCGCCGATGCACCTTATATAGTATTGCGGATGGAGAGAGGAGCAGCCCTCAAAGAAGTAAGGGTCTACTTCAACTACGTGAGCGATGCTCAGGCATGGCAGGCTATCCTTGATCTCTTTGAGAGCTACGATCACCCGCGCGCGGAAGAGTACCGCGCTCAGCAAGCAACGCTCTTTGTGAGGAAGCTCTCAGATGAAGAAGAGGCACAGTATGACAACGTGCGGGTGAAGAGCTGGCCATACGGTCAGAAATATTTGAAGCCACATAAGCCAGATCAGTATGAGTGGGCCTGGGTCTTCAGCGGGAATGAGCTACAGCAATTCTGGCAAGATAACGGAACTCTATACCCACAGCTCCTCATCTATGGAGGCTCGGGAGGGCTTTATGAGATTGAGGTTGTGCCCTGGCTGCCCGATGATTCCTTTCCAATAGATGTGATCGAAAGCTATCCCGGCTTCTGATCTACAACAAGAGGAGGAACATGCTCGAACGCTACTCTTGGACTAAAGCTCGTGAACTCTTCCGGAAGGCGAAAGTCGCTCTCATTCCTGTGGGCTCTACGGAGCAGCACGGACCCCATTTACCGTTGGGAACAGATTTTATGACCGCGGAAGCCCTCGCCGAGAGTTCTGCAGAAGAGACAGGAGTCATCTGCACTCCTATCATCCCTGTGGGGATCTCACCGGCCCATCTTCAGTTCTGGGGCACGCTTTCCATATCTTCAGATGCCTTTCGCGCCTATATGAAGGATCTCGCTCTGAGCGTAGCCATGCATGGCATAAAACGACTCATCTTCGTCAACGGACACGGAGGAAACGGAGCAGCGCTACAAGAGATCTGTCGCGAACTTCGATTCCAGGGGACCTACGCCGTCGTCTGGCAGTGGTGGCTCGACCCCGAAGTATTAAACGTATTCGAGAAGCTCTTTACGAGCCGGGGGTCGCATGCGGGTGCAGGCGAGACGTCCATGATCTGGTTGATCAACGAAGAACTTGTAGATAAGCGAGCGCTGGAGGAAGCAGCGCGCGGAGCCTCAGAGGTATTTGGGATCGTCAAGCATGGCGCACAGCTGCCCTACGACACGGCAGACTTTTCACAGAGTGGGGCTACCTTGGACCCCCGAGAGGCCAGCCGTGAAGCGGGCGAAGTGATTTTCAGCACAGCCAAGACTGAACTTGTAAAGCTGATTCGTTGGTTGGCAGCCGCTCCCGATAAAGAGCTTCAACTGAAAGCTCACATGCCGTAGCGAAAGGGGATCCCCATAGCACGCTTGCTGTCGATGCGAAGAGCTATCAACATATGTCTTCTGGTCGCGATCTTCGCTTCCCTGAATCTATCTCT
>MFGX01000102.1:3365-3661 GCA_001778455.1 Candidatus Fraserbacteria bacterium RBG_16_55_9 | reverse complement strand
CAGCAGCCGTCTTGGGCGCAGGCTTCATCACCCTATCAGGTGGAGGTCGCCACGAACATCGTTTATTACAATGGTCCCGGCTTCAATCCCAAGAAGCACGTGTTGGACATCTACCAGCCAAAGGGTCTCCCGAATGCACCTGTCTTGATGTTTGTCCACGGCGGAGGCTGGCAGAGCGGCGACAAGAGCCTCTATGCGCACTTGGGGCGTGCCTTCGCAGGCCAGGGTTTCATCACCGTCGTGATCAGCTACCGGCTCACTCCACAAGTCCGGCACCCTGGGCACATTCAAGATGT
>MFGX01000102.1:0-3353 GCA_001778455.1 Candidatus Fraserbacteria bacterium RBG_16_55_9 | reverse complement strand
TCGCGCCTTCGCTTGGATCTATCGAAACATCGCTCAGCATGGCGGTAACCCAGAGCGGGTTTTTGTGACGGGCCACTCCGCCGGGGGCCATCTCACAGCGCTCCTTGCGCTCGATGAGCAGTACCTTAAAGCGGAAGGTCTATCCACAGATCTCATCCGAGGGGCGATGCCCATCAGCGGCGTCTATGACCTGAACACCATTCCCGGCTTTGACTCGGTCTTCACAAGCGACCCGGCCTCGCGCCGCGAGGCCTCCCCCGTCGCTCACGTGGATGAGAAACAGCCGCCGTTCCTCATCACGTATGCTCAGTACGATTACCCGACGGCAGACGCGCAATCCGTCGAGTTGTTCACACTTCTTCACCAGAATATCTCTGAGGTGCAGATCCTGGATATCCCTGCCAAAGATCACATTTCGATCATCACAAGCATTGGGCGACCGGGTGACGTGACGACCGAAAGCATCTTGAACTTCATGCAAGCACATATGGATTCCTAATCTCAGGAGATGAGTTCATCATGGCAAGTCGACTGAAAACGTTCCATGAATACCGCAAGCGAATGAATACGGATGAAGAATTCTTCGAGGCCTTCAACGTAGCATTAGTGGTAGGCGGCTCGATCGTCATCACACACCTGCGCCGCGCGGTGGAGAGCTTAGAAGAGATTCGCAAGGAGGAAGTAGACTGAGGTGCCCAACGTACCCATCTGGGTGTACGGCGTTGCTCTTGTCGCACTTCTCGTGCTCCTCTTTGGGGGCATATTCCAAGCTCCAAGCTCTGGTCCGGCGCTGGAAGCGAAAGTGATTTCTGCTGAACAGATCTTATCTCAGTTTCACACGGACTAAGCCGTGGCCGTCATGCCACTTGCCGAGGTCGGTACCGGCAGCCTCTCCATTCTGCGTATCGGAACGGCCACAGCCATCCACTACCACCAGACAAGCAACGAGGTCCTGTTTGTGCTGGGAGGTCAGGGCAAGGCAATCTCCCATGACGAAGAATTTGTATTGGCGCCGGGAAAGATGCTGATCGTCTTCGCAGGGACGCCCATTCGTTTAGAACTCAGCGGAGATACACCCCTGGAGCTGCTCGTCTTTACGACTCCACCGCCCACGGTGGAGGGAGTAGTGCCCGCGGAGCCCCCAGATCGCCCTCCGGGTGTTCTCAAGCCCATGGTTGTGGATGTGGCACAGCGCATGGCTCAGGGGCTTACTCAGAGCCCAAAGGGTCTTGAGTTCACGGTTGTAGCAGAGATGAAGCCCACGGGCAGCGTGGAGCTCTTCCGGGTGAGTGACAAAGTGGAGCTGCACCACTCTCTCAAAGAGAATCACCTGATGTACATTCTGAAGGGTCGAGCGCAGGCGACGATTGGCTCACTGAATACTGAGGTTGGCCCTGGTCAAATTGTGATCGTCCCTAAAGGTGTGAAATACCAACTCGAACGCATGGGAGGCGAACCTCTAGAGTTTATTCTGTTCTCGACGCCCCCTTTTGTGGATGAAGATATCATTTGGGACAGGGAATAAGCCATGTTGAGAACGTCCGATGTGGTGATCATCGGCGACAGTGCATCTCTTCTATTTCTGGGCTTCTTTGCGTATAAACTCGATGATCTCTTGAGTCGAAGCCCCAGGGCCAAAGATCTCTCGCACGCCTAGCTTCTTCAACTCTTCTTTGTCCTCCTCAGGAATGATCCCGCCGCCCATCAAGATGACATCGTCCATCTTCTGTTCCTTCAGTAGTTTCGCAATGCGGGGAAAGAGCGTCATGTGAGCTCCAGAAAGAATTGAAACGCCAATCACATCCACGTCTTCTTGCAACGCTGCCCTCACTACTTGTTCTGGTGTATTGTGTAATCCCGTGTAGATGACTTCCATTCCGGCATCGCGGAGTGCCCGCGCCACGACCTTCACTCCACGATCGTGGCCGTCTAATCCCGCCTTGGCCATCAAGACACGAATCTTTTTTGCTTTCGTTTTGGGTGCACTCATCTCAAATCATCGCAGGCTCGCGGTAGACCCCGTGAACCTCACGGAATACATCCATGATCTCGCCCACGCTGGTGTACGCTTTCACAGCTTCGACGATGTAGGGCATGGTGTTCTTTTTGCTCTTCGCGGCGTCACGCAAATCGCTCAAGCACCTCTCCACGCGTTTGTTATCCCGCTCGCGCTTGATACGCTTCGTGCGCTCGACCTGGCGCTTCTCGATCTCGGGATCTACTCTTAAAATGTTGGGCTTGTGGCCGTCGTCGGTGGCGAACTTGTTCACGCCCACGATCGTCTGCTCGCCCGATTCGATCTGCTTCTGGTAGAGATACGACGCCTGAGCGATCTCCTTCTGAAAGAAGCCGTCGTCGATGCCGCGCAGCACGCCTTTCAGTATGGAACCATTGCCCATCTTCTCGATCTTGTGGATGTATTCCAGAGTTTCCTCTTCCACATGGGAGGTGAGACTCTCGATGAAGTAGCTTCCAGCCAAGGGGTCGATGACGTCCGCCACGCCGCTCTCATCGGCGATAATTTGCTGGGTGCGAAGCGCGATTCGAGCCGCTTCTTCTGTGGGGAGCGCCAGAGCCTCATCGTAGGAATTGGTGTGGAGCGATTGCGTCCCTCCCAGCACAGCCGCCAGCGCTTGAATCGTGACTCGAATGACGTTGTTTAGCGGCTGCTGCTCTGTGAGTGAGCATCCGGCTGTCTGGGTATGAAAGCGCAGCGTCCAGGAGCGCGGGTCTTTGGCACCATAGCGCTCGCGCATCACTCGCGCCCAGATGCGCCGGGAGGCTCGGAACTTCGCGATCTCCTCAAAGAGAGAGTTGTGCGAATTGAAGAAGAAGGAGAGCTGAGGGGCGAATTCATCCACATTCAACCCCCGCTCCATCCCCGCTTCCACATACGCCATGCCATCCGCCAGCGTAAAGGCCAACTCTTGCACTGCTGTAGAACCCGCCTCACGGATGTGATAACCCGAGATGCTGATTAGATTAAACTTTGGGGTCTCTTTGATCCCGTACTCGAATTCATCGACAATGAGACCCATGGCGGGTTTCGGCGGCACCACCCACTCCTTCTGGGCGATGAACTCTTTTAGCATGTCATTCTGGATCGTGCCACGGATCTTGTTACGAGGGACTCCCTGCTGATCAGCCATGGCAATGTACATGGCATAGATCACCGGGGCGCTGGGATTGATTGTGAAACTTGTGCTCACTTGATCGAGCGGAATCCCCGCGAAGAGAATCTCGAAGTCCTTAAGGGTGTCAATGGCCACACCTTCGACGCCCACCTCACCCAAAGATAGTGGGTGATCGGAGTCCAGCCCCATGAGAGTTGGCATATCGAATGCCGTTGAGAG
>MFGX01000101.1:6458-6609 GCA_001778455.1 Candidatus Fraserbacteria bacterium RBG_16_55_9 | reverse complement strand
GCTCAATTCCTCGGCAGGGATTTGAACCCTGCTTGGCAAGTGTGAGATCTGGGTTAGTCACCCGACGTCTCAGACCAGCCTTACCAGATGGGAAGTTGTGTTAACCCAACTCCTCCAAGGACACCATCTGCTGGCCATGCTCTCCAACCTC
>MFGX01000101.1:6367-6448 GCA_001778455.1 Candidatus Fraserbacteria bacterium RBG_16_55_9 | reverse complement strand
CGTCGTCAGCTCGATTCCGCGGGCCTGGCACTCCACCACAGCCGCTTCCATGAGATCACGCTTGTCCTTCATGGAGAGGCT
>MFGX01000101.1:5975-6356 GCA_001778455.1 Candidatus Fraserbacteria bacterium RBG_16_55_9 | reverse complement strand
ATCCCAATTTCCATGCCTCAAAGATACCATCAGACCCGATAGTTGTCAAGCCCAGATGATACTACCCGCAGCCCAGATGAACCTCATCCACAGCCCAGAGAGCACTTGCCTACCTCCCAGATGGTCTTGGCAACAGCCCAGAGCGCCCGAACCTCCCAGCTCTCAGCCCCAGACCCCCTACCTCCCTCCCAGAGTAGTCTGATGGGGTATGTCCATTGTGGGTGCTCAACTCTTAAGCACCCCGCTCGATTCTTAAGCACCTCTCAGCCCCTCCCAGCTTACGGCTTACTTCCTCCTCACACACATACACACCACACAAGCAGGTAACATACTGGGAGGTCTCTGGGACAAATGGTCCCATACCCAATGGCAATACCCCAC
>MFGX01000101.1:5675-5944 GCA_001778455.1 Candidatus Fraserbacteria bacterium RBG_16_55_9 | reverse complement strand
CCCCATCTGGGCTCTGGGAGGTCCAGCCCATCTGGGCTGTGCTCAATTGTTGAGCAGATACTACAGCCCTCCCAAGGCCTCAACGGCCTCAGTGAGGATTATGTCTGCACAATCATAGCACAGACACTTGGTTGACTCCTCGGGGTTGTCTTGGTCGGACAGAAAATGGGCATCTTTGACCCTGGTTGCGCGCCCGCAGCGGACACACATGGGTCGCCAGCGCATGGGACTGTCTTCCACAACTCACCTCACTGTTGAGTGTTGAATCA
>MFGX01000101.1:4822-5656 GCA_001778455.1 Candidatus Fraserbacteria bacterium RBG_16_55_9 | reverse complement strand
CTGGCAAATCAGCTTGCTCTGCACTCGAACGAAAGCGAACGACTTGACACCGCACTTCTCACACGGTCGAGGCTTGAGGGGATTGATCCTGGCACCTAAGCAAGTTAGGTACCAGTCGAGTTGCTCCAGCGCTTTGGGCTGATTGCTCATCGCCCAGGGCTCTGACAACTTCTTGAGCGTCAAGAAGAATGACAGTAAGCCCTCAGGGCCGGAGTAAGGAACGTCTACCCGATCAGTGGCCATACCAGTTTCCTCACGGTTTGGGTCCATATTAAAAGGTAACACCAGGTTGCCCACTTGTCAATGGCAAGTTGGTAATCCGCTGGACACCATCTAAGTGTCGCCCCAGGATTTGATCCCTATTTGCTCAACCGTGGCGCGGTGACATTGAAGCTACGCCTGCTGCCAGGCCTCGAGGGCCTCGTCTTTCGTGGTGAACTCCTCGCCATTCGGGCCGAGGTAAATACGCTTCTCGACCGTGAGCACGGCCCGAGCGGTGATCTTGCGCGCCGTGTTCAGTTCGGCCCGAACTATGTCGTCGTTCGACAGGCCCTTTTCGATGCCATGCCTCATGACCTCTTGCTGAGCAACTCGGAAGGACTGGCCACCATTCAAGAACCGGAGCGGGGTCATGCCGAACGCCTGGACCTTATCCAGGTCAACGGCCGTCAGGATTGGGGCGTCACCGATGGGGCGAACGTCCGACCTGTTTTCCCCGCGCTGGCGAGACACGGGTTCGATGGCGATCGTGAACCCTGCCGCCGTGGCTTCCTCGCGGACGGCCTCGGAAATCGTGGTGTTGCGTGACATTGTGACACCTCACGTTGTGGGTAG
>MFGX01000101.1:3447-4725 GCA_001778455.1 Candidatus Fraserbacteria bacterium RBG_16_55_9 | reverse complement strand
CGACCATTGTCGTCGTGGACACCATGTCATGATGCAGGTGCCATGCCACAGGGTTGAAACGACGCAAGTCGTTGTATGGCAATGGGTTACAGCTTCGGGACATTGTGTCCATGCTCATGAACGGCCCGAACAGGCACCGAACAAACCGTTGCAATGCGGGCTAACTCGTTGTGGCACAACGATTTAGGCCCTGTCCCTTTTTGTGGACACACCTGTCCCATTTTGTGAGCGTCAAAGAATTGAGCGGGGTTGGCATTTTGCCATGCTGCAATGTGCCACCACCCTGGCGACCATGGGTAGCCGCTTAGTTTCTGAGCACCTGGACATGGGATCGGGAGCTGTCGTGACAGTGCCACGAGCGCCGGAGCTGTCGCGACGGTGCCAACTCGTCCCGACACCATCTCGACAGCACCCCCGGATACCCCGAAACGGGAGCGCAGAGATAGGAGTAGCGGTCCTCAACAAATTACAGTCCCAAAAACCCACTCACTCACAACTTCGCACTTAGCCATTGCCACACTTATCCAAATCCGGATCACTGGCCAAATGCCTATTGACAAGTGGGGGGTCTTGTAATATGTTCAGACCAGAGAAGCGTGGGGTAGTGGATTTCCACCAAACAGGACACTGTGAAGGAAAGCACAGTTCGTGCATACGAAGGGATGCGAAACCAAGCCCTCAGGCCAAGGATGAAGCACGCCTTGCGGCTTGTGGCACAGGGAGCCGCTACACAACGAGTCGCGGCCCAGGCATTCGGGCTTGATGAGCATCACCTCTCTCACATCAAGAACTTGAACCTGGAAGCCAAGAGACTCATGGACGAAGTTGACCTGGCAGTCGCGAACAAGGGGATTGACCTCTCAGTCACCATGCAGACAATTGGTCGGGAGGCCATCCGCAAGATACGCGGACTGATGCACGGAGCAGAGAAAGAAGAGCTTCAACTCAAAGCAGCCCAGGACCTTGCAGACCGCAACCCAGAGACATCGAAAGTTCAGCGTCATCAACAGATCGCCGGCACAATTGATCCCGAAGCAGCCAAGCTCCTGGCGGCCGCGCTGGTGGAGGCAGCAGAGATCCGAGTTCGGATGGAGCAAGCAGGGATTGGGGATGGAGACTTTATCCATCCCGGAGATCAATCAGCACCAATCGCAGTCCCTCCCACACACCAACTGAAAGCTGGCGAAGATGTCAGTCAGATTCGGCAGATGGGAAGCGGCTCAGGATCCTGACGGCAGCCTGCGACTCACAGAGTGGCGAATTGCAGGACCGCTTGCC
>MFGX01000101.1:278-3344 GCA_001778455.1 Candidatus Fraserbacteria bacterium RBG_16_55_9 | reverse complement strand
GCCAGTAGACCTTCCCGATCTCGACGAAGAGGTCGTGCGACTGCCTGAAGACTACAGGCGGGACTTGGCAGTCAAGTTCTCAAGCGACCTGTTTGCTTTTGCCAGAGGGGTACTTGGGTACAGAGATGTGACCGCATCGTGCCACGGACCTCTCTGCGCCTGGCACGATCGGAACCGAAGCCGAATCAAGCTTACCCTGATGCCCCGTGGGCACCTGAAGACTAGCCTTATCACCATTGCCGGTACGATGCAGAGAGTCGTACGCAATCCAGAGACTCGCATCCTGCTGCGAAACGAGACAGGCAGAAACGCCGAGCGGTTCCTGGGCCTCATCAAGCAGCATGCCGAGAGCAACAAAATCTTCCGAGCGCTATACTCCCACATCATCCGTCTGGATCCAAAAGGTGGGTGGAACAACTTTGAGCTGTTGTTCAACCGGCGGGGCCAGTACGTCGAGCCGACCATCACCGCATTGGGCATGACAGGCGCCGCCACATCAGGCCACTACAACCACCAGGAGTACGACGACCCGATCAGCGAGGAAGCCGCCAAGTCTGATCTGGTAATGCAAGATGCCATTGATCGGATCAGCGAGTTCAAGAACCTAATGGTTGATCCGGGCGTGGACACGATGAATCTGACTGGGACGCGGTGGGCGATCTTTGACATCTACAGTCATATGGAACAGAAGCTTGGTAGCCATCTTGCCAAGTTCATCCGGGCTGCAATCGAAGATGGCAAGCCAATCTGGCCCGAACGCTTCAGTCCGCAGGTGCTTTCAGAGATTCGCACTTCGTACAAGTCCGATTACAAGTGGTCCTGCCTGATGATGAACAACCCACGAGACTCCGCCCGGCAGGATTTCAACGTCGAAGACCTGCGATTCTGGCAATGGGCTGATGCTGATCAAACTGAGCTGACCTTGCTGAGCAAAGAAGGGGCAGTCAAGACTGTCCAGCTCGGAGAGCTTGACATCACCGCGACGATCGACTCGCGGTATGGAGAGAAGCAGGACAGCGACCGAGATGCAATCACTGTAACGGGATGCACAGAGACCGGAGACGTGGTTGTCCTGGTTGCGTGGGCCGAGCGCAGTAACCCAACAACGGTAGTCAGCAAGCTGGTAGAGGTAGTCAGGCGGTTCAGGCCCCGGGTGCTGGGGATACCCAAAGTTGGCTACGAGATGTCAATCAAGTGGCATCTCCAGGCGGCGCTGGAGCTCGCGGGATTGTACGTGCGAGTGGTGCCAGTGAAGCCTGGTGGGCCGGGCAAGCCTCACATCCGTGGGTTGCAAGCAGTGGCCGCCACAGGGCATTTGTATCTCGATCCCATCCAGATGATCCTTCGTCAGGAGCTTGACGACTACCCGCTGGGTAAGAATGATGACGCCGCGGATGCTCTGGCACTCCACCAACAGCTTTGGCGTGGAGTGTTGAGTCAGGAGCGGCTTGACCGATTCAGGGAAGTTGAGCAGCAAGTGCTTCGCAGGTTGATGCTTCCCCAACGGGCGCCAGAAGTGGCTCTGCTGGCCAAGCCTGATGATCGTGGCCACATGCCCCATCCAGACGACGTCGGGTGGGACCCTGACGATCACCGGTACGGGAAGTTTGTGGACTACCAAATTGGCTAGGAGGGGGTAATGTGACCCTTATCCAAATCGGGATAAGCACGCAGCCAGCGGCTGAGGTCGTTGACAAACTGGTCAAGCTGCTTGAGCTCAGGTACACCCGGCGGATTCAGCGCAAGGTGTTTCTGGTCAAATGGGCGTCGCTCAGACGGGTTCTGGCGATGACGGCCGAGTACCAAGACTTCCGCCGGGCCATCTTCGCCCGTGACCGGCAGTGTGTCAAGTGTGGATCGGTAATTGGCCTGATCGTTCATCACAAGCGGCCTGTCAGCCGGGAGCCCAGACGGGCTTTGCAACTCTCCAATGGCGAGGCCCGTTGCCGAGACTGCCACACTCATGCCCATCCTTGGATGAGAGGAGCGGCCTAATGCTAAAAGCCAAGAGTCAGCGCCAGGTCAGGTACTTGTTGAGCAAAGGCTCTCCTCTGAGCAAGCCCCAGAAGGCCAAGCTCCAGAGCGAGTTGCATTCAGGGACCGTGAAGATCAAACGGGGCAAGCGTGGCTGACGCCTTGAATCCCAACCTGGCACGACGCCTGCCACGCGCACTGCAGTCGCCCAGCGCCAGTGTCTTTCCATGGAGCGCGCCTTGTCTTGTCTTTTAGGGAGTGATTGCTCATGACGTCTCCAACTGAGCTCCTCTTTCAGGGTGCGCCGGCTCCCGCGGTGTTGGCTGCAAGCTCGACTACCACCCCACTTGATCCAAGTGAGCTTGATAGCAGTGCTGCTGTTGCTCCGGTGCCTGCTGCTTACCCCGCACCACTTATCAAGCTGAGTGACGAAGCAAAAACAAAGTTTTGTGCGTGGCTCGATGACTGGATTATGGAGTTGGAAGCTGATCAGCTTCCTCGTCAACAGGCTTGGGCAAAGATTGAGGAAGCGTATCGCGGCCAGGATGATGGTACAATCTCTACTCCTCCGTTTGTGGGCGGGTGTATGGATGTAATTCCTGTGATTGGCATGGCAGTAGATCCTATCCATGCCAGATTGGACACAGGAATCTTCAAGCAGGACCCAATCTTCACAGTCAAGCCGCTGCGTAGGGACTTGTCTACTAAAGCGTCCTCGCTCTCAGCGTTTATTGATTTCTATCACAAGCATAAGAGTAAGCTGCGACGAGTCTCGTCTCCACGTTTACTTGAGTGCTCAAAGCTGGGTACGTGCGTCTTCAAAGTTGTGTACGATAAGATTACTCGCAAACACAAGACATACGATGATCAGTTTGCTGTTATCACGAAGGATGACGTTGTCTTTGCTGGTCCTCGGGTCATAGGAGTTAGTCTTGGTGACCTGCTATTTCCTCCGGGCTACCAAGACATTCAAGACTGCCCAATTGTGATTGAGCGTCAACGTGTGGTGTATGAACACCTGTTGATTCTCGAACACAGTGGCAAACTTGCGAATGTCAAGGCGTTGGCTAGTCAGAAGTTGCCCTCCAGCAG
>MFGX01000101.1:0-217 GCA_001778455.1 Candidatus Fraserbacteria bacterium RBG_16_55_9 | reverse complement strand
ACTCAAGACATCGTGCTTCACGAAGCATGGTGTGACTACGATATTGACGGTGATGGGTTGCCGGAAAGAGTGGTTGCTACTTACCATCGACCAACTCGCACTTTGCTTCAGCTTCGGTACAATTGGTTCTTCCATCAGCGTTGGCCCTATGTGGTGATTCCGTACACAATCACCACAGGATCGTTATACGGCATGGGTATTGGTGAGATGACTAAGC
>MFGX01000100.1:6177-6879 GCA_001778455.1 Candidatus Fraserbacteria bacterium RBG_16_55_9 | reverse complement strand
CAATGCGGGCACGGTCGGAACCACCATCACCAACACGGCAACGATCAGCGCATTGACTCAGACCGATAACAACTCGAGCAATAACTCTGCGAGTGCTTCGCTGCCTGCGTCAGGCCTGGTCGACGCCTTCTGTGGCAATCAGGCAAGCTTGTCCTTCAACTGGATCAATCAAGCAATCAACAACAACGTGATTACCATCACGCTCCGCGGGACCAACTCAGGACAAGGCGGCGGCGGCTGGATCCGTAACACGCTAGTCCAGACAACATGTGTATCCGGCGATTGCGGAATGATCATCTCCAGTGCGCCTGCGCTTCCCGATACCTGGAATATTGGCTCTCAGCCCCCGGGCTGGACTGCAGATCGCACCTTTACCATCACGATGCAAGCGGGTTGGCATGATATCACGATCCGAGCCACCATCACTCGTGAAGACTGCAAGCCGCCGAACGTCGGCCAGAAATTCGCGACAAAGATCCAGAACCATTAGAGTGACTGCCGTTACTTTTTCGCGCACCGCATCATATTAGACTGGCCTTTGCCCACTGTGGTTGCGGATTGAATTCACAAGTGGGGGAGGCTAGGTGTGAGAGCAAAGCTCCTCTGTGTCGCTCTAATTCTATTCATTTCTTTGGGATTCTGGTATGGCTTGGCCAAGGCAGATGTCACCGGCAGTTTCGGGGTCCGTCTGCTTCTCACCGC
>MFGX01000100.1:2402-6049 GCA_001778455.1 Candidatus Fraserbacteria bacterium RBG_16_55_9 | reverse complement strand
ACGCAGGAGTCACCGGATTTGAGGACATCATCCTCACGCTCGACACCACCCTTGGCGCCCTGGATATCATGGATACACTTGTATTTGCTCAACCATACGGCATCGTCCAATCACCGGATGGCGACGTCATCCCCACCTGCTACGAAGATGCGCCGGGATCGGGCGTCTGTTTGACCCTGTTCGTCAAGAAAAGGGTGAATGCAAGCATCTCCCTGGGTGGGATCACCTTGCGAAATCTGACCATCATTGAGGACGTGAATTTCCCCTTGCCAAGTCTTGTCAAACCCATCGGGTCGATCTATGCTCAACAATCTCAGTCCTTCGGCTTTGGGAATCTCATTACCGTCTTCGGACAAACGCTCAGCGGGCTTACAATCACTGGGCAGCTAGGGCTTTGCGTATCGGAGACGCAATCGAATCTGATCAAGAAGCATAGCTTCAGCTTTATCGTCAACCCCGACTGCACAGGAAACGGCACGACTGTAAATCCCGCGGTCTTCTTCGATTTCGAGAAGTTCACCCTATCGAACATCACAATCGTCCCCAATCTCATGAGCGATATCACCCTCGGTTGCGTCGAGAACTTGGCGTGCACATTTACAAACGCGTTCGCTCTAAGCGGTGCCCCGATCTTCTCCCTCATCAATGCGAACTATTCCTTCGGCAACGTGTTGGGGCCCTTCTCGTTCAGCGATGTGACACTCCAGATGCACGGTAGTGTGATCACTCTAACGATGATCTTTAACCCCGCCAGCGCAGCCGTGACATCCGTGAGCGCCTCGGGGACATTCACCCTCAATCCCGATACCAACCCCGCCAGTCTCAGCGTCTCGGCCAGCGGCAGTCCCGGCACTGGGCTCCGTAGCCTTGTAGCCAACTTGAGTGTGAACCGTTCGGGGATGACGGCATTTGCGCTAGCCACCTTCGGCGGCAGTAGTGGAACACTCAACTTCTCCCTACTAACCCTAAGAGTGACAGCGGAAGTCAGTCTATTCAGCCTGGAGGCGAGTGCAGCCTTCAAGCTCAGCGGTTTTGGTGGCGCTGGCGTCAAAGGTTCCGTGAGTTTCTGACCCCTCGGCCGGGGTACGTGTTTACAGTTTAGCGAAGCCCTTCCTTCACTTCGGACACGGTATACGGGTCCACAGCATCCCGCAGCGCATCTCCCATGAAGTTGAAGGCCAGCACCGTGATGACAATGAAGATCGCTGGAATCAAAAGCCAGGCATGAAACTGGATTTGAAAGAAGAAGCCACTCCCCTGGAAGTTGTAGAGCAAGTATCCCCAACTCGTCAGCGGGTGCTGAATCCCATAGCCGAGGAAGCTCAGGATGCTCTCCAGAATGATCATGTCCGGAACCGCCAGCGTAGCGGCAACCACCAAATAGCTCATGATGTTGGGCATGATGTGTCGAAAGATGATTCGCCCACTTCCAGCTCCGACTGCACGAGCGGCTTGCGTGTACTCCGACTCCCGCAGCGCGAGAAACTGCCCGCGGATGACTCGGGATATGGGAGCCCAAGTGACGATGCTCAGTAATCCCACAATGCTCCAGAACCGAACCATCGCTGGGATATAGCCTAAGTGAGTGAGAATGCCTGCCAGGGCCAGAAGCAAGGCCAAGCGCGGCAGGGACATGAAGATCTCCGCGGCTCGTTGGATTAAGGTATCCGCCCGACCACTGAGAAAGCCGGACAGCCCGCCGATGCTTGTACCGAGCAAGAAACTGATTAAGATCACCATAGGAGCAATGGCCATGGTGACACGCCCTCCGAAGAGGATTTGCGAGAGGAGGTCATGCCCATTGCCATCTGTGCCAAAGGCAAAGAACTGTCCAGGAGAACCTGCGGCCTCTCCCGACCCGAAGAGGTGAATATTGGTGGGGATGAAGCCAAAGAGCTGGTAAGGCTCACCTCGCACAAACAGGCGAATCGAGTACTTCTTGGTTCTGTCTTCCGTGTAATCCCAGACGCCGGGCTGTATCTGGCACTTGCTCCCGTAGATGACACAAGCCTGTTTCTTCGCCAGCCCGTAGACAAATGGTTGAAGTCCATCAAAGTGAACACGGGTGATCATCGGCGGCACATAAGGATAGGCACTGTGCGACTGCATATAATTGTAGGGGCCAATGAATTCCGCGAACGTGAAGAGAAGAACTAGGAAAGCAACGATGAAAAAACCCGTCAGCCCCATCTTGTGCCGCGTGAATCGACGCCAGATCAGGCGCCCTTGAGAGATCGGCTGGTAGGGGAAGTCCGCTTTCTGCCCAGATGCGGTCTCTTCTAATGCCACCGGAGCTATGCTGTTAGTCATACCGGATCTTGGGATCTGATAGAGCGAGTAGGATGTCTGCCACCAGGTTACCCAAAAGAAGGATGATGCTGAAGACGAAGAGACCCGTCATGACCACCGTGTTATCTCGATTCTCGATCGCTTCGAGGAAGGTCCTCTCGATCTGAGGTAGATTGAAGACCCAAGCGATGATCAACGCACCCTCGAGCATCACAGGGATCCAGAAGCCGAGCATGCTGATCAGCGGGTTGATCGCGTTCCGTACCGCGTGTTTGTAGATCACGATTCTCTCGGTGAGGCCCTTCGCACGCGCCGTCTGGACGTACTCCATATCCAGCACATCCAGCAGACTGCCTCGCATGTATCGAATGATGGCCGCTGTATTGGCGGCCGTGAGGATGAGCACGGCAGGCATGAAATGCCAGAGGAAATTGAGGCCACAGTACAAAGTCAGAGGTTTCCCCTGGCACTCTGGGTTCAAAAAGCCGCCCATCTGAAAGAACGGATCGATGTTCCCCACTTTGAGGAGTCCCACCATCACCCAGAAGAATGAGAGTCCCAGAATGAAGTTGGGGATCGACAGCCCGAGGAAACCCAAAAAAGTAAAGGAATGATCTGCGGCAGAATATTTGTGCGTGGCGGAGTAAATCCCAATGGGCACCGCGATAGCCCAGCTGAAGAGCATGCCGACGGTAATGAGCAACAGAGTATAGAGCCAGCGGTTCTCACTGACGAGTGCCTGCCAGGCCGGCATCGTTCGACCCGGAGACCAACCGAAGTCCGGCTCTTTGAACTGCACATAGGGAGGTTCCGCGGAGATCGCGATGGGCAAGACCCCAGAGATCCACTTGCCATACTGCACAAACCAGGGCTGATCCAGACCATATTTCTTTTCCAGCACCACGCGCCGATCCTTGGGGCAGGACAACCCGCACAGTTTGTCCACGATATTTCCCGGCTGGAAGTACATCAGAAGGAAGATGATCAGTGTGACGATGCACAGGATCGGCACCATGTAGAGGAATCTACGCATGACGAATCCGACCATGCTTCACCTTCTTCTTTCTACTTCCCTGGTAACTTCACGATCATAACCGCCGGCATTATACAAAGCACAAGGGAGCACGTCACCCTCTTCGAGCTTCGCGCTCCCTTGTCTCGTTTCTCACATTCCCCTCATGGGCGTTTAGCAGCCCAGGAGGCTCTTCGAGTTGATTACGCCTTTACGGACAGGCCGGAGCTTGTCCCGCCAAGTCACAGCGATACATCACGTCCGTGTTGGCGTTCGTCGCTCGGCCCGTGTTCGCGATCTGGTCGAGACGCTGCGCGTAGAGTCCGTTCTGCGCTGCAGTGTGCCA
>MFGX01000100.1:1338-2381 GCA_001778455.1 Candidatus Fraserbacteria bacterium RBG_16_55_9 | reverse complement strand
CTTGTCGAAGCCCGCCTGTGCAGCCTCCACCGTGGTGGCGTTGTAGCCCTCATACCAAGCTTTTTCGAGTTCCTTCTCTTCTGGAGTCACGCAATCGGGGGTCGTCGGGTTGACCACGTGCAGCTCAGTTCCACAGGGGACCACGTTGATGGCTCCCGCCGGGTCTCCTCCTGTCAATCCGATGAGGATGTTCCCCGTGTAGTTGCCTGTCAGGAGTTGATCCACCAAGGTCGGGAACGAGGTCGTCGTGGCTTGACACTTGACGCCGATAGCGTTCCAACCGTCGCAGGCGATCTGCGTGAAGGCCTCGCGGAGGGTGTTGCCCGTGTTCGTCACGATCTGAGTGACGAAGTTAGCACCCGCGTTGCCCAAGCCGCCGAAGTTGGCCGGGATGTTCACCACGCCATCACCGTCGGTGTCCGTCAGGCCCGCAGAGGTCAGCAAGGCCTTGGCCTTGTCCAAGCAGCTGGCGAAGCTGTTCAGACAGTTCAACATGTCAATGCTGGCCTGGTTCACAGGGGCCGGCAAGAAGTTCACGTTGTATACTGCCCCAGTGTCCGATGTCCACGTGGTTCCGCTGCAATTGGAAGCCGTAGCCACACCGGCACTGATGAGCGCCGCACAGTCATTGTTCCGCCCGTTGAAGAAGTTGGTCGGAATGGAGACCGGGTTGAACTGCGGAGTACCAATGCCCAATAAGACGTTCTGGTACATCGTCGCGCGGTCAAGAGCCAGGCTCAGTGCCAGCCTCACCTTCGTGTTGCGCACGGCAGCGGCCAACGCCGGGTTGGTGTCCACGAAGTTGGGCGTGATGAACGTCTCACCCGTTCCTGGGGTCCCGTCGTTGATGTCTTCGTTCACCTTGAAGCCACCTTGTGCCGCTCGGCTGAAGATCACCGAGATGTCCTGCGGACGTGTTCCGTAGACCTGACTCAGGCCGTTAAGGAAGTTGGTCAAAGCCAAGTTGAGACCGGCAGTCGGGATGATCACGATCTGGACCTGACTGAGGTACGGCAACTGGGTGCCGTTCGAGTCAGCCTCGT
>MFGX01000100.1:0-1315 GCA_001778455.1 Candidatus Fraserbacteria bacterium RBG_16_55_9 | reverse complement strand
TGAGCCAACGAGTCCGAGGTAAAGCTGCTGAAGACGTAGGGTCCAAGTCCGCGGAACAGGTTGAGCGGTGCTCCGAGGCCCATGAACTCTTCCGCGGCCAAGGGTCCGTATTGATTCTCGCCGCTGGTCGGAACGTTCTGCTGGGCGATCAGGTCGAGCGCCATCTGCTTAGACAGGACGAACTGCGCAGCCGCGGTCGAGCCGAACGTGCGGAACGTGGCGCTGCACTTCACCTGGATCTGGTTGGGTCCGGGGGAAGTCACCTGGAATGGCGTGCCATCGGGGCAGGTGAAGGCATCCGCGTTGGAGTTCGGTAGGTTGGGGTTTTCCACCACATTGTAATACCAGTAAAGAACGTCATCCACAGTCACGGCCACACCATCGGAGTACTGTAGGCCGTTTCGCAGCGTGGCGGTGAGCGTCGTGCCGTCAGCGCTCAGCTCAATCACCGAAGCGGCGGTCCCTGCACCCGGTCCCACGCCAAGCAGGGAGTAGGATGTAAAGAACGTACCCCACACTTGATCCTGAACCGAGTCCGAAGCGGTGTCGGAGGCCAGAGCTGGGTTCAACGTGCTCGGAGCGGCAATGATGGAGAAGGCGTAGCTACCGCCCTTCACCGCGGGGCAATCGAACGCATCTTCCGAATCACTACAGTCCAAAGCAACAAGAGGCTCCGCGGGCAGATCGGCCAACGTCACAACACCGATGAGCCCTACAGCAACGACAGTAAACAGCAGACTTGCAAGGCGATTCAACATTATCTCCCCCTTTTGTGAGATAGTTCTATGGTCTTGTCTTCCTGCCGCCCAACTGGAAGAAGGGCAGCGTTTTGAGTCCACTAGAGCTGGTTATCTACCACCTCCCCTCCCGAGGAACTGCATCCTGCTTTTCGTTCATACTAGCGGATGCCTTCCTGGGTTGTCAAGTTTATGATCCACTCTCTCTTTGATGTAGTATACGCCGATAGATGGTTTTCTGACAGACTCCTAATCAAACTTGACTTGACTCGCCACTGGTTTTCCGACGGGCGAGAGGCCTGAGAAGCGAAGCTCTATTCTGTGCGAGAGGCACTTGACAGAACTTCCGTTCTGTGCTAGTATTTGTCGCAAGTAAAATCACAAATGTACGCAGTCAGGGGGGTGGTGCGACGCGAAGCGTATCGCAATAGGCAACTCTGGCAGGTACGGTTAAAACTTCACAATCTCAACTAGGCCAAACTTAAGGAGGTCTTACAGATGCACAGAAAAATTCTAGCACTTGCTAGCCTTGCATTGTTGACAGCAGCACTCTTGGTCGCTCTTCCCGGATCGGCCAG
>MFGX01000099.1:11317-11626 GCA_001778455.1 Candidatus Fraserbacteria bacterium RBG_16_55_9 | reverse complement strand
ACACCGCTCACTTTGGTAATCGTCATGGGCTCACTCGGTAAGAGGTAGTGCGCGATCACAAGGCCAAACAAGGGCAGCGTAGTGTAGAGGATCGCCGTCAAGCCAGAGGAGATGTGATTCTCGCCCCAGAACACAAGACCATAGTTCGCGGCAAACGTCAGAAGACCTGTGCTGATCATCAAGACCCAATCACGGGCATCTCTGGGCAACGGGGTACGGCGGATCAAGAGCAATGCGGCCAACGGAATCGAGGCGATCACAAAGCGGACGCCCGCAAAGGTGAGCGGGGGTAGGCCTTCATCCAACCCC
>MFGX01000099.1:0-11306 GCA_001778455.1 Candidatus Fraserbacteria bacterium RBG_16_55_9 | reverse complement strand
GTTGAGCCCCAAATCGTGCTCAGCAGCAGCCAAACGAGGATGGGAGGATTCACATTCTATGATCCTTGGGGAAAACAGATCGCTTTCTTTAGCAAGACTTTCAGGCGCACTCGGCTGCCTTCGGGAAGGTTTCTTGTTGATGGCTGTAGGCTATGAATTCGCTGGCCTGATGGGAGCTCCAGGCAGTAAAGTTTCTGTATGCCAGAAAACCGCCGGGCAACGATCACGGCCCCTCCCTTCGGATCCGGCTCGATCTCCACCATGTCCGGGCGGATTAAGATCTCCCAGGTTTCGTGCTGCGAAACTCGCCCGGCGCTGCTCTTCAGCGAGAAGACTCCCAGCTCCGTCTCGATGCCCTCGGAGCATCGTCGCCCGATGAGAAAATCCGCGCGGCCGATGAACTCTGCTACGAAGCGTGTGGCAGGAGCTGTATAAATCTCTTCTGAGGCGCCCAGCTGCTCTATGCGTCCGCGATTCAAGACGGCCATGCGATCTCCCCAATCGAAGGCTTCTTCTTGGTCGTGGGTGACCAGAATCACGGTACTTTGGAGCTTTCGCAGGATCGCTTTCACTTCGCTTCGCATCTCGCGCCTGAGATCGGCATCGAGATTGCTGAACGGCTCATCAAGAAGGACGACTCTGGGGTTGGGAGCGAGCGTGCGAGCCAAGGCGACCCGCTGCTGCTCGCCTCCCGAGAGCTCATAGGGATAACGGTCTCCCATGCCTTGCAGGCCGACCAGTTCCAACACCTCTTCGACACGCGCACGCTTTGCACCATTCCTGCCTGAAAGCCCAAACGCGACGTTTTCCCAAACCGTGAGATGGGGAAAGAGCGCGTAATCTTGAAAGACCATCCCCACGCCACGCTTCTCCGGTGGGGTGCGCTTCACATTCGTGACATCCAAGCCCGCCAGCTCCACACGCCCGGTTTGCGGCATCTCCAGACCCGCAATGACCCGCAAGAGAGTCGTCTTTCCCGAACCGCTGGGGCCGAGCACCGCGAGAAACTCCTGTTCGAAGACTTCGAGCGAAACGGGCCCGAGCGCCACACGCCCCTCTCTGCCGGAAGACGGATATGCCTGCGTTACGTCCTCAAGTCGGATCATAACGCGTGACTCTGTGTATCTAGTCATACGACTTCACGCTCCCCTGTGCGGAGCTTCCGCGATGGAGCCAGAAGAGCAGCGGAATCGAAAGCCCAATAAGCCCAAGCGCAGCCGGTGCCGCCTGCGCATAAAATCCTTCACTGGCAGCCGTCCAGATGCGCACGGGCAACGTATCAAAGCCCGCAGGCCGAAGGAGTAGAGTTGCCGGAAGTTCTCGTAGCGCACTCAAGAAGACAAGAATCCAAGATCCCATCAGTGCTGGGCGCAGAAGCGGGAGAGTGACCCGCGCAAACGCGCTCAGCGGGCGATGGCCCAGAAGCCGAGCTCCTTCCTCCAGGCAAGCGGGGACTTGAGCCAGCCCGGAGCCGAGCGCTTGGAGCGCCTGAGGGAAGAATCTCACAACATACGCCAGAATGACAAGTAGAACAGTTGCGTAGAGTCCCGGCAAGAAACGCAATACGACGAAAAGCAGGCCAAGAGCGATCAAGACGCCGGGCAGGCTCTGACCGGCTTGCGAGACCCATGCCCACGTCTGGCTCCATCGATCGCGATAACGCACAGAGGCATACGCAAGGGGCAGAGCCAGTAAAACAGCTAAGCTCGCCGCGGCCACCGAAACTGTAAAACTGTTCAGCAGATAGTTGAGAAGTGCGTTCCCACTCGTTCCCCAGAGCAGTGCGTTCGTCTGAGGAATGAGCCAGCTGTTTACAAGCCAGAAGCTGAGAACTCCTAGTGGCAGCAGAAGCCCCGCAATCAGCACGACGACGATCAAAGCGAGTGCCGGGATCTTCCAGCGTCCCAGGCGAACAAGAGGTGCAGGTCGACCCGAGGGCTTTTCGGAGGCGAAGCGGCGCCGCCCCCAGATCCGCCCTTGACCCCACAAGAGCAAGAGCGTGAGCAATACGAGCAAGGCGCCCAGCGCTGCTGCTGCACTCGGGTCATATCGGCCTGTGAGTTGCTGGTAGATCACCGACACAAACGTCTGCTGGCGAAGCGTCGTGACGACTCCAAAGTCAGAAAGAGAGTACAAGGCAGCGAGAACTCCACCTGCGCTAAGGGCCGGCACAAGGAGGGGGAGAGTGATCCGCAAAGCTGCGCGCACTCTACTCGCTCCGCAGGCGCGGGCAGCGTCGAGAAGCGTGGAATCGAAGCGCTCGAGGCTCGCACGTACAATGACGTACACATACGGATAAGTTGCCAAAATCAGCACGAATGCTGCACCGCCCAGACCATAGATACTCGGCACACTCATCTCCCACCCAAAACTCTGCAGCATTTTCTCAAGAAGCCCGTTGGCCCCAAAGAACGCCGCATAACAGATCGCTACGAGATAACAGGGCACGATCAGAGGAGCAATGAACAGCGATCTGAGTATTTTTCGAGCCGGGAGATCCGTGCGCTCAACAAGCCACGCGAGCAATAGCCCCAAGCCCAGCGCGCCGATAGTGACCAACCCCGTCAGCAGAAGGGTGTTCACGATGAGGCCAGGCACGCGGGTCTGGAGCAGCCGCGCCCAGACATCCGGGGCCACGCTCGATGCTTGGTAGAGCAGATAAACGAGGGGCACGGCCATCCCCAAAGCGATCAGAGCCGAGGGGAGCCAGAGGCCCCAGGGCCTCGCGGATGAGCGTCTCTTGATGAGCCTTCTAGCTCGCGCGGAGACAGCCATACGTTAGAACCAACCAACCTCCTCGAGTAGTTGCTGCGTCGCTTCGAGTTCTTTCCCTAAATCTGCGGGGGAGACGGGCAGCTGCTTGAGACCCTCTAGCTCTCCGGAGGGAAGCTCCTCACGCACATCAGATTGAATGGGCACACCGGGCAGCAGTGGGTACTCATAGTTGAGCTCCGCAAAGAGTTTTTGGGCTAGCTCAGACACTAAGAGGTCTAAGAAGCGTTGGGCGTTTTGAAGATTCTTAGCGCCCTTGACGATGGCTGCTCCTGTAGAGTTGACCAGCGTACCCAGCTGGAAAGGTCTTTGGTCGTGATAGAGGATCCCCACGTTCCGCACGGCCGGATCGGGCTCTTGTCGCTGCAGATAGACGTAATAATTATTGATCAGCCCCAGGGCAAATTCCCCGCGGCCGACGGCCTTTCGGATGTCGGTCTGCTCCGCGAGGATCACGATCTGGTTCTCCTTAAGCTTCAGCAGAAACGCTTTGGTCAACTCATCTCCCAGTGTCAAGCGCAAAGCACTCACCCAAGGGACAAATCCATCCGTGTCGCTAGCATTGCTGACTGCAATCTTCCCTCGCCACTTGGAGTCGATCAGATCGAAGGCCGTGGTGGGCAACTCCTCCGGATTCACGAGGTCCTTGTTGTAGATGATGACGCGGCTGCGCCCGGAGACTCCGATCCAGGAGCCATCTGAAGATCGAAAACGCTCCGGCATCGTCGCGATCTGCGGCGATGTATATGTCTGAAACGCGCCTCTCGTCCGCTGCAAGAACTCGAGAGTGCCCGCATCGTTCGCGATGAAGACATCAGGAACAGGGCGTCCCGTTTCTTGCAGTTGCAAGATCTCCTGAGCCAGGGCCGTCGTGGAGCCGAACTTGACCGTCAGCTGAACCCCGGTCTGCTGTTGAAAGAGCTGCAACACAGGCGTGAGTAGCGGCTCCCGCCGCCCGGAGAAGATCACCAGCTCTCCAGAGCTTTGAGCCATCATACCCAAGCTCCCAATCCCCGATGTAAGGGGCACAAGAATGCCAAGTATGCCCCCCACAATCAACAGTCTGAGCGTAAGCCACTTTCGCATACGGATAGACCTCCTCATAGTTTCGGCGAGGGACCTTCTCAGTAGAGTTGACCATCTCGGGCTGAGCCTGCTTGATTTCTGCCCTGAAAAGCCTACTGAAACAGTCTGCTTTTGTCAAGGGGATTTCACGAATAAGAATCGTTCCTAACTGCATTTCTAAGCGATCCGAAGTGGGCGCTGTGGGAGGGTCTACTAGGAGGAGAGATTCGCCGCTTTGAAGCAGCTCCGACATAGGCCGTAGAAGACGGTCTCATGGGAGCGCACACTAAATCCCTGCCTGCTCAACTCGCGGTTCAGCTGCGCTTGGACAGGTATTTCTACGTCGTAAACCCGCTCGCAGCGCTCGCAGAAGAAATGGTAGTGCTGATGGGTCTGAGGATCGTAGCGGTTGGGACCATCGGGAGTTGAGATTTCTAGAATGAGTCCTTCTTGCGCGAGGAGCTTAAGGTTGCGATAGACGGTGGCCAAGCTGAGGTGCGGCAGGCGTCTTTTCACCCGCTGATAGATCTCATCGGCGGTGGGATGGGATACATCGCCCTGCAGGGCGGAGAAGATGGCTTTCCGCTGCTTGGTAACCCGTGGCAGGCTCTGCTTCATCACCGCTCTCATATCTATACGGAGTCTACCTGGCTTATTCGCTTCTGTCAAATCTTGCTCGAGGGAATCGGCCGCTGTACTATGAACTCCATGTCCTTCAAAGCCACTTGGAAGATCAGCTTCGGCGAGATTGACTACGCGGGCGTCGTCTACTATCCCAATTTTTTCGATTATTTTCAGCGCACGGAAGAGGCCTTCATGGAGCACATTGGATTTCCGTACCCCTATTTGATTGGCGAACTTGCGTTGGGCTTCCCCATCGTGCATGTGGAGTCCGATTTCAAGCGACCTGTACGCTACGGCGATGCCATCGACATCGTGCTAGAAGTGGTTGAACTGGGCAATCGCTCTGTGACGTTTTCATTTCGAGTCTTTAAGGGGCGCGAGGTTTGCGCGGAGGCGAAGATCAAGCACGTCACGGTGGATCTAAAAGCGTTCAAAGCCATCCCACTACCGGAGGATTTGAGGAAGAAGCTAGAGCGGGAAGCGGGAAGTTAATATAAGCCCATCTTCTTCAGCAGCGCCATGAACCTCGGATCGGAGCGCAGGCTATCGAACCTGGGATCCACTTTGAGATAGACCAACCAGCTCGTACGCGCCTCATAGGCTTTGTCCAGCCACTCGAATGCTTGATCCTTTTCACCCAAGCTCATCAGAATAGTTGCCATGTCATAGGGGGAGACGTACCTTCTCCTGGATAGCTCGTCCAGTTCGTTGAGCATCCTCATGGCCTCATCCCGTCTGCCGGACATTGCATAGGTGCGTCCCATCCATACCAACGTCCGGGGACTATCTTCAATGCGCCTTGCGGCTTGAAGCGCGGCGAGCGCTTCTTCATACATTGCTTTCTGCTCATAAGCCCAACCCAAGAATAGGTGCGCTTCGAAGAAGCTAGGATCCATCTCAAGCGCCTTCTGGCATTGCTCTAGAGCCAGATCGTATTGACGCGCAAAGAAGTGGTGAAATGCCAGATGTACGATCATCTCGACGTCAAGCGGATCCAGTTCCAGAGCACGCTTACTCGCGACCAAAGATTCATTCGTCTGCCCCAGGAGGATCCAATAGTGCGAATACCAATGGTACGCGTCTGCATGGTTTGCGTTCAGCTCGATGGCACGCATCAGTTCACTCTTGGCATTCGCCCAATTCCATTCGTAATGCAGCTGGATGAGCCCTAGCGATGTGTGAGCTTCCGCCAATGTCTCGTCCAACTCCAGAGCCTTCTCGGCAGCTTTTTTCGCTCTCTGCAATGCTTCTTTGGGAGGTAATCCGAGAGCTTCACTGGACCCGAGCCCGCTATGGGAGTCTGCCAACCCAGCGTACGCCAGAGCATAGTTCGGGTCCGTTGTGATCGCCTGGGTGAAGAATTCGATGCCTTTCTTCATGCCGCCGGCAGTCCATTTGTTCCAGAAGTAGCGACCCTTCAAATAGAGTTGATACGCTTCCAGGTTCTCTGTTGCCTTCTTATCGATCTGGCTCTTCTCCTTGGCCAGTAACTCCACCTGCAGTGCTTCGGCTACCCTGTGAGCAATGTCACTCTGAATGGCAAATACATCCTCCAGCTCGCGGTCGTACTTCTCGGACCATAGGTGCTCCTCACTTCGCACATCGATGAGCTGCACGGTGATGCGAAGCTTGTTCCCCGCTTTGCGCACGCTGCCTTCCAAGACCGTCCCTACTTTGAGTTCTCGACCAATCTCGGCAACGCTCTTCCTTGCGTCCTTGTATCGCATGACCGATGTTTGGGCAATGACCCGGAGGCAACAGATCTTTGAAAGCGTGTAAATCAACTCCTCGGTCATGCCATCCGTGAAGTATTCATCTTGGGGATCCGTGCTGAGATTGACCAGAGGCAATACCGCGATGCGGGATTTATCGGGCAATGTCGGCGATTGAGGCACCTCGCCTTCACTGTGCAGGACCACTTTGTAGATGCCCACAGGCAGCTCCACATTCTTCAATTCGCGTTCACCCAGACTCACGATGGGTGCATCGATCTTATTTCGAATCTGCCGGTAGATATCTTCAGAGATAGAGATTCCGCCGGGATCGGCCAGCGGCTCGATGCGAGATGCGATGTTCACCCCATCGCCAAACACATCCCCATCTCTGTGCACCACATCCCCCAAGTGGAGACCGATGCGAATGTGAAATCTTCGATCTAGGGGGGCGAATGCATTTCGATCTGCAAGCATCTTCTGTATTGCAATGGCGCAGCGCGCGGCTTCGAGGGCACTGGAGAACTCGATGAAGAAACCATCTCCCGTGGCCTTGATCTCTTTGCCGTTGTGCGCGGGAAAGAGACGGCGAACCATTCTCTGCTGTTCTACGAGGAGTTCGAGGGCCAGGGCTTCGTTCTGCTGGGTCAAGGCAGTGTAGCCGACCATGTCCGTGAACATGATGGCCGCCAGATGTCTGTGTTCATTCCCCATCGCTCGACCTTCTCCCAGTGAGAACCCTATCCACTTCTATTGTGCATCGATCTTTGAGCCTGCGCCAACCGGCTCGGCGTTACGGAGAATTCGCACAAGGCGTCCAAGAGATCATGCTTCCCCGCGCCAGGGTTCCCTCTCCTTCGGGCAGACGTGCTAGTGCCGTGCACTCGGTGAGGTTCGTGATCATGTGAGAGGATTGGTGAGGTAGCGGGATAATCCACACTTCACCTTCTGATGAGATCTCTACACGACATCGTACCCACCACTCTCGCTCCAAGCTCAATGCGAGAGACTCGCTCAGTCGACCTTTGAGCAACAGCGGAGACCAGGAAGAGGCACTCTCCAAAAGATCAAGCACCCGTCGCACATGCGTTACGAGGCAGGTGAAGACGGAGCCAGGGTTGCCTGGTAATCCGAGAAGCGGCACTTTCCCATGCATTCCAAAGAAGAGGGGCTTGCCTGGCCTCTGCCGCACTTTCCAGAAGATCTCGCGCACGCCCGCCTCCTTGGCCGCACCCATGACGAAATCGCGCTCGCCGACGGAGACCCCGCCTGCTGTGACAAGCAGATCTGAGCTTGCTAACGCATCGCGCATGGCTTTCTCCGTACCCTTTAGGTCATCGGGCAGATGCACCGCGGAGATGCGAGTATAGCTGCAGGTGCGCAACCAGTTTGTGATGAGAGGCGTATTTGAATCGTAGACTTCCCCGGGCTCAAGCAGCTTGCCCGGAGGCACTACTTCATCTCCCGTGGTGAGCACAGCAATCCGCGGCTCACGGTGAATTTGAACTCGTTCCACCCCTGCAATCGCAAAGGCAGCCAGATGGCCAGGCTGGAGTCGCACGCCGGCTGTCGCCAGGCTCTCACCCTTGGAGATCTCCTCGCCTCGCTCTCGAAGATTAGTACCTGCAGGCAGAGCATTGCGCACCAGCAGCCAGTCCTTTTCAACTTGCGCATCTTCTTGGCGCAAGATCGCATCGGACCCTTGCGGCACATATCCCCCGGTGAAGATGCGCATAGATTCTCCGGATTTCAGTATTGGAATCGAAGAGAGCTTCCCTGCAGGGATCTCTCCCGCTAGGCGCAGTCGGGCTGGCTGCTCAGGGTTCGCGCTCTTCGTGTCCTCGGCACGCAGAGCATAGCCATCCATCGCGCTTTGTGGAAAGGGAGGCAGGTCTGTCTGAGCGTGCACGTCTTCAGCTAGAACTCGCCCGAGAGCCTCGCTTAACGGCATTTCGACGATAGGCAATGGGGAGATCTCACTCTCATAGTGCCGAAACGCTTCATCAACGGAGATCATCGCTCCTCCACTTTACTCGCTTTGAGCTCGCAAGCCCAAGCGCTGGAGCACTAACCAGAAAGGGCCTGCTGGAGCAGCTTGAGCGATGCGATGAAGAGCACCGCCCCCAGCAGGCGCTGCACCAGCACCGGGGAGAAGCGCTGGGCCCCCAGCCGTGAGCCGAGCATTCCCCCGACGACCACGGATGCGAGTAGAGGTAAGAGTAGATCCCAGTTGGGGCTGCTCTGGAGTGAACGAGCCAGAAGCCCGCTCATGGAATTTAGCACGATGAAGGCACTGGAAACAGCTGCTGTGCGCTTCGCATCCGCCCAGCCGAGAAAGAGTAAGAACGGGCTGAGAAAAATGCCGCCTCCCACGCCAATCAATCCCGCTAGGAGCCCCAATACGGCACCGATGATCAAGCCTGTAGGCCAGACGATACGTGGCTGCGTCGTCCATTTGGGTCTAATCTCTTGACCCAGCCCCAAGAGACTGGCCGATGCCAGGAGCAACGTGAAGCCCAGAAGCCCTGCGAAGACGCGTGGCGAGATAGTAAGCAGGCCCCCCAAGAATGCAGCCGGGATTGAGGTTATCACAAAGGGCAAAAGGAGTTGCCCTGAGAAATGACCCGCTCGCCAGTAGTTCCAGAAACCGATGCCCGCGACCGCGATATTCAGCGTAAGCGCAATCGGAACAATCTCCTCACGAGCAAGCCCCACGAGCGCCGCAATCGCAAGATACGCCGAGCCTCCCCCATGCCCAACAGAAGAGTACAGCAACGCCGCAATGAAAAACAGCAGTAGAAGCAGCCAGAGGTCCGAAGGCATCAGCTATAACCGTGAGGGTGAGGGAGTTTTCGAAGTACGAAGAAGACGTGGAGCACAGCAGGAAAGAGAGCGTCATACGTCTCTTTGGCTCCGCGAGTGCTGCCAGGCAGCGTGAGCACCAGCGTATTCTTGATCATTCCTGCAATGCCACGCGAAAGCATCGAGTACGGTGTGCGATGCTGACCGTACGCCCGAGCTGCTTCCATGACTCCAGGGATCTCGCGCTCTATGAGGGGTCGAAGCGCTTCCACGGTCTGATCCGTGTGTGCAAGCCCTGTGCCCCCGACAGTGAGAATCAAATCTATGCCACCCCCAACGAGAGCGACCACACTCTCTCGGAGCCGCTCGGGATCATCGGGCAAGATCTCATACCCTTTGGCTTCCACGCTGGGCTCTTTCTCCAGCGCTTCGAGAATGGCTCTGCCAGCTTTGTCTTCCTTCTTGCCTGCGGCCACGCTGTCAGACAAGACGATCACGGCAGCCTTCACCGGTGGCGAGAGCGCGTTGCGATAATCGCTCTTGCCGCCTTTCTTAGAAACGAGGCGAAGCGAGCGAATCTCGATCTCTCCCGTATGGGGTTTGAGCATGTCGTAGAGCGTGAGGGCAGCGATGCTCGCGGCCGTGAGTGCTTCCATCTCCACGCCCGTGGGCGCAATCGTCTTCACAGATGCCTGAATGCGCACGCCTTCCTCTTCGAAAGCGTATGCGATTTCCACATGAGTCAAAGGAAGGGGATGGCAGAAGGGAAGAAGTTCCCAAGTGCGCTTCGCCGCCAGAATTCCGGCTGCGCGGGCAACCTCGAGGGCATCGCCCTTTTCAGTATGTCGCTCTTTGAGAAGCGACTGCGCTTCGGGAGGGATTGCCACGAAGGCTTCGGCTACGGCCTCCCTCAGTGTCTCGGATTTTCCTGTGATATCCTTCATAGCTTGAGTTTCTCATCCGGTTTCAAGGAGGTGCCTTCAAGGAAACGGCTTTCGCCCGTCTCGTAGTGTTCTTCCTTCCAGATCGGAGTACGTTGTTTGAGTTCATCAATGGCGTAGCGTGCGGCTTCAAAGGCCTCCGCACGATGAGCGGCTCTGACCACGACGATCACACTCGACTCACCCAGTTGCAACATGCCAATTCGGTGTTGAATCCGGCAGCGTCGCACATCGAAGCGCGCGAGCACTTCCTCTTCAATTTCTCTCAGGACTCTTTCAGCCAAGTGCCCGTGGGCTTCGTAAGTGATCGCTCGCACGGGTTTTCCCTCATTCTCGTTGCGCACAGTCCCACAGAAAATAGCCAGTCCTCCGCTGCCCGGGTCTTCGGTCTCTTGCAGGAGCTGGTTCAGATCCAGAGAATGTTCAGTCATCCAGCGGCCCATCTCTATCCTCCACTCACCGGAGGTAGAAGCCCAATCTCGTCTCCATCTCGCACCAGGTGACCACCATCGACAATCTCATCGCCCACAGCGTATACAACGCTCTGCATCTTGGAGCGCAAGGCAGGATATCTTTCGATGAGTTTTTCACCAATCTCCTTTACGGTGAGAGAGTCTTCGGCAAATTGGAAGCCTTGTTCCTTGACGCCCACGTCGCGCTGAAGTCCTCCGTAGAAGACGACCTTCACGCGCATTGGCTCTTCAGCCTCCCAACGTGGACATGACCGTGTGAGTAGTCTGCCCCTCTTCCCAATGATGGCCTTTGGGCTTGATCTCGAGTGCTTTCTTGAAAGCCTCTTCGATGGCGGCGAGATCGCGGTTGACAATTGCCTCTCGCATATTTACATGCACATCGTAAGCCAAACAGGGTCGAAGCTCGCCGTTGGCTGTGAGTCGAATTCGGCTGCACGTATCGCAGTATTTGTTGGAGATCGGGGTGATGAAACCCACCTTCCCCGGAGCACCCGGAACTCTCCAGTACTTTGCAGGGCCATTCCCCTTCTCCACGGCAGGCACAAGCCCATATTTCTCTGTCAGTCGCTCTCGCACTTTCGTCAAGTTGAGATACGATCCGAAGCCGTCCAGACTGAGCGCCTCGCCTATGGGCATCAGTTCCAGAAACCGCACGATGATCCGATCTTGCAGTGTGAGCTTGAAAAGGTCTTCGACCTCATCGTCGTTGAAGCCCTTCATGATGAGCGCATTGAACTTTATCGGCGTAAGTCCCACTTCCATGGCTTTACGGATGCCTGTCATCACTGTCTCTAGTGTCCCCATGCGTGTGAGTCTTTGGAATCTCTCTGGCTGGAGCGAGTGCAAGCTCACGTTGATTCGATCTAAGCCGGCTTCCCTGAGCGGCTGGGCGAAGCGCTCCAAAAGCATGCCGTTGG
>MFGX01000098.1:34579-38194 GCA_001778455.1 Candidatus Fraserbacteria bacterium RBG_16_55_9 | reverse complement strand
AATGGGACGCTACGCGTCGGGATTGATAAGCAATGGGGTGGGGCGATCCGTGAGTTGTGGCACGAGGGTGTGAACCTCATCAACAACCATGACGGCGGCCGACTTGCTGGCATCTCCGTCTACGATGGGGCGGATACCTACAATAACGCGAATATCAACGATCCGATCAACTGGGGATGGAATCCCACACCGTCCGACAAATATAACCACACTAACCGCCCCTTGGAATACTCCTTGCAGGGCGACACCTTTTACGTCAAGGCTCGGAACCTGCACTGGAACCCCGATAACAAGGGAGGTGGTCGAATTGGACCAATAGCCAGCGATCTGATTGTCGAGATGTGGCTCACCTTTCTGCCATCTTATCCGACGGTGCTGCAAGTCCGCTTCCGCGCCACGCATGATGGAGAGGACGCCCATGAGATGGGAGGTCAGGAGTTTCCGTTCACCTATGTCAACAGGGGCTTTGATAGAGTCGTCACGTACAGTGGGTCTCAGCCATGGACCGGAGCCGCTCCCACCGTCGTGCCGAATCTGCCAACGTCTAGTGTGTTCTTCTCCGCAAATGAAGGCTGGATTTCCCTTGTCAACGCC
This sequence comes from Candidatus Fraserbacteria bacterium RBG_16_55_9, assembly GCA_001778455.1. GTDB lineage: Bacteria > Bipolaricaulota > Bipolaricaulia > RBG-16-55-9 > RBG-16-55-9 > RBG-16-55-9. The sequence goes on along the minus strand of MFGX01000098.1, from coordinate 37,600 downwards.
GCGGATAAAGGATTGACCTTCTTTGCACCCTACCACTACCCATTGATCGTCGCCTCTGCTCCTGATGCCACTGCACCACATGAAGATGATACGAACTATATTGTTCCATTGCTCTTCCAAAGCTACAGCCCTGGGATTAGCTATAAGACGACCGTTTACTACATTGTAGATCGATGGCAGGGTGCACGAGAGATCATTCAGGAATTGCGTCATACTCTGCCCGCGGGTGACATTGCTCTACCTTTTGGCATGCTGGATGAGCCGCAGGCTGGAGCCACGGTAGGACAGGTTGTAGCAGTGGTAGGGTGGGCGCTAGATAATGTGGCCGTAGATCGTGTCGAGGTTTTCTTGGATGGCAACCTCCTCGGGACAGCGCAGTATGGGCTTGGGCGCCCGGATGTGGCCAATGCTTATCCGGGACTTCCCGGAAGCCCGAACTTCGGCTTTGCCTTCCAGTTTGCAACTGAGCAATACACTCGAGGCCCACATGAAATAAGGGTGCGCCTTACTGATCGAGCCGGGAACACCCAGATGCTCCCACCACGCCGGGTCAGTTTCGGCAATGCTCCAGCCTTCGGCACCCTAGATGTTGCCGATGCCAAAGAGATCGCTGGCTGGGCCCATGATCCTGACCTGGGCGAGGATCCCGTTCAGGTGATTATTAATATTGATGGCAAAGACGTGGCCACCATCGTGGCAGATCAGAATCGGCCGGATCTCGCTGGTGATCCTCGGATTCGCGGTACGCGGCATGGATTCACTTTGACAACGCCGAGTCTGGCTAAGGGATCCCACACGGTGCACACCTATGTGATCGATGTGCCAACCGGGAGCCGAATAGAGCTTAGCGGTTCACCAAAGACTGTTGTCTCGAATTAGTAGGCAGCAGCATATGGCATTCCCACTGATACACAGCACCTCAAGCTCGAGCAGCGTGAACGTACGGATCCGATAACCAAACGATCGTCTGCTTCTGGGTCCATACATAGTGTCGCCTTGCTAGGGAGAAGGTAAGATCGTCTAACGCGCAATACATTGGCGCAAGAAAAGGTCTGCTATTCCGGCCCATATCGGATCCCTCACAGTTCAGTCACTTCCCGATACCACAGGATCGCGTGCTTGAGAAGCGTAATACCCCCGATCTGTCGCCTAGCCTCACACAGTTGTGTCACCAGCTTCTTGAGCTGCCGTATTTCTTGCGCCAGTCATAGAACGTCTTGTGGCTCACGCCATATTTGCGAGCCGGCTCCGGAATGGGATGCCCGCTTCTACCTGCTTGACTGCGTAGATAATCTCTGTCTCCCTGAACCGAGACTTTCTCATCGTAGGGCACTTCCTCCAATATCTTCATGAGGGGAAAGACTCACCCTATCCCTGATCCAGTTTCCCAGGAGGAAGTCAACTGCTCAATTTCGACTGAAGAATGAACTCTATGTATATGCTGTTGTCCAATGGCTACGCTGCAGGCCACTGATGAGACAGATCAATGCGCCACCTAGAAAGAACCAACTCTCGGACATCGAGAACATCAAGAAGTACAACACTGCGAAACTGTACAAATCGACGAAGGACAAGGTATGCACAAGTCTTTTCGAATACTGAACTCTCCCTTGGAGATGGCCGACCTTCTGGCCATAACGAAACAACACAATGTTGCGCAGGTGTTGCATACTGGCCGCTGCTACTCGCAATAGCAGCCCACCCATAACGAAAACGAACACCTCGGCGAGATCAGATTCATGAATGAGAAACCAATGCAGAACCCAGATGGCAAGTGATAAGAAGAGCAATGTGCCGAAGAACTTCACACTCGTAATTTCGCGTACATCTGCAACATGTTGAAAGCCAGGTGTCAGTTCATACAGACCGCCGAGTTCAAAGTGATTCTTCGCGCCAGTGTGGTAGAGGTAAGCCTCGTAGAAGGCAAGGCAGTATCCAGCAGCATAACTAAGCACGCCAATACCGAGCGCGAACCAGGCATTACCGACCAGAAGATTCTCGATCAAATTGGACTCCGCGTTATGTGACCTTAAGCTTCCCCCGATGAGCAGGGATACTCTAGACAATATAACAAAACGTGTGGTTCCTGTTAAGTATGCTCACACTTCAGAAGACTGCAACCTCGCTAAAGTAATCTCCGCTCGGGTGGACATTGGTCTTCACATCGATGGTAGCGTGGATGTCGCTGAGAAACGGGCGAGCTCATGATTGAATAGGCTGGCACTCGATCAAGGGCCAGTCACTGTAGAGCCATCGACCAGTTGCCAGTGAATCTTGGCTCCCGTTCGCTTCCACTTGAGAAACCGGGCTACCTCCGGCGAGTGCTCCTTGGGCTTGGCTTCTGCCTCGGGCGGTGTCTACTTGTCCGTAGATCCTGCCAAAGTAGCTCTCTCCCCTCACGTTCACCCAAAGTAGAGCATCTCGCGCGCAGAAGCCAAATTGACGCCCAGGGTTAACTGTCTGGGAGTGTCAACATAACGCAAGCTTTTCTGGCGAATACTGTCCAGCTCTATTCCATAGCATCTAGTGATGACTCCTCGGACATCAGTGACTAGCCCTTCTGTTCAGGATGTGCGTTTGTATATGCTGAACAACTCCTGCCTTCCAGGCGGTCGTTGTTCAGTTAGTTGGAGCATGTAGGACAAGGCAACCCCCCTGCGGGACATCCATAACAGTATTGTGCCACCCAAGCAGCCCGGCACTCGGTCGTGTTTGGATCCACGTAGTGTTCCAACTCGTGCAAGAGAGTCAGTCCACTAGCTCCTTGCTTCAAGCAGAGTAGGATGTACGATTTGTCACTTGGGGTGTACCCATAGGTAGATCCCGTACACTTGGTTCCCGGTGCCACATTGGGCAGATAGGCATCACTGGCGTAGAGTGAAACCGTCTTCATTTTTGCCAGCATGTCGTTCGTCATGTTGCCGCGTAGATAGGGGTCATTGAAGCGGTCTAGGTTTGTGTTGTTGCGAATGCACTCACCATTGCACTTCTGCTCGACTTCTTTCAAGAGGTTGCCCAGTT
>MFGX01000098.1:34190-34536 GCA_001778455.1 Candidatus Fraserbacteria bacterium RBG_16_55_9 | reverse complement strand
GCCGATGCAGACCGCGTTGTGGTATCCCACTAGAACGATGGGGAGCACAATGAGCTTAGCCTCAACGCTGCCGTGCTTGTTTGTCGCCTTCAGCGTGTAGTTTCCGCCTAGATCGCCAATCCTTTCGGAACTTGACTGTTGACCTGCTACGCTATGGGCAGACTCCGCGCAATCCGTCGTCGTCCTAGGTGGCAGTTCGGGTTCTATAGGGGCACAGCCGTAATACAGGGTTACATCATGTCTCACCCCCCCGAGACTCCAACTGAGTTCGAATTCCTGACCGGGCCAGGCGGCGTACATCGGCGTACCAGCTGCTTGGAGCAAGGGCACGGGGTATGCCGATCGT
>MFGX01000098.1:33996-34073 GCA_001778455.1 Candidatus Fraserbacteria bacterium RBG_16_55_9 | reverse complement strand
CCACTGTTGCTGTCCGGCAACCAGGATCTGAGAGGTGACCGTAAACGTCTTTGTCATGGGGCTTGTCCCACTCGTAT
>MFGX01000098.1:33877-33990 GCA_001778455.1 Candidatus Fraserbacteria bacterium RBG_16_55_9 | reverse complement strand
GAGGATCCTGTTGAACCGGCCCGTACAAATATATGTGCATCTGAGACGGCCCTGTCCATTGTGCGGTAATCGTGATGGTGCCCGCTTCGTAGATCCAGAACTCCCAGGTCTCG
>MFGX01000098.1:23008-33853 GCA_001778455.1 Candidatus Fraserbacteria bacterium RBG_16_55_9 | reverse complement strand
TGATAGCTGTCCGTCATGGTCTCCGAATTCGCCGCCGTGCCGACGGGAAGACTTATCCCACTTACTATGAGAAGGCCTACCAAGAGGACGACGGTGAGTGCAGTCCGTTTCTTGTTCGCTTGGTCTCCCAAGGACAACCACCGCCTCTCCTATGAAAGTACATTATCGTAGCGCATTCCTCTACTACAGTGAAGATGTTACACATACTGATAATGATTAGCAGAAACAGAGACAATGAGCACGGGCGGAAGAGGAGCTATCTCCTCACTTTGCACGGAGTTCCTTCTGCGAGATTGGAGTTACGGGTCAAGTATTCTGGCGTAGAACTCCCGGGGTCAGCTGGGGATGAGGGATGCTGGCCTGCATATGCTAAGAAAGTGATCGAACAACGCTGAGAGATGCCCGTCAGTCACGTGCAACGGACCGATGGATCGCCGTTAAGGGACAAGTAACGGTCATCGGCTCTAGCGGAGAATTCTCATCATTCCATCGGTTCCAAGTCCGCTATGTTGCGACAGCGGACTTACAACGCGACAAGCCAGTAAGAGAGATTTCAACAGGGAAGGGCGAGGAGTCCTCGAACTCATTGAGCTTTGCCCCCTTGCTCTTTACCAAAGTGGTAACGGACGATCAAAGATTCATCGTCCTCTCTTGACGTCCGATCACATTAGCTATAAACTTGGCTATGGTGATAGCTATGACCAAGACCGTCGCAATCAGCGAAGCCAAAAACAAGCTCACCCAATTGGTACGCCAAGTCGAAGCTGGCGATCAGGTAGTCATCACCAAGGATCAGCAACCCGTGGCCCGCATCATCTCCGAAGTCGAGTATGGAAAGATGCAGCGGCGCTTAGCAGTGGCAGGCCTACGCGCCCAGCGTGAACGCTGGCTCGCTCTGGGGATCACAGGCGAGCTGCTCGCCGAAGAAGCACGACAGCTTCTGGAGGAGCGCCCCTAAGCGCATGGCCCCCCTTCTTGTGATCGACGCCAGCGCCCTGCTCTCTGCGTGGTTGCCTAAGGAGCCTTATCAGGCACAAGCTGATGCCTTGCTCGAACGCTACGTAGAAGATCAGCTGGAACTCTGTGGTCCCACACTACTTCTGCATGAGACTCTTAACGGGTTATACATGGCCGTTCGGGGCAAGGCTGGACAGCCACCCCGAATCACCCTGCAAGAGGCTGGAGAAGTCTGGGAACTCTTGCAAGGATTGCAGTTTCGACTCGAAGATACAGGGGCCTTAGCCGGGCGAATCCTGGAGCTGGCCTCACAGTTTCAGCGACCCAGCTCCTACGATGTAACGTATGTGGCTCTAGCCGAGCATCTCAAGAGCCCGCTGATCACGGGCGATCGGAAATTACTCAACGCGGTTAGTAAGCAACTAGATTGGGTCATCCCCCTGTGGGAGTGGGAGGCCCACTGAAAGGCCCCGGCGCATCCGTCTGTCATCTCCAGCTGCATCTTCTCGTCGGGGCATTGCAGCCTTTTCAGATCTTGCCGAGAAGAGATCGTGCAATGATGATTCGCTGGATTTCGCTCGTGCCCTCGTAGAGTTCCGTGATCTTCGCATCACGATAGAAGCGCTCGACAGCGTATTCTTTGATGAAGCCGTAGCCGCCGTGGATCTGCAGGGCCTCGTTGGCCACTTCGCGTGCTACCCTGGAAGCAAATAATTTGGCCATGGAAGCCTCTCTAGCTGGGTTTCCCCCACGCGAGATCTGCCAAGCCGCCCGATAGGTCAGGAGCCGAGCAGCCTCAATGTCCGTGGCCATGTCCGCCAATTTGAATTGAATGGCTTGGAAATCCACGATGTGCCGACCGAACGCTTGACGCTCCTGGGCGTACTTGAACGCCTCATCGAACGCGCCCTGCGCGATGCCCACAGCTTGAGCTGCTACAGCCGTCCGACCGCGACTGAAGAACTGCATCAGGTGGTAGAATCCCATGCTGAGTTGGCCGATGATGTTCTCCTCGGGAACCTGGACGTCTTTAAGCGTGATCTCCGCGAGATCCGAGGCTCGAATCCCCATCTTCTTCTTCAAGGGCTCAGCGATATATCCCTGGCGATCTTTCTCCACGATGAACGCTGTTATGCCCATGTGCTTCTCTGGGGGATTGAAGTCTGTGCGGGCGAAGATGATCAGAAAGTCGGCCACCGACCCGTTGGTGATGAAGGTCTTGGTCCCGTTGATCACATACTCGTTACCTTTCTTTTCCGCTCGCGTCTTGATGCTGGCTACGTCTGAACCAGCCTCGGGCTCCGTGATCGCCGAGCCCATCACCCAATCGCCCTTGGCTACCGGGACGAGGAACTTCTTCTTCTGCTCTTCCGTGCCAAACTCCAGGAGCATGTCGCAGCCGAAGATCCGAGCCGTAACTGCCTGTGCGATGCCTGGATCTCCCCGGGTGAGTTCCTCGATCACAATGGCTTGCGCTAGAAAATCCATCCCCGCTCCTCCATACTGCTGCGGGATCGCCGGGGCAATGAAGTCGAGTTTCTTCGCTTCCTCAATAATCTCATGGGGATATTTTGCGTGTTCGTCGCATTCTTCCGCGGCTGGACGAATCACTTCTTCCGCGAACTTGCGGGCGGTCTTGCGCAACAGCCTGTGCTCTTCGCTCAGCTCAAACTCCATGGCGGCCTCCTCTTCTTCAGATTTCGTTGTCTTATTCTACCTCTTGAGAGGAGAAATGGTCAACGTGGTTGTGGTTGACAGTGTCACGGTCCCCTGATATAGTACACAAAGACCGGAAAAGTGGCTATGGGAACGAGAAATCGCATCTACATTCACACCTGGGGCTGCCAGATGAACGAGCACAAGAGCGAGGGAATCGCTGGCTTGCTCGTTCGCGAGGGTTTTGAAGTAGCCCAGCGCCCAGAAGATGCGGACGTAGTGATCTTTAACACCTGCATGGTGCGTGAGAAGGCCGAAGATAAGGTCTACTCAGAAGCCGGTCTGATTCGCGGTCTCAAAGAGACGAAGCCAGAACTGCTCTTGGGCATCGGCGGCTGCATGGCTCAGGCGCTCGGAAAGAAGATCTTCAAGCATAGCCCAGCTGTTGATTTCATCTTCGGTAGCTCGAATATCTCCGATATTCCCGAGCTGATTCGCGAGGCTCAAAGGAGGAATGGCCAACGTAACGGCTCCTCGGTGATGGCCGTCTCCACAATCCCTGATCGGATCGAAGAGCTTCCGTTTGTACGCCGAAGCTCCTTTCAGGCCAAAGTCACGATCACGGAGGGCTGCTCCAATTTCTGTTCCTTCTGCATTGTGCCATACACGACGGGATTACTCCGTAGCCGCCTCCCCGGAGACATCCTCCGCGAGGTCACCCAACTCGTCGATCAGGGATACAAGGAAGTACAACTCCTCGGTCAAAACGTCGATTCGTATGGGAACGATCTCGATGACCCAGACATCGACTTTGCGAATCTCTTGCGAGCGCTCACCCGCATCGAAATTCCGCGGATTCGTTTCACTTCGTCCCATCCCAAGGACATCACGTCCGGTGTCATTGAAGTTCTGAGCGAAGAGAACAATGTTTGCGAGCATGTGCACATGGCTGTGCAATCCGGGAGCGATCGCGTTCTTCGCGAGATGCGCCGAGGCTACACCAGAGAAGAGTTTCTTGAGCTGGTTCATCAGCTCAAATCCCGCGTGCCAGGAATCAACATCACAACGGACATCATTGTAGGGTTTCCGACGGAAACAGAGAGTGATTTCTTCGAGACGGCGGATCTCGTTGAAAAAGCCCGCTTCGGAGGAGCATTCATCTTCAAATACTCCCCTCGCCCAGGCACGATCAGTTACTACAAACATCCAGATACCGTTCCGCTGGAAGAAAAGCAGCGCCGCTTAGAACACTTGCTTCATGTACAGAAGCGGATCACGGATGAAGAGAATCGCGCGTGGGTGCGAAGGACTGTGGAGATCCTGGTCGAGGGAAGAGCGCGAACGAGCTTGGGTCGCTATCTGGGCAAGACTCGCGACAGCAAGACCGTGCTCTTCCCCGGGCGACCCGAGATGATCGGGACGTTTGCCAAAGTAGCCGTCGAGGATGCGGGTGCCTCCGGTCTCTTTGGACGTGTCGTGTCATGAAAGCCTCGGAGTTCATGATGCGTGAGTTCTCCGCTGTGGGTGAAGATACGCCCATCCGTGACCTCGTGCGTCTGTTTTATCAAAGTGGGTCTTCGGGCCTTCCTGTGGTGGATACAGAGCAGAGAGTCGTCGGGTTCATATCGGAGCGAGATATAATTGAAGCAGCTCTCCCCGGCTATTTTGATCTCTTGCAAAGCGAGTCCTTCTGGCCAGAAGTCGAGCAGTTCTCAAAGAAGCTCCGCGAGATCGCTCAAGACCCTGTACGAGCCTATATGGTACGTGATGTGGGAAAGGTCCACCAAGACGAAGACGATCTCTATGTGGCCGAGCTGATGATCCAAAAGGGGTTCAAGCTCATACCCGTGGTGGATCATGGAGGGGTTCTCATTGGACTCGTGCGGCGAATTGATCTGTTGAAAGGATTGCTATGATGCGAGGCATGGAACGCAGACCCTCAAGGGCCGTCACAATCAGAGATGTAGTGATCGGCGGGGGTCACCCGATTCTTGTGCAGTCCATGACGAACACCGACACGCGCGACGTCGAAGCGACGGTGGCTCAGATCCATCGCCTGGAGAAAGCAGGTTGTGAGCTGATTCGAGTTGCGGTGCTCAACATGGACGCCGCCCAATGTTTGAATGAGATCAAGAAGCGCATCTCCCTTCCTTTGGTGGCCGATATCCACTTTGATCACAGACTCGCATTGGAAGCCATTCGCCAGGGTGTGAGCAAAGTCCGACTCAACCCGGGCAACATCACCAAACCCGAAAAGATCAAAGAAGTCGTGCGAGCTGCCCAAGACGCAAACATCCCCATTCGCGTCGGAGTGAACTCCGGTTCGCTCGCCAAAGAGATCCTCATCAAGCATGAGGGTGCCACGCCCGAGGCCATGGTGGAGAGCGCTCTCAACGAGATTGAGATTCTAGAGTCGCTGAATTTTCAAGATATTGTGATCTCGCTCAAGTCAACAGATGTGCGTGTGATGATCGACTCGAACAGACTGATGACAAAGCATGTGAAGTACCCTTTGCATCTGGGTGTGACCGAGGCGGGGCTTGGGGAGGCAGCGATCGCCAAGAGCGCGCTCGGCATTGGGACTCTCTTGGAAGAGGGCATCGGCGATACACTGAGGGTTTCGCTCACCGGAGATTCTGTTCAAGAGGTCAAAGTGGCCTTCGACATACTGGGAGCTTTGGGGCTACGCTGGCGCGGGGTGCAGTTTACGGCCTGCCCGACGTGTGGTCGCATTGGCATCAACCTAGAGAAGATCGTGGCCGAAGCCCAAGAGCGCCTCAAAGATGTAGAGACACCACTGAAAGTCTCACTGATCGGTTGCGTAGTCAATGGCATCGGCGAAGCAGGGCACTCGCACATTGGACTCGTGGGGCAAGACAAAGCAGGAGTGCTCTACAAAGATGGGAAACCCGTGAAGCGCGTCCCCGAAGAAGAGATTGTGGATGAGCTGTGCCAGATGGTCTTCGAGTATGAGCGGGAGCTCATCCATGCCAAGAGGCTGAACACGTGATGCTCCTAAGTATTTGGCGCAATGTAGCGGGAGCGCTTCTCATCCTCGTGGGGCTCATCTTGTTGCCCGTGCCCATCTTATCCGGTTGGGCGCTCATCATCCCCGGCGTTCTTCTGCTCGATATTCCCGGAAAGCGTGAGTTTTTCATGCGATTGGAGAAGACGCGATGGATCTCTCGCATGCTGGCGAAGAGCCCGACGCTCGCCAAACTCTGGAAGCGCCTCTACGATGGGGAAGATCCTGGACAACAGAAGCCCCGAGCAAGTATAATTCAGTTGCCATTCTGAAATCATGAAAGTCTCAGTCATCGTACCAGCCTATAACGAAGCGGAGCGCATTCAGGCGGTGATCTCTCCTCTGAAACAGGCGACACAGGTGGATGAGATCATCGTGGTGGATGATGGCTCTACCGATGGCACGGCGGAGGTCGCCCGCCATCTGGGAATGCAAGTCCTTGAGCTCCCAAGAAATCTGGGGAAGGCGGCCGCCCTCGAGCAGGGAGTCAGCCGAGCCAAGAACGATGTGTTTCTCTTTCTCGATGCGGATCTGGTGGGCCTGCGACCCGATCATGTGGATCGTTTGATCAGACTGTATGAGGAGAAGCAGCTCGATATGATCGTGGGTGTCTTCAAGAATGGACGGCTCAATACCGACATCGCGCACAGCATCGCACCCTATCTTTCGGGCCAACGGGTGCTCCATCGTACACTCTGGAATCGCTTGAAAAAGTCGGGCAAACTGGAATTCGGTGTGGAGATGGCGCTCACCAAGCTCTCTCTTAAGGAGAATTGGAGGGAAGAACGGGTCTTCCTAGAGGGGGTCACGCACGTGATGAAGGAGGAGAAACGCGGCTTCTCTAAAGGCCTTAAAGAACGCCTGCTCATGTACGGCGACATCCTCCGCTCTCTCTTCGCAAGAGTTGGCTGATTCCCCAAGCGCTCACACACTCCATGAACGGAGAACTGAAGCGAGTCGACCCTGAGGTCTATCAAGCCCTTCAAGATGAACTCGCCAGGCAACGGAACACGATCGAGCTCATCGCTTCCGAGAATTTCACATCCGAGGCTGTTCTTGAAGCTCAAGGTTCCGTGCTCACCAATAAATATGCCGAAGGCTATCCCGGCCGGCGATATTACGGCGGCTGCGAGTACGTGGATCAAGTGGAGGAGTTGGCGCGAGCGCGCCTATGCGAACTCTTCAACGCGGAGCACGCGAATGTTCAACCTCACTCCGGAACGCAGGCCAATATGGCCGTCTATTTTGCTGTTCTGAAACCGGGAGATGCACTCTTGGGAATGGCGCTCGATCACGGAGGTCACCTCTCCCATGGCCATCCCACCAGTTTTTCATCTCAGTTATACCGTGTAGCCCATTACGGAGTGGATCGGAAGACCGAACGCATTGATTATGATGAACTTCATCGCATCGCGCGTAAGGAAAAGCCTAAGCTCATCGTTGCTGGGGCCAGCGCGTATCCGCGTATCATTGACTTCGCTCGCATGCGCAAGATCTGTGATGAAGCGGGAGCGTATCTCATGGCCGACATCGCTCACATCGCAGGGCTGTGTGCGGCAGGCGTTCATCCTTCGCCGCTGCCTCATGCACACTTTGTCACTCTGACCACCCACAAGACGCTGCGAGGCCCGCGAGGCGGAGCGATTCTCTGCGGCAAGGAGCATGCAAAACTCATTGACAGAACCATCTTCCCAGGAATTCAGGGCGGGCCACTTATGCATGTGATCGCAGCGAAGGCTGTCGCCTTCAAGGAAGCCTGCCGGGAGTCCTTCCGGGTCTATCAGCGAAAGATTGCATCGAACGCGCAAGCGCTAGCCCGCGCCTTAGCGGAACGGGGCTTTCGGCTGGTCTCCGGCGGAACCGACACCCATCTCATGTTGGTGGATCTGACATTGCAGGGAGTGACAGGAGCCGATGCGGAGAGACATCTCGAAGACGCAGGGATCACCGTGAACAAGAATGCCATCCCCTTCGATCCCCAGAAACCCACCGTAGCCAGTGGGATCCGCTTGGGAACGCCTGCCGTGACCACGCGTGGCATGGGCGAGCCAGAGATGGAGGAGATCGCCGGGATCATCGATCTGGTGCTCGAGAAGACAGAGGACCCAGAAGCGAAGGAAGAAGCGCGGCACCGGGTGAAGACACTCTGTGAAGCCTTCTCGCTCTATGTGGCGGCGGCTCAGTAAGCCCCCTTGTCAGCGTGCCCACAATGCGCTATAATGCCATGGACAACCGAGGTGAAATACACCCTTCATTCCAGCCGATTTGCCCGGCATCTCCGCTCAAGGAAGGTACAGAACACCCCCAGCCTATGGAGGAGGTAACTATCTGATGGATATCAGTGACCTCAGGTCCAAGAGCACGAAAGATCTGAGGGATATCGCTGAGCAATACGGAATCAACGGCCTCTCTCAGATGAAGAAAGAGGAGTTGGTCTGGGCGATCCTCGACGCGATTGCCCAAAAAGAGGGACTGAGCATCAAGGACGGCGTTCTGGAGATCTTGCCCGATGGCTACGGCTTCCTGCGCGACAAATCGTGCCTGCCGGGCAAGAACGATATCTACGTTTCGCCTTCGCAGATTAAGCGCTTCGGCCTCAAAGACGGAGATATCGTTCGCGGTACGGTCCGCCCGCCCAAGGAAGAGGAGAAGTACTACGCGCTTCTCAAGGTTCAAGAGATTGATTTCAATGATCCAGAGACCATCCGCCACCGGACGGATTTCAGTGATCTCACTCCCTATCACCCCACAGGACAGATCCGGCTCGAGCACGATCCCGAGGAGTTTTCGACTCGCATTCTCGACCTCTTTGCCCCCATTGGAAAAGGGCAGCGTGGACTGGTCGTCTCCCCGCCCAAGGCGGGTAAGACCACACTACTCAAACACATTGCCCATGGGATCATGGCCAACCATCCGGAGATCTACCTCACCGTGCTCTTGGTGGATGAACGCCCAGAGGAGGTCACCGACATCAAATTGTCCTTGGAGAAGGGCGTCGGCATGCTCAAGCATGAGCCCGAGGTCGTCTGGGCTACCTTTGATCAGAAGCCCGAGATCCATACCCGCATTGCCGAGCTCGTGATCTCCAAGGCGAAGCGACTTGTCGAGCATGGCTTCGATGTAGTGATCCTAATGGACTCGATCACGCGCTTAGCCCGGGCGTATAACCTCTCGATCACTCCGAGTGGGAAACTGCTCTCGGGAGGCATGGACCCTACCGCTCTATACAAACCCAAGGAGTTTTTTGGCGCCGCTCGGAACATCGTCGACCTCAGCGTGCCCAGAGATCAAAACGGCCATCCACCCAGCCGGGGAAGCCTCACCGTGATTGGCACGGCACTCATCGATACGGGATCGCGGCTGGATCAAGTCGTCTTTGAAGAGTTCAAGGGCACAGGCAATATGGAGCTCGTCCTCGACCGCAACTTATCCAATCGCAGGATCTTCCCCGCCATTGATCTGGATCTTTCCAGCACGCGGAAAGAGGAGCTCCTCTTAGAGCCAGATACCCGTCGCAGAGTCTGGATTCTTCGCAAGATGATCGGAGACATGAACGACAAGAATAAAGCGCTCGCCTTCATCCTCAGCGAGATGGCAAAGACGGAGACCAACGAGCAGTTTTTGAACAACATGAAGAGCGAGTAGCAGGAGGAAATGAAACTCGGCATCACCGGTGGCCGCCCCTTGCAGGGCGAGGTCGTTGTGGAAGGATCGAAGAACTCTGCTCTGCCAATCTTCGCGGCAACTCTCCTGACGGACGACGATGTTCTGCTTCAAGGAATCCCCACTCTCAAAGACGTCCAAACGATCATCGCGATCCTGGAGCACGTAGGCAAGAGAGTAGAAAACCTCGTTGACGGAAGCTATCGTATCCGCTCATCGGGTCAGCTCTCCCACGTACCCCCTCCTCTTCTTATACGTCGAATGCGAGCTTCCTTCTTGGTGCTAGGGCCTTTGCTGGCTCGCCTGGGTGAGGTAGCGGTATCGCTGCCCGGCGGCGATGCGATCGGCCTTCGGCCCGTGGATCTTCACTTGAAGGGTCTGCAGGCCATGGGGGCGGAGCTGGAGCAGAGGGATGGAATCGTCTTCGCGCGGGCGAAGAGCCTTCAACCTGCAGAGATCCATTTGAGCTATCCCTCGGTAGGAGCGACGGAACACTTGATGATGACGGCAGCTCTCGTGCCCGGACGGACGGTCATTCGCAATCCGGCGCAGGAACCGGAAATCCATGATTTGGCTGATTTTTTGAGGGGACTCGGCACAGGCATCGAGTTACATTCCACGTTCATGGAGATCGATGGGTGCCCAGAGCTTCAAGGCACAACACACACCGTCATCCCCGATCGCCTCTGTGCAGGGACGTACACCATCGCGACGGCGTTGGCCTGTGGAGAGGTCTTCGTTCGCTGTATCCCCTGGCACCTTAGACCGCTTGTGAATACACTGAGGGAAATGGGTGTACAGATCGAAGAGCAGCCAGATGGATTGGTTGTTACCCACCATGGCGCTGGGGTGTACCGGCCGGTGGATATCGAGACCCGTCCCTATCCAGGTTTCCCGACGGACATGCACCCTCCGATGATGCCCTTGCTGGCACTGACGGCGGGGGAGAGCCGACTGCGGGAGACGCTCTATGAAGATCGTTTTTCGTACGTGAAAGAGCTTTGTCGCATGGGGGCAGATATTCGCCTCTGGGGCCAGACAGCCATCGTCCGCGGAGTTAAGGAGCTTGCGGGCGCCGAGGTCCAGGCAAAAGACATTCGAGCCGGTGCGACCCTGGTGTTGGCCGGTCTATCCGCACGCGGCACGACCGTCGTGCATGATGAGGAAGAACATATTCCCCGTGGCTACAGCGATCTGGCCGGAACGCTACGCCAATTGGGAGCCGAAATCGAGGAACGATGAGCCGTTTAATCGAAGATCGAATTGGAAAACGTTCTCGCGTCTACGGCCAGGAAAAGGCGATTTTGGTCGGAGTGATTCCAGGTCAGGGCCTGGAAGAGCGTGAGACGATGGAAGAACTCATCGCTCTGAGTCGCACGGCCGGCGTGGAGGTTCTTCATGTGATTCTGCAGCAGCGCGCAAGACCTGATCCTTCGTTTTTCATGGGGAAGGGCAAGGCCGATCAGCTGCGCGATTTGGCCAAAGAAGCCCATGCAGACGCGATCATCTTCAACGACTCTCTCACACCAGCTCAGGGACGTAAC
>MFGX01000098.1:16164-22991 GCA_001778455.1 Candidatus Fraserbacteria bacterium RBG_16_55_9 | reverse complement strand
TTCTCGATATCTTTACGCAGCGTGCCCAGAGCAAGGAAGCGAAGCTGCAAGTGGAACTGGCTCAGCTCGAATACTTACTGCCTCGATTGCGAGGCTGGGGTGAAGCGCTTGGGCAACTGGGTGCAGGAATCGGCACCCGAGGTCCGGGAGAGACGAAACTGGAGATGGAGCGCCAGGCGATCAATCGTCGCATCCATCGGATTAAAGAGCGATTAGAACAAGCGGCTAAGGAGCGGAAACTACGCCGCAAGCAGCGGGCCCGGCGCTCGGTGCCGGAGGTCGCCATTCTCGGGTATACGAATACCGGAAAGTCAACACTGCTGAAGGCCTTGTGCGGCGCTGAAACGCTGATCGAGGATAAGCTCTTTGCCACCCTGGACCCCAAAGCCCGCCGGGTAAGGCTTCCCGATGGACAGGAAGTCGTCTTCATCGACACCGTAGGCTTCATCAGGCAACTGCCCCACCAGCTTGTCGCCGCCTTTCACTCGACCCTGGACTCTGTTCGAGAGGCAGATCTGTTGCTCAATATTCTCGACGCTTCCAGTAAGAGCCTCTTTCAACAGCATGAGACGATCCAGCGTGTTCTCGGTGAGCTATTTGGTGAAGAACCGCGGCCGCCGATGCTGAACGTCCTCAACAAGATCGATCGGCTGACGGCATCGGAGGACTTCAGTCGTCTCGAACGGGCACGGCTTGAAATCCAGCCGCACGTCGAAATCTCTGCTGAGCAAGGGATGAACCTGGATCGGCTCCTGGAGAAAGCCACCCAGATGTTGGACTCACAGAAGGAGCGAATCTGCTTAGAGATTCCCTACTCACAAGCGGGCCTAGTGGAAAAACTACACGAATGGGGCAAGGTCCATCAAGAGCGCTATGAAGATGACAAGATCGTGATCGAGGCTCTCTTAGAAAGAACGTACGTCGCTGCACTGGAGAAGCTTAGCCAGGAGAACGGCCTCCTCCTGAGCCGGCTAGCGTAAAGAGCAGCGATTCCAAAAATAGATGAACATTGGCATTTCCTTGAAGCGCATCGTGCGCTCCCTCTAGGGCATCGATGGCCTGAGTCAGCTCAGCGATATCGAGACCAGCCCGCTTCTGCTTCAGTTCATCCTGCTGATCTCGATTGAAAATCAGCTCATCACTCTCGCGGATCAGTGCGAGATCCCGATACCAACGCAGGGCTTCTTGGAGGAAGAATTCGAGTTTTTCAGAACGCAGCTTGCTCAAGATTTGCGCGGTTTCCAGAATGTCATGGGGTTGCTTTTCTGGTAATCGCTTGAGGAGTTCCAAGGCTGCCTCTCGTTCTTCGATCAATCCCTTAGCCTCAGAGAAAAACTCAATCAACTCCGGATTTGTGATTCCTTGAAGCCGTTTGAGCGTCTCGCTCTTTCGCTTCAGAGGGCTCGATCCACTTTGCTCTAAATCCAGATCCGAAAGCCGTTCGGGAAAGCCGTGGGTGAGAGCCAAGAGATATTCCGCTTCATGCGCATCTAAACCTCGACTCTGGAACATCTCCCGCATTTGAGAAAGAGAAAGAGGTTTCAACCTCAATACTTGGCAGCGGGAAAGGATGGTGGGAAGCAACCTCAAGCTGCGCGCCAAGAGCAGAAAGATCACATACTCCGGCGGCGATTCCAAGATTCTAAGAAGACTGTTGGCTGCTTCTTGGCTCAGATGCTCTGCGCCGTCGAGGATGTAGACTTTTCGAGGGGATTCCATCGGCTGATAGCGGGCGTCTTTCTGGATCTGCCGGATCTGATCGATGCCTATGCGCTTGCCTTCCTTCTCAACCCATTTTACGTCGGGGTGAGTGCCACGGAGGATTTTTAGGCAGATGGCGCACGTTCGACATTGGCGCTCGCAGTAGATCCGGAGGAGAAACTCTCGAGCTACGGTTGCCGCTCCCTCGCCAACCAGAAGATACGCATGGGCGAAGCGGCCATCGGCCAACGCCTGACCCCAGATTGTTTCGAGCGAGTACATACGAACAGGGTCAGCGTAGCACGCTTTGGGGAGAGATTCCAATCCCGAGGCACTGCTGGGTATAATGCCTCGATGCCCGCTCTTGTAGCCTTGATCATCTCTGCGGTTGTTACGTGCTTGCTCGCTTGGGGAATGCTTCGCTGGGCACCCAGGCTGGGGCTCACGGATCTGCCCAATGAGCGGAAGCCCCATGAGAGAGAGACGCCGATTGGAGGACTGGCCTTAATCCTGGGGAGCCTCGCGGGTTTTCTACTTTTTGCACCTCTGTCTTTAGAGCTTTTGAGTTGGTTGGCAGGTGCCCTGGGTGTAGCGCTTCTGGGGTTGATCGATGATCGCTGGGAATTGAATGCGCCGATCAAGCTCTTGGGGCAAGCGCTGCTCACGCTCTTCCCAGTGCTTGGGGGCGGACTCATCATTTACTCCATTCATCTCTTGGGAATGACGATTCATCTGGGGGTGCTCGCAGGACCCTTCACGTTCATTTGGCTTCTCGGGATCACGAACGCGTTCAACTTGATCGATGGGCTGGATGGGCTGGCTGCGGGCGCTGTGGTCATCCTTGCTGCATCGCTTGCGCTCTTGAGCGGTCCGGCAGGAAACGAGGCTGCACTCTTACTTTCGCTGGCACTCCTGGGAGCCTCTTTAACCTTTCTATTCTTTAACACTCATCCGGCACGACTCTTCTTGGGCGATGGCGGCAGTTACTACCTCGGCTTCACACTCGCGCTCCTGACCGTTGCTGCTTTGCAAGCGAAGTGGGGTCCCATGGAAGATATACCGTTTCTGGTGCCTGTCGTGCTGATGGGTTACCCCATCGTGGACATGCTCTGGGCCATTGTGCGTAGAGCCCACGCAGGGCGATCGATTCTCAAAGCCGATCGCGAGCATCTACACCATCAATGGCTCAAACGGGGTTGGGGCTATCGCCGGACCGTTTGGATGCTCTACGGGCTCTTCACGGCTCTAGCTGCTTTGGGTCTCCTGCTGCATTTCTTATTCTAACCGCGGCAGAGGCCGCTTACCGACGGCTTTGTGTAAAGAGCGTGATGTAGTAGAGCAAGTTCAGCACGGCGGTGGCTGCTGCGGCCACGTAGGTGAGTGCTGCCGCATTCAGCGTGCCGCCTACGGCTGCCAGCTCCTTGTCTTGGGTGACGACTCCCGTCTCCCGAAGTAGCTTCATCGCTCGACGGCTGGCATTGAATTCCACCGGCAGCGTCACCACCGTGAAAAGAACGGCAGCGGCATAGGCGATGATGGCCAGCAGGATCAAATTCGGGATCTTCAGCAAGAATCCGCCCAAGAGGAGCGGGAAGGCCAGTTGGCTCCCGAACTGTGCTATGGGCACGAGGGTGGAGCGAAGCATCAGTGGCTGGTACTTGGCTGCATCTTGCAGAGCGTGCCCCGCCTCGTGAGCTGCCACGCCGATGTCCGCGAGCGAACGACTGTCGGGATTAGAGAGTTTCAGAGTTTTGTCTCTAGGGTCGTAATGATCGGTCAGTGTTCCAGGAACGGCGGCAATTCGCACACTCCGTAGCTCGGGCTGCCCCAAGCTGACAGAGCCATGGCCTAAAATTCGCTCGGCTACTTGGCGAGCGGTCAAGCCAGACGAAGAGGCAATTTTCGAGTACCTGGCATAGCTGCTCTTAACCTTCCATTGCGCGTAGATCGCCAAGAGTATGGCCGGTGCAACCATAATCAGCCAACGCATATCGAAGAACATCGTTTGGTCACCTCAATTTCGAGGCAGATTATACCCTGCATCTTGAGGACTCGCAAGGAACTTGAAGGCCAAGGACCCCTCTGCTAAGATGAGGCCGTAACGTCCAGCCGTATAGCAATTGGGGTGTGGTGCAATGGTAGCACACCGGCCTTTGGAGCCGAGAATGGAGGTTCGAATCCTCCCGCCCCAGCCAGGGGGAGCCATGGTGGAAGGAGATCTCATCGAGCTCAAGCAGAAGCTCCAGTTGGAGATTCCTGACGAAGATCTCCAGCGGGCCTTCCTGCATAGTTCGTACGTGAATGAAAACCCATCGGGACAAGAGTCGAACGAGCGTCTGGAGTTCTTAGGTGATGCCGTTCTCGATCTGGCCGTGAGTGAGTATCTCTTTCAGAACTATTCCTTAAGCGAAGGCGCGCTCACAAAGATCAAATCCGTGGTGGTGAGTGGCCCAACTCTTGCGAAGCGGGCAAAGGCTCTGAGATTGCAGAAGTATCTCTTCCTTGGGCGAGGGGAAGCAGAAGGAGGCGGACGGGAGCGTAGCTCTATCTTGAGCGATGCCTTCGAAGCCCTGGTGGGGTTGATCTTCCTCCAGCAAGGATACGAAGCGGCCGCGAAGTTCGTCCTCCGTGAGCTTCAAGACGAGATTGAGAAGGTGTTTCAAGGCGAGCGTCGCTTCGACTACAAGACGCTCCTTCAAGAAGAAGCTCAAAAGTGTGGCCTGCGGCCCATCTACACCTTGGTCTCCACCCACGGAGCGGATCACGAGAAGGAGTTTACCGTACAAGTTGAACTGGATGGCCAGGTAGCCACCGGTTGTGGGCGCCGCGTGAAGGCAGCAGAGCAAGATGCAGCCAGACGGCTCTACGAACGCTTGCTGCCTTGACGCATTCCTTTTGCAATCCACAGGGCTGCTGCTTAGAATGAGCGCATCTCATCAATTGTGAAGGAGTTCAGATGCCAAAGAAGGTCTTTGTAACTCCAGAGGGCACGAGAGTGGAGGATGAGGCTGTCGAAGTAGAACCCGCTGTCGTTACCTCGGAAGAACTCATCATATGGGAATACGAAGATGAGCAACTGTCGCTGAAGAGGGTGATTTTGGATCCTCAAGGTGTGAAACTCTGGAAAGCCGTCAATGAAACAGATCCCGAAGGGCATCCTCTTATGAGCTTTGAACCCGGCTTCGAAGCGGAACCTCGAGAAAACGATGAAGCAGAGGGATAGAAACCGCGCGCCCGTAGCTCAGCTGGATAGAGCAGCGGTTTCCTAAACCGCAGGCCGGAGGTTCGAGTCCTCCCGGGCGTACCAACGGTTCGACGTTAAACACGATGAACTCCATGCTCAGTTTCAACCTCGTCAACCTGTTTTCCGGGTTCAGTTTTTTTGGGTTCATTCTGCTGATTCCCCTCTTTGCCAACGAGCTGGGCATGAGCTTGACGCAGATCGGACTCACTCTGGCTGTCTTCTCGGTTGGCGTCATCTTGTTTAGCCCGCTTTGGGGGCACCTCTCCGATCGCTATGGACATCGGAGGCTCTTTCTGGTCTTCGGGAATCTTCTCTTCTTCATCAGCAGCCTTCTCTACGTGTACGTGCACACGGTGGAAGGGTTAGTGGTTCTACGGTTCCTGCAGGGAATCGGCTTTGCCACGAACCCCATGCTCACGGCACTCTTCTCCGATCATTTTGGTGATCAGGCTGGCCGACGGTTTGGCGCGTTCAGCGCAGCGAACGCAGTAGGCGCGGGCTTGGGAAGTCTACTTTCTGGCATTCTAGCCGATGCTCTGGGCATCCGCTGGGTCTTCGCCATCGTCTCGTTCGTCATCTTGCTCAGCATCGGAGCCATCTATTGGGGATTGCCCGAAGAGATCGTCCCCGGCCCGGCAGAGGGTACCCATGAGAACCATCGCGTTCCTGGCAAACTCTTCTATCTCTACGGCACGATCTTCGTAAGGCACAGCGCCGCCGTCGCTCTCTGGTCTATCTTCCCTCTCTATCTTAGGTCTTTCGTGGGAAGCCTTTCGCTCGTGGGGGCCATCAACGGGGTCAATATGCTCATCCAGCCTCTGTTCATGTTGGCTCTGGGGAAATACGCTGAGCGCTGGGATAAGTTGCAGATGGTGCTGATCGGCGTCGCGGGAAGCGTCGTGACCTTTTTGGTCTATGCTCTTGCTCCCAGCGTCTGGCAGATCGTCGTTGGGCAGATCATGATCGCGGCCTCTTGGTCCGTGATGTTCATCGGCATGAATCTGTATATGATCGAAGAGGTCCCTCAAGGCAGTCGCGGAAAGGCCTTCGGTTACTTACAATCTTCCTTCACATCTGCCTCTTCCGTCGGCCCTCTGATCGGCGGGACTCTTTCTGACGCCTATGGAATCCAGGGGATGATCCTTAGCGCAAGCGGACTGATGCTGATGAGCCTCCCCTTTTTGCTGAAACTCCAAGCAATGGAGAGAAGAGCCCATGCGAAGCCTTCTTGTTGACGCGTTGCCTCAACGTGTAAGATGCCCAAGATGAATGAGCGAGCATTATTACAGGCAGCCGGAGAGATTTTTAAAGAAGAGCCTCGCCTGATTGAGCTAGACGGGGTTGATCGAGTCATCTTTGTCGGGGATACCCACGGTGATCTGAGGGCAACCCAGCTCGTTATCGAGCGGTATTATCAGCCGGGGACTGCACTGGTCTTTCTGGGAGATTACGTCGATCGCGGGCCTCACTCGCGTGAGAACCTTGAATGCCTTTTGAGGCTCAAAGTTAAGAACCCAAAACAAACCCATCTGCTACAGGGCAATCACGATGCTTGGAAAGATGCGCCCTTCTATCCTGCGGAGTTTTGGGAGAGTCTCAGTTCGAGTGAGCAGACACTCTACGCGGAGACGCTGGCCCAACTCCCATGGGCTTTGGCAACACCGAATGGACTGCTGGCTCTGCATGGTGCGCTGCCAGCGGTGAAGGATCTAGAAGCAATCAACTCCATCGCTTTTGGGAGCCAGGAGTGGCAGCAGATCACATGGGGTGATTGGCAAGACTCTTCTGGGTATCTTCTGGGAGATCACGGTGGCCGACCCCAGTTCGGGCGAGATTATTTCCAACGACAGATGGATCGTCTTAAGAGGAAGGCGCTGGTGCG
>MFGX01000098.1:11579-16150 GCA_001778455.1 Candidatus Fraserbacteria bacterium RBG_16_55_9 | reverse complement strand
GCCGACCTTCTTATTCGACGATCGCTGCCTTACGATCTTTACATCCTGCGCGTACAGTCCCCGCGAGCGCCAGGTCGCCATTGCCTCGCTCCATCAAGAGATTCGAACGGCGCGGGATCTGGTCATCGAGAGCGTTTAATTAGGTCAATCGCCGTAGCTCAGGCCTCTTCCAAATCGCCCAGAGTGCTGCTCCCAGACACACAAACGCTCCCAGCTTTACGATGAGCGGGACGCTCAAGAAATGGGCAGCCGTGCCCGCTTGTAGGTCTCCCAAAGGGGATAGGCCAATAAAAGCGAGCGTATGCATGCTCATCACCCGCCCGCGGAAGCCCTCTTTTGCTGTGGTCTGCAAAAGCGTATTCGCCATGGCGTTCTGCAAAATGAACCCGAGGCCCACCAGTATCAATAGTAGCTCTGAAAGCACGAAGGAGCGGGAAAACGAGAAGGCAATGAGTCCGAGCGGGAACAAGAGATTTCCTATCGTAAAAAGCCTCCCCTTTGGGAAACGACTCCCCCAGGAGGCGAGGACGAGTGCTCCGCTTAAAGCACCCAGACCCACGGCAGCCAGCATGGCCCCATAGCCGGTCGCACCCAATCCCAATACATCCCGAGCAAAGGCCGGCATGAGCGTGGAGTACGGAAGAGCGAAGACGCTGGAGATGGACACCAGTGCGAGCAGCGTTAAGATCGCCGCATCGCTTCGAGCATAGTCCAAACCCTCCCGGAGCTTTCGCCACACCGAACCGTTGGCAGCCTCGGACGGCGCAGGGGAGAGGCTGTCCGCATCCATGCGCAGAAGGCTGACGAGCACAGCTAAGAAGCTCACGCCATTCAGAAAAAAGCAACTTGCCTCTCCCAGGGTGGGCACCAATACCCCCGCGACCACGGGCCCCACAATCCGCGAGGCATTGAAGACGGAGGAGTTGAGGGCAATGGCGTTCATGAGGTCCTCTTTGCCTACCATCTCCACAATGAACGACTGCCGAGCGGGCGTATCAAACGCGTTGACCAGGCCCAGAAGTGAAGATAGCACGATGATGTGCCAGATCTGCACCGTGCCCGTAGAAGTCAAGATGGCCAACAAGAACGCCTGGATCAGCGCGATGCATTGCGTGAGAATCACTAAATTCCGCTTGGGGAAGCGATCCGCAATCACCCCGCCGAACAGACTGAATAGCAAGACCGGAACGTAGCGTGCGAAGCCGACCAGGCCTAGATAGAAAGCGGAACCTGTCAAGCGATAGACGAGCCAGCCTTGAGCAGCCAGCTGCATCCAACTGCCGGATACCGAGATGAGTTGCCCCCACCAGAACAGACGAAAATTGCGGTGCCGGAGCGCGCGAAACGTCTGAGGCGCTCGAATAGCTCTAGACGAACTCTCTGTAGAAGTGGGATCTCTCTCGGGGAACAAACACGCCTCCTGATCTTGGAGTGTAGCAACCGGCTTAGGATTCAACCAGCTCGGCGAGGCGCTCCTGGTGATAGGTTTCCGATAGGGGCTCAATCAGCAGATCAAGGTTTCCATCGAGAACCGCATCCAGACGGTGCAGTGTCAGCTCCATCCGGTGATCCGTGACGCGGTTCTGGGGGAAGTTGTATGTGCGAATCTTCTCGGAGCGCGCAGCACTCCCGATCTGGATTCGGCGCTCGTGCCCGCGCTCTTGCTCCACTTTCGATTCCAGCTGCTCCTTGAGTTTGGCTCTTAGCAGCCTAAGTGCCCGTTCCTTGTTCTTGTGCTGTGAGCGCTCTTCTTGACAAGCGACGACAAGCCCCGAAGGCTTATGCTTGATGCGCACAGCGGAGTTCACTTTGTTGACATTCTGGCCGCCCGGACCGCTCGCGCGAAACGCCTCGATCTCCAGATCACCGTCCTTGAACTCGATGTCCAGGGCTTCGGCTTCCGGTAACACGGCCACGGTGGCCGTCGAGGTGTGAATGCGACCAGAAGCTTCCGTCTCCGGCACACGTTGAACCCGGTGAACACCGCTCTCAAACTTGAAGAGCTCATAAGCCCCCCGGCCCATGGCGGAGAAGACGATCGTCTTGAAGCCTCCGAGAGGTGTCGGGTGCGCATCCAGTATTTCCAACCGAAACCCTTTCTGTTCGGCGTATTTGCGATACATGCGGAAGAGGTCCGCAGAAAAGAGCGCGGACTCCCCGCCCCCGGCTCCCGCGCGGATCTCCACAATCGCATTCTTCTCATCTTGAGGTTCGTCCGGCAGGAGCGAACGCTTCAGCCCGTGAACCAGCTCCTCGTATCTCTTCTTGTTCTGCGTCAGCTCCTCTTGGATCAACTCCACAAGCTCTTGGCTCTGATCTTCCTTGAGCCAAGTTTCACTTTCCGCAATCTCTTTCTCAAGTTTCTGAAGTTCCTGGTAATCGTTCGCTACTCTCTTCAACCGGGAGTAGCGCTGGGAGATCTCCACGTAGCGAGGGCTGCTTAATAGCTCAGGCCGAGCGAGTTCCCCCTCGAGCTCGCGGCATTCTCTCAGCAATTCCTCAAGCCTATTGCGGATTTGTTCTTGGATCATCCCTCGTTCATTTAAGCTTCTCTGGATGAGGATTGCAACTTGTGACGCTACATGCCATTGCTGTATACTTACGACCGACGAGGAAGGTGCATGATGAATCGACGAACGTTTCTTAGGGCATTGGCCGGGAGTGTAGCACTAGCGCTTTTCCCTGTGCAGGTGGGTTCAGCAAAAGAGCCTCTCGTGATTGGCTTGCAAGCCGATCTCACGGGGAGCCTGCCCGATTACGGTTACTGGCATGACAAGGTCGTGCGCGCGGCAGTAGCCAAGCTCAATACCGATGGAGGCATCGCCGGGCGCGAAGTGAATCTGTTGGTGGAAGACACGGCGACGAACACGGATGTAGGGCGGGATAAGCTCACCAAGATGATTCAAGGTGGTGCTGATTTTGTCATCGGCTCACAAAGCTCCGCGGTGAGCCTGGCCAGTCTCCCCCTGGCACAGGAGCTCAAGACGGTGTACTTCCCATTGGGAGAAGCAACGGAAATCACAGGAACGGCAGGCAATCGCTATATCTTCCGAGCCAATCATTCCGTGCGCAGTCACGCTCAGGTTGCCTACCGTTGGGCTGTGGAGACTCTGGGCAAGCGCTGGACGATCGTCGCAGCAGACTATGCCTTTGGACATAGCCATGCAACGGAGTGGCCGCCGTTGCTCCAGAGTGCCGGGGCCGAGGTGCTCGACACGATCTTCATTCCACTGACCACGACGGACTTTGTGCCCTTCTTAACCAAAGTAAATCCAGACACGGAAGTGCTCTTTCACGTCTTCCCCGGAGCGAACGCGCTGCGGTTTCTTACTGCAGCCAGCGATCTAGGCATTCTCCAGAAGATGAAGGTCTTCGGGGTTATATGTACGGTGGATGGCATCAAGCTGGAAGACGTGCCGGCCATCGAAGGCAGTTATTACGTCTCCAACCACCCGCACCGGTTGATCGATGTACCGGAGAGCACGAGAGAGTTTGACGCCCGATTCCGTGAGAGAATTGGAGTCACCCAAGAAGGGACAGAGATCGAGACAGGCAGACCCACTACTGGCTCGCATTACTGGTACGGTTGGGAGATCGTGCACCTGCTCAAGCAAGCCATCGAAGAGACCGGCTGGCAGAGTCCTAGCGATCACCCGAAGATCGTCCAGTATCTAGAAGGTCTTCAACTTACCGCTGACTTTGCATTTCCTCAAGGCGACAAGTTTATCCGTGCCCAAGATCATCAAGCGTTCCATGATCACTATCTAGAGCGCTTCGAGCAGGGCCAGCTGCAAGTCACCCAGAGGATTGACAAACTAGAGGCTGTCTACGATCCGACGGTAGATTATACGCAGCAGGCACTCTAGCGGGTGGTAGACCCGTAACTCGACTATCGGACATCCTTGATGTTGCCTTATAACTCCACCCTAGGGTATGTTATGCCGCTAGGTGCGGTATAAGCACTAGTTAGAGGCTTAGCAGGCGCAATGAGACCAGGAGTGATGTAGTGGACCAAAAGTGGTTTGAAATGCCAGAAGTTCGCCGCCGCAAGCTCGCAAACGCGGTGTGGATACCGCTAAGAGCTATCCACCGAATCGAGGAAATTGGGAATCATGGGCATACCGGATATAAGTCGGAGTTTTATGGCGTCGGAACTTTGGCCGTTCCCACAGGGAATAAGCTAGAAGCCGAGAAACTAGGATGGATGGATGTCGGGATTAGCCATCAGCATTCCGGATGTGTCGAAGAGGGCAAGTACATCCCTGCAGACATCTACCAAGATTATCGCGGCGAGTTTTCCGGTTTACATCTAGTGCTGGATCAGCGAGGTAACAGCGCCGAGAACTCGGAATGGCACCTCCATCAAGACTTTGTCATTACGCTAGGGCTGAAGCGCGAAACCGATATTTGGGTTCGTCCAGATGAAGGTTATATAGAGGTCGCAAAGCTGTCCAAACGAGAAGACGGCTCTCCCTATCTTCTTGAAGTTCGTGCATCACATTTGAGAGATTATCTCTGCGCACGAGGAATGGCTCTTTACGTAACCTCTTATCGAGATCGTGCAGAGGTCT
>MFGX01000098.1:8584-11528 GCA_001778455.1 Candidatus Fraserbacteria bacterium RBG_16_55_9 | reverse complement strand
GCTAACGACCGCTGGGAAGGCCGCGCCTCAGCAATACATGAAGGTGGCATGCCTTATGGGGGGAAAACAGCCGTTTTCCACGTCTCAAGAACGGATGTGGACCCAGAGGAAGACGTTCCGGTATTCGGACTACCCACAGACGACAACGTAACCTCCAAATCGTGGACAAAAGAACACACTGGAAGAAAGCTGTATTGGATTGAAGGCGAACTCTGGCGTACTGAGTGGATTGAACCTGCGTCCCAAAGTCCGATCGTTCGTCGTGATGAGGTACCTCCCACCGTCTTCTTCATCACTGATGCAGAAGGAAAACTGGAGAACAGAGAAACACTTGTCGCGGGCGGGCGCTGGCTTTGGTTTCGGCCCGAAGTAATGCCTGCACTGGCTCACCGAAGAGGAGGCTCGCTCAGCTGGTACACAAAAGACACGGGAAATGTAGGCTGCTCACCGGACTATAGCGTGCACTTTGGCGTCAATTCTCTTGGGTTGATTAACGTCTATGCAAAAGACATAGCACTCTTGCCAGAGTGGCAACAAAAAGTCTGGTCTGGCTACAACGTCAGTCCTGAAAGCAAGGTCTCTGAAGAGTTACTCGCATCACAAATCAAGGCTAATCCAGCTAACACACAAGCGCCTGAAGAGTTTTTGGCCAAAGGTTTATCGAGTCTAAATCATCTTGCTGAAGCAAACCTGGGAATAACTATCATCAGGCAACACGACCAGATTCCGGACCTGATTGCTCGCGCCCATCGCTTCCGGGCTACTGACAAAGAAGGACTATTCGCATTAGCGAAAGATTTGGCCCGACTGACAGCCGATAGCATTGACGCCGGTGCACTGCAGAAACTTGTAGCTCCTCCTAAGGGCACGCAGTGGGGCTCTCTTAAGTCGTTGGAGAATCTACTAGAAACAAGAATCGACCCAAACCGCGCAAGAGCAATGCTGAGTCCATTAGTTGGGATATACGAACTCCGGCATGCAGATGCACATCTTGCCAGCCGGGAGTCTAGTGACGCGTTAAGTTTGCTGAGGGTAGATCAAAACGCGCCATATGTTATCCAGGGTTACCAGCTATTACACGCCTGCGTCAGCGGCATTGATGGCATCTGCCAAGCTATCGAGGGTTGGATCGACGAAGAAAATGAAGGGAACAGCCTCTAACAAAGGCATGGAGCCGACGCCCTACAGCGTCCGCGCGCGCTTCCGGGCGCGGCTCATGCCCAGCGTTAGGCCACAGGAGAACCATCCCCATAGCGGAGGTTGTTCAGCTGTGGGGATTGCGCGGCGCCGTGAAACCGTAGTACCGATCTCGTCACGGTGAGCCAGCGCGAAGGGGATAGGTTTTGGAGTACACAGCACTGGAGCTCATCGAGAAGTTGATTGCCTGCTGGAGCGAATGGGACTCCGAGGAGGAGTACTACCTGACCGTCCTTCTTCCCGGCATCGTGCGTGGCGACGCACAGCTGACGAAGAAAGAGCAGGAGATAGTTGCCGAGCTGCGCGAGCTGCTGTCCGCAGAAGAATGGGCGCAGCTGCCCCAGCTGGTCGCGGAACGCCGGGCCGACAGGCTGAAGGAACTGGTCTCGGATCGTGATCGGGAGATGGCTCGCACGGAGGCCGAACGCAAGGAGGCCGAGAAGCGAGCCGAGCTCAAGGCAGAGGAGGAAACACGAGCAGAGCGCAAGAGTGCTGTAATCGCTCGGATCAAGAGCGTTTTCGAATCAAACTTCCTCTCCGCGGATGCAGTACTCGCCGCTGACCCTGATGGGAGACTGGTCAGCAGCGACGAGTACTCTGAACTCAAGACCCGCTTCGTGCGCGATTGGGCGGATCGGGAACTCCGGCAGCGGCTCGACTCCGAACAGGCTGCCGCGGTAGCCGCTACTAGAGGCGACATTCAAGTTGTGGCGCGGGCGGGCAGCGGGAAGACGAGAACGCTTGTCACGCGCGCGATCTTCCTACAGAAGCACTGTCGGGTTTCCCCCCGCGCGCTTCTCCTTCTGGCTTTCAACTGCAAGGTAGCGAAAGAGATGAAGGACCGACTTGCCCAGGTGCTCGGCGAGGACTTGCCCCACGTGATGACCTTCCATGCACTCGCGCATGCCCTTGTCCATCCCGAAGAGGAACTCGTGTTCGATGATACGTCCGCCAACCAGCTTGGGCTCAGTCGCGAAGTCCATGAAGTCATCGATGAGCACGTGAGGTCCGAGGAGTACGGGAACCGCATTCGAGACCTCATGCTCGCCCATTTCCGCGAAGACTGGGAACGCATCGTGGATGGTCGCTTCCAGCTGACCATGGACGAGTTCCTTGCTCACCGCCGAGCGCTTCCCCGTGAGAGCCTGAAAGGTGACTACGTGAAATCCTTTGGAGAGAAGGTCATCGCCAACGCGCTCTTCGAACATGGTGTCGAGTATCGGTACGAGCGCAACTTCCGCTGGAACGGCATCAACTACCGGCCGGACTTCACGATTCCCATCGGACCTCAAGGCAGCGTGATCATCGAATACTTTGGCCTCAAGGGCGACGCCGACTACGACGAGATGTCGCAACAGAAGCGGACGTTCTGGGCCGAGCGCGACAGGTGGACATTCCTTGAGTTCTCTCCAAGGGACCTCATGAGCAATAGCGTGGATGGCTTCGTCAGTATCTTGTTGCGGAAGCTCCAGGAGGCGGGCGTTCCTTGGGGACGCCGGACTGAAGAAGAGATCTGGGAACTAGTCAGAACGCGGGCTCTGGACCGCTTCACTAAGGCGATGAGGACCTTCGTTGGGCGGTGCAGAAAGCGCAATCTAAGCCCCGATGATCTCGAGGCGCTGGTCGCTAGGCACAGCCCGTGTTCAACAGCTGAAGCGATCTTCCTGGATGTCGGCGTGTCAGTCTACCGAGGCTACCTGGAGCGTCTTGCGGCGCACAGGAAAGAGGACTTCGACGGGCTCATGTG
>MFGX01000098.1:7438-8559 GCA_001778455.1 Candidatus Fraserbacteria bacterium RBG_16_55_9 | reverse complement strand
GGCCAGACTCGGTTTGTGCGAGACAAGGGCAGAGAACAGGGTGATGTCACCCAGCTGAGGTTCGTGATGATCGACGAGTTCCAGGATTTCTCGCAGATGTTCTTCGAACTCGTGGACGCAATTCGTTCGGCCAATCCAGGCGCTCAGTTCTTCTGTGTCGGGGATGACTGGCAGGCCATCAATGGGTTCGCCGGGTCCGATCTCCGCTTCTTCACGGATTTCGCCCGGTACTTCAGAGACACGTCGCAGCGCTACATCCGCACGAACTACCGGTCCCCGAAGTCGGTGGTCGCGATCGGCAACGCGCTCATGGACGGGCGGGGTCTGCCAACAGAGCCTGAACGCGGCGACGCTGGGCAGGTGTGGCTGTGCAAGCTCGATGAGTTCAGTCCCTCTGCGCCGGAGCAAGCGCGGCACAACGGGGACGAGATCACACCCGCAGTACTCAGGCTGGTGAGGAGCTTCCTGGATCGCGGGCTGGACGTTGTGATGCTGTCTCGGCGGAATGGCGTGCCTTGGTACGTCAGCTACGACGAAGCCACCGGCGGGACGCCTGATGCACTCGTGCGCTTCCAGGAGCATGTCCGCTCGTTCCTGCCCGAAGAAGACCGTGAGCGCGTTCGCGTCTCAACCACGCACAAGTACAAGGGGCTCGAAAAGTCCGCGGTCATCGTGCTCGATGCAGTGGAGAGGAGCTACCCGCTGATTCATCCGAACTGGGTGTTCCTTCGCGTCTTCGGCGACAGCATCGGCAGCATCGAGGACGAGGAGAGGCGGCTCTTCTATGTGGCGGTCACGAGAGCCAAGGACTCGCTTGCTGTTGTAACCGAAAGCCTTAGGGAGAGCCCGTATCTCGACGACATCCGCCGTCAAGTGTGCCTCAGCTCGCTCCCGTGGTCCGACCTGCCCCCTGTGCCGTCGCTGGACGGTGCTCGCCTCGAGATCCGGGTGTTTGATGCGTACGACGTAAGGGACCAACTCAAGGACCTCAAGTACCGATGGAACAGCGCGGGAGAGTACTGGCATAGGGCTGTGCTGGCAGAGGGTTTCTCGATTGACGCACTGCTCGGCCAGCCGTGGGCTGGTGCCGGAGTCAGAGTCGAGGTCTACTCGGAGACGGG
>MFGX01000098.1:6231-7419 GCA_001778455.1 Candidatus Fraserbacteria bacterium RBG_16_55_9 | reverse complement strand
GGCCTGGCCGCCACCTCGAACCCAACAAAGGCTTGCAGCAGACGGGCTGACGCCCGCCGCTGAAGCCTGAGACGTTAAAACGTCTTGAGCAGACCCATTGAGTGCCAATAAAGTTACAACTTTCCCTGATTCAAGCTTTTCTGACACAGGATGTCGACAAGAACACAATCATATCGGCACAGCTCGAAAACCTTATTCCTCCTTGACATCAAACTCTCAATTTGTAACAATTAGTATAATTGATATGGTATAACTACATGATAAGGAAGGAGTGAGCAATATGCATAAGAGAATCACTGCGATTAAGGCCCGCCAGAACCTCGGCGAACTTCTCGAAGAAGTCTACTACAAGAACGATCACTTTGTGATTACCCGCAGAAATAAGGCAATGGCAGCTGTCATCCCTGTTGAGGAGTACGAGCGCTTCCTAGCGCAGCGCGAGCAGGATTTCGCGATCCTTGACGAGATCCGAGCTGCGAACAAGGATAAAGACCCTCAAGAAGTCGAACGAGACGTTGCAAGAGCGATCCGCGAGGTCCGGGCCAAGAAGAAACACCATGCGAAGAGTCGTCCTTGACACGAGCGTCATCGTCAGTGGCACACTCATTGATGCGGGCCATCCTGCGAAGATTCTTGATTGGTGGCAGAATGGTCTTTTTGCATTGGTCACCTCAGAAGCCATCATGGAAGAAGTTAAAGAAGTTCTGAATGATCCAGAGCTCCGAGAGGAGTACCAACTCACCAGAGCAAAGGTCGGCACGCTCCTCAATCTCATGCGACACCACAGCATTCTTGTCCCGGCAGAGCTTGATCTTGCCGTCGTTGAGCGAGATCCTGGCGATGATAAGATCATTGTCGCTGCCGTCGAGGGAGGCGCGGATACCATCGTCTCAGGAGATGGTGATCTTCTCGACTTGAAAGCCTACCAGGGAATCAAAATCGTCACGCCTACCGAATTCGCTAAGTCACTCAATTTCTAGAATCTAGCGTCTCTCTTGACAAGAGAAGTTCTGCCCAGTATCTTTCAGACCGACCGGTCGGTTCGGAGGAGTGGTGCGCGACAAAGAGGTCACGCGGGCGAAGATCTTGCAAGCAGCCGAAAGTGTATTTGCAGAGAAGGGCTATTACGAGTCGCTGGTGGACGAGATCGCTGATGTCTCCCAGACCTCGAAAGGGGCAATCTACTTT
>MFGX01000098.1:0-6193 GCA_001778455.1 Candidatus Fraserbacteria bacterium RBG_16_55_9 | reverse complement strand
ACTGATAGAGCGTCTGGCAACGAGTCTTCGGGAAGAAGTTGAAAACTCGATTGCCCAACAGAAGGGCGCGGTGGCAAAGGTGCAAACGGCCCTGGAGACGGTGATGGAAAAACTGATCCAGCGACGCAGGCTTGCACAGATCCTTCTTGTGCAGAGTCTCTTCAGTCCGGCCTTTGCGCGCAAGCGCCTGGAGATCTTTGATCAATTCGCCCAGCTCATTCAGAAATACCTCAAGGAAGCTATCGAAGAAGGCTCGATTCCGCCCATGGACACCGGTGTAGTTGCCCATGCCTGGCTGGGAGCGATTCACGAACTGGTCGTGCGTTGGCTGTATGCCGGAGAGCCGCCCATTGAGCGCGCTCTCCCTGCGCTCACGCAGCTCTTCTTAAGCGGCATTGGCGTGGACAGGCGTAAACGATCAAGAAACCTGTAGGAGGGAACGCATGCTCACATGTACACGTCGTGATTTCTTTCGAACGGCAGGCGCAGGTCTTCTCGCTTTCGCGTTGGGGCCGAGGGCATCTGCTCAACCCAAAGAGATTGTCATCGGCCACCAGGCTCCGCTGACGGGGGCCGTGGCTCAGTTTGGTCCGTGGCATAACCGCGCGATACGCGCTGTGATTGATCGGATCAACGCGGCAGGTGGAATTTCCAGTCTCCCGCTTGTACTCGTCACGGAAGACGAAGCCTCAAACCCAGAGATCGGCCAGGACAAATTTCGAAAGCTCGTGTTGCAAGAGGGAGCCGATTTCGTGATCGGATCCGTCTGGTCAGCCACAAATCTCGCAACCGCTCCCTTAGCTCGTGAACTCAAGACGGTCTATTTCCCTCAGGGCATTGCCACGGAGATCACGGGAGAAGCAGGCAATCGCTACATCTTCAAGAGCTACCACACTGTGCGAGGGGCCGTGAACGCGGGCGCGCGCTGGACGGTCGAAAACTTGGGAAAGCGCTGGACGATCGTCGCCTCGCAGCTTGAGTTTGCACAATCTCAAGCTGCAGACTGGAGGGCACAACTAGAGGCGCTGGGCGCGGAGATCGTCGATGTGATCACAATTCCCTTCCGCCCGGCCGATTTTCTGCCTTATGTGAGCCGCGTCAATGTCGATCGGACCGAAGTCCTCTATCAGGCCTTCACCGCTCTCGATACGATCCGCTTTCTTCAAGCAGCCCGTGATCTAGGGTTGCACGAACGCCTCAAGATACTGGGATTGATCGAGGGCATTGACGTGCTCGACACCAACAGCCCAGCGTTTGAAGGAACGTACTACATCACGAGTTACCCGCGTCGTGCGAGCCAAGTGCCTGAGGAACTGCAAGAGCTCGATCCCGTCTATCGACGATCGTTAGACATCGACGAAGAAGGGCGTTCGCCGCAAGGAACCGTGGTACCCATTGCGGATCTCTTCGGAAGTTGGCAGGCCCTCTCTCTGATTAGAAAGGGCATCGAGCAGAGCGGCTGGCAATCGAAAGCGGACAATTCGGCGTTCATCCAAGCTCTCGAAGGGCGAAATTGGTCAGCTGGTCTTGAGTTCCCCCAAGGCGATGGATTCCTGCGCCCGGAAGATCATCTGGCCTTCCACGGTCACTACATCGAGCATGTGGAGAAGGGACAGCTCAACGTCCTGCTCCGCATCTCCCGAGACGCTTCGCTCTATTCGCCGCTCATCGATTACACGCAGCAAGAACTCTGATGGAGCTGGTTCTCTTCCAGCTGCTCAACGGCTTCGTCTGGGCCTGGGTCGTGGCCTTGATGGCTCTGGGGCTCAATCTGGTGTATGGAGTTCTTAGGATCATCAACGTAGCCCACGGCGCTTTTTACATGTTGGGTGCTGTGGCGGGCTGGGTGATCCTAGAGCAACTGCAAGGGGTCAGCGATATGTACATTCTGAACTTCGCCCTGGCGTTGCTCGGTGCACCTCTGTTTGTGGGGCTTCTCGGGCTACTCTTAGAATGGACGGTTCTACGCCCCATCGAGGGCCAGCCGGTGATCACGATCATCGCCACATTCGCGCTCCTCTTGATCTTGCAGCAAGGAGTGCAGCTTCTTCTGCCTGGAACTCAGCAGGTGGCACCCCCCGTTGCCGGAGGCGTGGAGATCTTCCGCCTGCGCTATCCGGTATACCGATGGGTGCTCGCGGGGTTGTCCGGGTTGTTCATAACCTTTCTCTGGCTTCTCTTGCAGAAGACGCGCTTTGGACTCTGGAGTCGCGCGGTCCGCCAAGATCCTGAATTGGCTCTCGCTGTAGGCATTCCCGTCCCTTGGATCTTCGGGCTGACCTTTGGACTGGGAGTGGCGCTGGCAGCCGTTGCGGGCGTATTGACTGCACCCATTGTTCCCGTAGAAGCATCCATGGGCATGGACATTCTTCTGGACTCTTTCATCGTCGTGATCGTCGGAGGGTTAGGGAGCCTGCAGGGCGCCGTCATCGCCGCTCTCATCTTGCAACTGGCCAAGGGGGTTTTCACTATCTGGACCGCGCCGGTCGCAGCTCACGCGCTGGCCCTCTTGCTCATGGGGCTGTTGTTGCTCATCCGACCCCAAGGACTCCTCGGCACGGATGCCGATTGATATGCGTAAGCTCTTCGCGTTTGGTGTCGTCTTCGCTCTTATGGCAATCGCTCCTGGGCTGCTCAACCCCTACCAATTGAGCATCCTGCTCAAGATTCTGATCTGGGGCCTTTTCGCCATGAGTTATGACCTCGTCTTCGGCTACACGGGTCTGCTCAGTCTGGGCCATTCCGTGTACTTTGGTCTGGGGGCATATGGAGCCGCTCTGATGATGCTGCAGATGCATCCGGGGATCGCGATCTCCTTGGCGGCAGGAGTTCTTCTCGGAGGTCTTGCAGCGGCGTTGATTGGGCTTCTAGCCGTACGAAGTGGAGGTCACGGCTTCATCATCGTCACAGCGGTGACGGCTCTGCTCTTCTATCTTTTGGCACAGAGCCAGCGAAACGTAACCGGAGGCGACGACGGCTTAACTTTGGGTCCGCTCCCCTTGCAGATTGCAGGTTGGTCCGCCGGCTGCGCCGACCCTGGCCCCGCCTATCTTCTGGTGCTCGTCGTAGCCGGTCTATCTTTTCTGCTGTTATACGCCCTCGTTCGCGCACCGCTGGGCCTGGCGCTTCGCTGTGTGCGAGAGAACGAGCCACGCGCTCAGGCGCTGGGCTATGACACGATCACGCTCAAATGGCTCGCGTTTGCGCTTTCGGGAGGAGCGGCGGCTCTCGCGGGAGCTCTCTACGCCCTCACCAACTGTCATATCTCCACGGCGCTCTTTCACTGGCTCGTGTCTGCCGATGCACTCATCTGGACGCTGTTCGGAGGCATGGGCACTCTCGTGGGCCCGCTCTTGGGCACTGGTGTCTTCTTCATCCTACGCGAAGGGTTGAGCGGGATCTGGCAAGTGGGCTACCCGATCCTGGTCGGCTTGACGCTCTTGCTCATCGCACGTTTCTTTCCTCAGGGATTGCTCGGCATAATCAAGGGACTGGGTCAGACTCTTCGAGGCTTCTCGCGATGACGGGCAAAGAGATCCTGCAAGCAAAGGGTTTGGTAAAGCAGTTCGATGGTGTACGGGCCGTCGATCGTGTAGATTTTTCGTTGGCTCAGGGAGAGATTTGTGCGCTGATTGGTCCAAACGGCGCGGGAAAGACCACGCTGATCAACCTGCTTGCTGGCCAACTTCACCCGGATGCAGGGTCGATCACTTTCGCAGGGCAGAACGTGACGCGGTGGAAAACGCACCGACGAGCTCGGCTTGGCCTGGCACGTACGTTTCAGATTGCCGCGCTCTTCCCTTCGCTCACAATACGTGAACACGTGGAGGCAGCCTTGCAAGCGGATCGACTCCGCCTTCACCAGAGCGTATCCGTGGAGCAAGTGGCGGAAGACATTCTCCAGTTGTGCGAATTAGGGGGCAAGCTGGAGCTGCGGGCCCGCGAACTCTCTCACGGCGATCAGCGGCTCCTGGAGCTGGCTATGGCTCTCGCTCGAAGACCAAAGCTGCTCTTGCTCGACGAACCCGCAGCAGGTCTTAGCTCTAGAGAAACAGACAGGTTGATTCAACGAATTGCGGGTATTAGAGACATGGCCATTCTGATCGTCGAGCATGATATGAATGTTGTATTTCAGCTAGCCCAGCGGATCACAGTCATACACCGTGGCAGAATTCTCGCCCAAGGCCCTCCGCAGGAGATTCAGCGTGATCCCCGAGTGCAAGAAGTCTATCTGGGAGAGCCGTGATGCTTGAGTTAGTGAATGTCTATGCAGGCTACGGGACTGGTGTAGTGCTTCATGGGATCTCGCTCCGGGTAAAACCAGGCGAAGTGGTAGGTCTACTGGGGAGAAATGGTGCTGGGAAGACGACGACCCTCAAGAGCGTCTTAGGACTGGCGCGCGCTTATTCGGGTTCGGTGAAGTTTGAAGCTCGTGAGATTTCACGCTGGCCTGCGCACGAGATCCCGCGCTTAGGGATTGGCTATGTACCGCAAGGGAGAAGAGTCTTTCCGCAATTGACAGTGAAAGAGAATCTGCTTATCGGGTGGATGAAGGCTTCCATTTATCACTCTCGGCTCGATCAAGTCTTGGGCTCATTCCCTCCGTTGATAGATCGGCTTGACCAGCGTGCGGGGACACTCTCGGGCGGCGAGCAGCAGATGGTTGCGATTGCGCGAGCGCTCTTGATGCAGCCCAAGATGATGCTGCTGGATGAGCCTACAGAAGGGTTGATGCTCTCTTTGGTCCGAGAGGTCGAGCGCCTGGTGCGTGCGATGAAAGAACAACAACTAGGAGTGCTCTTGGCTGAGCAACGTCTGGACACAGCCCTTCGGCTTT
This sequence comes from Candidatus Fraserbacteria bacterium RBG_16_55_9, assembly GCA_001778455.1. GTDB lineage: Bacteria > Bipolaricaulota > Bipolaricaulia > RBG-16-55-9 > RBG-16-55-9 > RBG-16-55-9. The sequence goes on along the minus strand of MFGX01000098.1, from coordinate 1,356 downwards.
GCGATCGAATTTATGGGCTAGAGAAGGGCACGGTCGTCTGGGAAGGGACTCCGAACGACGACGTGGACGATTTGAGGAAGCACCTGGAAATCCGGATGGAATAAAGCTAGAGACTTAACGCCATCCCCGAGGCGTCTTCTCCTCCAAATCCTCACACCAACCCACAGTGAAGCCGAGTCCTGTGGCCAACTTTAAGAGCTGATACAGTTCTCCAACGGTTGGATCCGACTGCAGCTCCGGGTGGCTAACAAGCAGTGCGCGCAGTTCTCGGGATTTCATGAATGATTCTCGTTCTTCTCGATTCACAGAGGGTAACTGGCACCCAAGGGATTCTTCGAGCGCCTCCCGCGTGCTCCGGGCGATGCTATTACTGTGAATCATTGTACCTGCAGGCAGCAACTCTTCGTCTGTCATTACATTAAGCTTTGGGGCAGGACGGTAGTCCAGGTCCATCACCTTTTGTCGGATGAGATGGACATCGAAGTAAGGGGCTTGGGCTAATAATCGTAAATCATTGGGTGTGTGTGCGTCCTTACGCATCATGAGAGCAATAGCCATGACTCCTCCTTCGTTGTACGTAGTGTCCTAGGCGTGGCGGTAGACGATTCGGCCTTTGGTAAGGTCATAATGGGACATCTCCACGGTCACGCGGTCTCCGGTCAGGATACGGATGTGGAAGCGGCGCATCCGGCCTGTGGCATAGCACAAGATCTCTGGGCCATCATCCAGTTGGACGCGGTAGAGTTGGTGGTTGGGCGCCTCGACGACCTTGCCTTCCCGTGTCATCAGTTCATCACGACTGGTCATATAGTTCTCGCCTCCCCTGGGGCTGAGTTTCGGCTCACAACAAGATGCCCCGGTAGGGGCACGACGTCCCTCTACCGGGGTCGATCTCCGTTTCGAATTGTCGTGAGTTACTTCGCGACGACATTGGCTGCGCGTAGACCTTTGGCGTCTTGCTGAACTTCGAACTCGACGGTCTGGCCCTCACGCAACGACTTGTAGCCTTCTCCCGTAAGTCCGGAGAAGTGGACGAAGACGTCGGGTTCACCGCTGTCCTGCACGATGAAGCCGAAGCCCTTGGCGTCGTTGAACCACTTCACTTTCCCAGTGGCCATGAGTAAACCTCCTACGATCTGCGTGGAATTTGACTCTGGGACTGTTCTACCCACGTGCGACGGGTTTACCGTTGGCACCCTGGGTGACATATCGGTGAGTCAGGACTTGGCAGGTTATCCTTGTGAATTGACCTATCAAGTTGCAGATAACAAATAGATTATAACACATATTGCGGGAGTTGTCCAGTCGCAGTCTTGTCTCACGCAAGATGAGCCTGAAGGCCGCCCCTGTTTCTAA
>MFGX01000097.1:19771-20082 GCA_001778455.1 Candidatus Fraserbacteria bacterium RBG_16_55_9 | reverse complement strand
GATCAAATTCAGCATGAAGAAGACCATCTGCAACCCGAGCAAGCTGGGACGCCCGAATATGTACCGGAACCCGTACGTGGATTCTGCCCACAGGTTGCCCCGACTCTTGTGGCCCTCAGCGGTCCTCATGGGTTGCGGAATGCGCACCGCTAGCAAAGCCCCAATTGCCACAAGAAATGTGATCACATTGATCATGAGGACGCCCGCAATACCCACGAGAGTCAACAAGACGCCGGCCAAGAGAGGGGCTGCGATGTTCGAAGACGATTCGGCGAGCGAGAGCATTCCACTGGCGCGGACATACTGCTCTT
>MFGX01000097.1:19334-19752 GCA_001778455.1 Candidatus Fraserbacteria bacterium RBG_16_55_9 | reverse complement strand
GGCGGCCGAATAGGCAGGCCACTGAAAGGCTTGAAAAGCGCCGGCGAAGGCTCCGGCGACGTAAAGATACCCGATCTCTAGGTGATTCGTCGTGTAGAGAACTAGCAGAGCAGCAGTGCTTAAGCACGCTGTCAGATCACCGATCATCATCACCAGTTTTCGGTTCCAGCGGTCTACGAGAGCACCGGCGATGGGGCTCAGCAAGACCGTGGGGCCAAAGTAGAAGAATGTGACGAGTGCTAATGCTGTGGCTGAGCCCGTCTTCTGCCAGGCCCAGATGATGAAAGCGAAGTTGGTCATTCCGCTGCCGAGAAGCGAGATGACTTGCCCTACCCAGACGATGGTGAACGCCAGCATCCCGGCTGGCTGCCTTGGGGAACTCTCCATGGGTAGTGATTATACTCAGAGCATCAGAATC
>MFGX01000097.1:14362-19313 GCA_001778455.1 Candidatus Fraserbacteria bacterium RBG_16_55_9 | reverse complement strand
AGTTGTTTGTCGACGGTAACGAGAGGGCAATCGATTCCTTGAGCGAGGGCAACGTAACAGGCGTCATAAGCAGTAATGCCAAACGTCTCTGCAATTTGATATGCCTTGAGGAAAAGCTCATAGGTAGGCACGGTCTCAATCTCCAACTCCGCCAAGTCTTCCAGATTCTCTTGAGCGAGATGGGTGGCATATCCGAAACGCTGAGCGTATTCCCATAAGATATTGGCGCACTCGACATAGATCAAATCCGGAGCGAAGAGGAGTATGGGGTCTGGGTCCGTTAGTTGCCGGAAGAGCTGCCAGGCCTTGGGAGAATCGGGCTCGTCGACGAAGAGCTTGATCGTCACACTGGCATCAACGACGTAGATGTCGCTCACCGGCTCCGGTCTTCTCTTAAGAGTTCCAGGCTAGAGGGGGTGCCGGCCTTTGCAGGGGTAAAGCGCTGGCGACGCTGAATTGACTTCAGCAAGTCCTTCTGGCTTCGATAGGGGCGACGTAATGCGCGCTTCAGAATATACAGGACTTCCGTGCTGAGCGAGCGTCCTTCGGCTTTCGCGCGGCTCTTTAACTCTTCGTAGAGTTTATCGGGTATATTGCGCACATGGAGAGTTGCCATAATCAGTCACCGTGAGATATTCTACAGGAAGTGGTTGCACAATGCAACACGAACTACCACTCTAGTTCCAGTTTCTTGGCCACTTCCGAAACAGGGATGCTTCGAATACCTCTACGCTCATGAGCTAAGCTCCTACTCAGTCGAGATCTGACTTCTTTTGGTAATCCCAGCCATTCGTCTGAATCATCTTTCGGCTCCAGGAACTTCTGCTCGTCCGTCTGTTCAATGAGTCTTTGAGCTATTTTGACTCAAAATATGCGTTGGTGTTAGCCTATCACTATGAAGCGGAATCCTTCACCGATGGTTGGATATATCCTTTTAGGGAGTGGTAGTTTAATTCTGCTAATTGCCTTGATCGTCGTAGTCGGCAAGTTGGCCGTACTTTCTCAAGACGTTGATAAACTTTCCAAGCAAATTGAATTGATTCTGAAGAACCCGCCTGCGGTTGACTCTGATGCGAGAAAACAACTTAGAGAAGCACATGCGCTATCTCCTCCAAAATGTACTGACGCTGATTACATCATAGAATGGTCGCAGGCCAAGAACTACATGGGAGAAAATTGCACTGTCAGAGGGGAAATCAAGCAAATAAAGAGGTATTCGAGTGAAGATGTGATCGGCATCTTCATTGACATAGGCAACAAATTCCCATCTGCTGACCGCTTTAGCGCAGTCATTTGGAAAGATATAAGCCTTTCTGAAGAAGTTGCCGTACGTAGAGCGTCCATAAAGAATCAGGGGTAGACAGCAAAGCCCTCTTGACGGAAGTGTTCGTCGGTGGCCAATGCGTGGGCCAGTCTCAAGCGGCGCATCAGCACGAAGCTCGTACAATCCGTGAAGCTGTAGTCCTTGTCGGGACGATCCTGAAAGAGTTGCCATGCTGCTTCTTCGTCAGCAAAGTTTACCCGTTCCAAGCGCACTATTTCCGCGTTGCGTAGCACCGCCCCCGCTTGCAGGGCCTCCGCATGGCCCATGCGCTTGTGTACCAATGTAATCAATTCGTCGAAGATACAGTTGGAAGTAACCAACTGTCCCGCAAACTTTTCCAGGAAGACGCTGACAGCGGAGTGATCAGGGTCAGCACGGTTTGCACAAGCGTACCACGCGCTCGTGTCCACAAAGATGGTGCGCGGTAGCGCTTTCTTACGTTGAGCGGCCATAGAGGGCTTGATCGTGATCTCGACCTGCAAGATGCGGATCGCATCCAAGACCAACCAGATCGTGCAGCCCGGGGCGCTTATCCTCAGGACGGAAGAAGTATTCATCCAAAATCTGCCGGAGTAGAGCAGATAGGCTGATCCCTTCCTCACGCGCCAAGCGCTTCAATGCCTGGTAGTGCTGGCGCTCCAACAACACCTGAGTACGATGCAACATGGTGAATCACCTTAAAGATCTTACATCATTACATCTAAGCCTTCACCAACGCTTTGGTCTTAAGACTCATCTTCGAGGTTGAGGCCTGCAAGATTCTCCTCAGGAACTGTCCCGTGTACGACTCCGTCACTTGGGCGACTTCTTCTGGAGTGCCTTCGGCTACGACCCGGCCACCCGTGTCTCCGCCCTCCGGCCCCAGGTCGATGATCCAGTCAGCAACTTTGATCACTTCAAGGTTGTGTTCGATGACGACGATCGTGTTGCCCTTATCCACCAACTGCCCTAGCACACTTAGAAGCTTCTCGATGTCCGCCATGTGCAATCCCGTCGTCGGCTCGTCGAGAATGTAGAGCGTATGACCCGTGTCTCGCTTGCTCAGTTCTTCCGCAAGTTTGACTCTCTGCGCTTCACCCCCTGAGAGAGTCGTCGCCGGTTGGCCCAGCTCGATATAGCCTAAGCCCACATCGTAGACCGTCTGCAGCTTGTATCGGATCGTCGGCATGCTCTCGAAGAAATCCAAAGCATCTTCTACTCTCATCTTAAGGAGTTTGGCGATATTCTTGCCCTTGTACTCGATCTTGAGCGTCTCGCGGTTGTAGCGCGCACCTTTGCAGACCTCACACGGAATATATATGTCTGGCAGGAAGTGCATTTCGATCTTGATCAGCCCGTCCCCCTTGCACGCCTCGCACCGTCCGCCCTTGACGTTGAACGAGAACCGCCCCGGCTTATAGCCGCGCGTCCTCGATTCGGGCACTTGCGAGAAGAGTTTTCTAATAAGATCAAAGAGGCCAATGTAGGTCGCTGGATTCGAGCGAGGCGTTCTTCCAATCGGCGTCTGATCGATCTCGATGACCTTGTCAATCTGGTTCAATCCAGCGATATCGTCATGCCCGCCGGGACGCTCCGTGACATAGCCCAGCTTCTGGGCCGCGCCCCGATAGAGAACATCGTCGATCAGTGTGCTCTTGCCGGAACCGGAAACACCGGTGATGCACACAAAGACCCCCAGCGGGATTTCTACATCGATGTTCTTGAGATTGTGCTGGTGTGCGCCTTGGATAGTTAGAAAACCCTTGGGTTTGCGGCGTTCGCGGGGGATTCCAATCTGTCGCTTTCCGCTCAGGAACTGGCCGGTGACGGATTCTCTCGCGCCCATCAGATCTTCGGTTGTGCCGGTGGCGATGATTCGTCCGCCGTGCGCTCCGGCTCCGGGTCCGATGTCCACAACGAAATCCGCCTCGCGGATCGTCTCCTCATCATGCTCGACGACGATGACCGTGTTGCCCAGATCTCTTAGTCCTTTGAGAGTGGTTAGTAAACGCAGATTGTCTCGCTGGTGTAGGCCAATACTTGGCTCGTCAAGAATGTACAAGACGCCTACGAGACCAGAGCCGATCTGCGTTGCGAGACGTATGCGTTGGGCTTCCCCGCCTGCAAGCGTTCCGGCCATGCGGTCGAGAGTCAAGTAATCAAGCCCGACATCGATGAGGAACTTCAAGCGGGCTTTGATCTCTTTTAGGATTTGATGGGCGATCAGCTCCTCACGCTCCGTAAGTTTCACATCGGCAAAGAAACGATGAGCTTCTTTCACAGAGAGCGCGGTGAGTTCCATGATGCGAAGTCCCCCAAGGGTGACCGCAAGACTTTCCGGTCGGAGTCGTCCGCCCTGACACGTCGGACAGGGCTGCATGCTCATGTACTTCTCAATCTCCTGGCGAGCCCACTCAGACTCTGTCTCGCGATGGGTGCGCTCCAGAGTGGGGATGACGCCGCGGTAGATATCTTGAAAGTAACGTGTCCGCCCGTGGCGATTCGTGTAGGGGAAAGTCACGGACTGACCATCCGTGCCGTTGAGGATCACATCGAGTTTCTCTTTGGCAAGCTGCCCCAAGGGGATCTCTGGGTCGATCTGATAGGCATCGCAGACCCCGCGAAGCAAGCCTTTCAGCCATTTGCTCTTGCGGCTGGTCCACGGGATGATTCCTCCATCGAGAAGAGCCTTGCGTTTATCGAGAATCAGACTCGTATCAATCTCCATCTTGTAGCCCAAGCCGTCACAGCCCTGGCAGGCTCCAAAGGGGCTGTTGAACGAAAACATGCGTGGCTCGAGTTTTTCGAAACTGATCCCACAATCAGGGCAAGCCAACTGCTCGCTGAAGAGAATCTCATTGGCGGCGCGCTTGGATTTTCTATTGCTCGATGCCCCGTCCACCATGCTGACGAGAGCCAGGCCCTCACCTTTTCTAAGGGCGATCTCCACAGAATCAGCGATTCGGCTCTTGCTTTCCGTCTTGACAATGAGGCGGTCGACGACCACTTCGATAGCGTGTTTCTTATTCTTGTCGAGATCGGGGACTTCCTCGACGGGAAAAATCTCGCCGTTCACACGGACACGAGAGAAGCCCTCCTTCTTCAGCTCTTCGAAGAGTTTCTTGTACTCTCCCTTGCGGCCGCGCACGATGGGCGAAAGAATCTGGATCTTCGCGCTCTCTCCCAACTCAAAGATCTGGTCGACGATCTGCTGCGCCGTCTGCCGAGCGATAGGGCGACCGCATCGATAGCAATGCGGCACGCCGATGCGGGCATAGAGCAAGCGTAGATAGTCATAGATCTCCGTCACCGTGCCCACGGTGGACCGTGGATTCTTATGGACGGTCTTCTGGTCTATGGAGATCGCTGGGGATAGACCCTCAATGAAATCGACGTCAGGCTTGTCCATCTGACCCAGGAACTGGCGGGCATACGCCGAGAGAGACTCCACATAGCGCCTCTGGCCTTCCGCATAGATCGTGTCGAAAGCGAGCGACGATTTGCCGCTGCCGGAGATGCCCGTGAACACAATCAGCTTGTTTCGCGGCAACTCCAGATCCACATTCTTGAGGTTGTGCTCTCGGGCACCCTTGATGATGATCTTCTCGTGGTTCAATTCTGTGGTATCCCCCACCGCAGTGATGACTC
>MFGX01000097.1:14126-14340 GCA_001778455.1 Candidatus Fraserbacteria bacterium RBG_16_55_9 | reverse complement strand
CGCCACTTCAACAGAAGCGTTTTCTTTCGCATCCCATGCACGAAAACAAGGCGCTCTGGACAAAGAGGGTCTTGACAAGATCACACTCCTGTGCTATAGTCTGCTTCATCCCAAAGTCCGGAGGTCGATGTGCAATGATTAAGATGACGATGGCGGAACAGAAGTTTCAGGCCGACGGTCTGAGGGACCTTCGCTTTACAACGGCTGAGGTGCG
>MFGX01000097.1:13092-14118 GCA_001778455.1 Candidatus Fraserbacteria bacterium RBG_16_55_9 | reverse complement strand
AGCCGGATCGGCCCGAAGCTCGACACTTCGTCCGTAAATCCCGACCCTAAGAACGAGTCCACGCATTCGTTTGCGAGGCTACACGTTCGGTGAGTTAAGCAAAGCATTCTTGATCGCGATTATGAAAGGGGGTGTACTCATCCATGCCAAACGACCATCCTGCGTTGTGGCAGGCGCTCCACCATCTTCAGTATCAACAGTTGCTAAAGGAGGCTGAGGAGTGGCGTCTGCTCGGGCAGGGCCAACGGAGGCCGACTGGCTCTCGATTGCATCAGAAGCTGGTCTCCTCGCTGGGAGATCTCTTGGTCGAGTTGGGAAGTCGACTCAAACAATTCGAGCGGCCGGTGTTATAACCGCTCTCGCTCGTGAATGTGAAAAGCGAGGTGAATTTCACCATGATTGAGCAAGGCTCGGTTGTGGGGATTCACGCGGGTATGTGCCATCGCGCTTCAGGCACGGTCCTGGGGCGCGATGGTCTTTTACGCAACCTTTTCTAGCTCTAGCTTTGTTATCCGAGAATGAACAGGCTTAAGCTTCTTGATCTTCACGTAGAATACGGGTTGACCCGGCTCCGTATTCTTTTCCGCTACGTTCTGAGCCCATTCGTTAACTCGTTATCCCCATCCACTTGCAAGACGATGTGAGCCCCGTAAGGGAGCTTCCTAGCAAACTCTGGATGCTCGACAACGTACTTGTCAAACTCTGAGATGAGTTCGCTGTTCTTCAGTTCAAAAGTATTCATGGGTATTCTCCTTTCAAGAATCGCTCTTTGTAAGTCTCCCAGTTCTTATTGATATCACTGTCTGCCAGAGCAAGTGCCTCTTTGTAGTCCAGGGAACGTAAATCATCAAAGTCAATCAGTTGGCCTCGCTGTGTCTTGTGGTAATGGCGTTTGCGCGCATCTTCGCTCAAGTCGTTGAGATAGAAGACTTCAGGCAATCGAACTCCTTAAGCGTAACCAATCAGCGCCTGGCGCAACTCTTTGATCTCATCTCTCAGCTGAGCCGCCTTCTCGAATTCGAGCTT
>MFGX01000097.1:12747-13078 GCA_001778455.1 Candidatus Fraserbacteria bacterium RBG_16_55_9 | reverse complement strand
CTGCCGAAAACATCTCTTCCTCCAGTTGCTTGATCAGATCAGCCACCTGCTTAGGGGCAAGCCCACCCGCTCTCTTCTTGAGGGCTTCTTTCTTCTCTTTCGCCTTCTCCTTACGCTGAAGCTCCGGCATGAATTCTTTGATTGCCTTGACGACGGTTTCTGGAGTGATGCCGTGCGTTTCGTTGTATTGGATTTGAATCCGGCGACGCCGCTCTGTTTCTTGGAGAGCACGCTGCATCGACCCGGTCGCTTCGTCCGCATACAAGAGAACTTTGCCACGCACGTTGCGGGCTGCTCGTCCCATGGTCTGGATGAGCGACGTTTGTGATCT
>MFGX01000097.1:12539-12727 GCA_001778455.1 Candidatus Fraserbacteria bacterium RBG_16_55_9 | reverse complement strand
CATCGAGAATAGCGACGAGCGAAACCTCCGGCAGGTCAAGCCCCTCTCTCAGCAAATTGATCCCGACGAGCACATCGAACTCGCCCAAGCGCAAATCACGCAGAATGTCGATACGATCCAGTGTCTCAATGTCAGAGTGTAGATAACGCGCTTTGATGCCAAACTCCACGAGATAATCCGTTAGATCC
>MFGX01000097.1:1850-12508 GCA_001778455.1 Candidatus Fraserbacteria bacterium RBG_16_55_9 | reverse complement strand
GCACGCGCTCGCTCCGCTCGGTTGTCTCTCGAATCTCATAAATCAGATCGTCAATCTGTCCGCGAACGGGTCGCACAAGGACCTCGGGGTCGATGAGTCCTGTAGGCCGTACGATCTGCTCCACAATCTTCTGGCTCTTCGCTTGCTCGTAAGGTCCAGGTGTAGCCGACATGAAGATGACTTGTCTTACGAGAGACTCGAATTCCTCGAATTTGAGAGGTCGATTGTCCGCCGCAGAAGGTAGCCGGAAGCCGTATTCGATCAACACTTCCTTGCGCGCGCGATCACCGTTGTACATGGCGTGGAGTTGAGGGACCGTCTGGTGCGACTCGTCGATGATGATGAGAAAATCTTCGGGGAAGTAATCGATCAGGGTATAGGGCCGAGAGCCTGGCGGGCGTCCGGCCATATGCCGTGAATAATTCTCAATACCGTTGCAATAACCCAGCTCGCGCAGCATCTCGAGATCGTAGCGCCCGCGCTGTTCTAGCCGCTGGGCCTCCAGCAATTTCCCATGCTTCTTGAAGTGTGCCAATCGTTCTTTCAGCTCTGCTTCGATCGTCTCGATGGCTCGTTCCAGCTTGTCTGGCGGAGTGATGAAGTGGGTCGCGGGATAGATCGTGATCCTCTCGCGTTCGCCGAGTAGCTTTCCTGTGATTGCATCGAGCTCTGTGATTTTCTCGATCTCATCGTCGAAGAGCTCAATCCGCATGACATTCTCGTTGTACGCTGGGATGAGTTCAATGGTATCGCCGCGAGCGCGAAACGTCCCTCGCCCGAAGCCGATGTCATTTCGCTCGTACTGTAGCTCAACCAAGCGCCTCAAGATATCATCGCGATCTTTGACTCCGCTGCGCTCCAGAGTGAGCGTCATCGCTTGATAATCTTCGGGGGTACCCAACCCATAGATGCACGAGACGCTGGCCACGATGATGACGTCTCGGCGCTCGAAGAGCGCACTGGTGGCTGCATGTCTTAATCTGTCAATCTCGTCGTTGATGGAGGCGTCTTTTTCAATATACGTGTCTGTTTGAGGAATGTATGCCTCGGGCTGATAGTAGTCGTAGTAACTGACGAAGTAATGCACGGCGTTGTTGGGGAAGAACTCTCGAAACTCGTTGCAGAGCTGTGCTGTGAGAGTTTTGTTGTGTGAGATGACGAGGGTCGGGCGTTGGACGCTCTGGATGACATTGGCGATGGTGAAGGTCTTTCCAGAGCCCGTAATGCCCAGCAGTGTTTGATGTTGCAGCCCGGCTTCGAGGCCTTCCGTGAGTTCTCGAATCGCCTTGGGTTGATCGCCCTGAGGCTGGAACTTGGAAACCAGTTGGAAACGCTGTTCGGTGTTGGTCGCCTTCATCCCTCTCGGAGCGAATTATACCAGGGCAAGTGGGTCAAAAGCGAGTTACATTACGGAACCGGATCATGTCCACCCGGATGCCAAGGATGGCACTTCAGAATGCGTTTCAAAGCCAGCCAGCTGCCTGGCAAGACCCCATGTTTAGCAATCGCCTGCCGGGCGTACTCTGAACAACTCGGGTGGAAACGGCACGAGGCGGGAAATAGGGGGGAGATGATGAGTTGATACCCACGGATCACTCCCTGCAGCGCTCGACGTACGACCATCTTGAATAGATCTTAATCGAGCGCTGCTAGGGGTTCAACTTCCGCTCTTCTCCTTGAGGCGTGCTTCGTCTTTGACGGTGATGCGGTAGCGTTTCTTATCTAAGATGCCCTCTTTGGCCAGCCGGTTGAGGGCGCTCGTGGTATTCTCTCGCGCGCTTCCGATGAGATCGGCCAGTTCTTTGTGGGTGATCTTGAAATCGATCTGGATGCCGTCGCCGGTTTCCACGCCGTGTTCTTCGATCAGCTGCAAGATTTGACGGGAGAGACGCGTGGGAATGTCCTTGAATACAAGATCTTCGAGTTTCCGTTCGATATCGCGGGTGCGGCGTCCAAAGAGCTCCATAACTTCTAGACTGAGTTCTGGGTCCTGGCGAAGAAGTTCTAAGAAGTGGACGCGCTCGATCTCGTAGATGAAGGCTTCTTGTAAGACTTGGGCCATTAACTCGCGCTTTCCTTTGCCGATGAGCACCATCTCCCCGAAGATCTCCCCTTCGCCCAGGATCGTTAGCGTCAATTTGCGGCCGCTCTCATCCAGATAGGCAAGCTTCACCTTGCCTGACTTTATATAGTAGAGCGACTCATCGACGTCACCCGGTTGGTAGACGACCTCGCCCTTCTGGTAATGACGGCCGTGGGTTTGGGAGAAGTGCCTCTCGAGTTGCTGAGCAAGCTGCTTAGCTCCTGACACGCCGGGGCTCTCGGGCGCCCGTATGATGCTGCCGTAGACGTAGGTTCGATTCATCTTCGTGGTCATGGTTGCGAAGCCTACTGTAACGGAGAAGACGTACCCCACGAAGGACCCCTGGCAATGGAACGAGACAAGTCGGTATGTTTTTCACAAGACTCGGGTGAGAGGCAGGTGCGCCCTGCCGCCACCCGGGGATGGGACAGAGCTCACTTGTAGACTTGGGCGTGGATGGAGAAGTTATGACGATCGGCTGCGGCTTCCACGGAGTCTGGGGTCAAAGATGTCTCGAACCGCGTCGCCGAGCAGGTTCCAACCCAAGACAAACAACGAGATCGCTAGGCCTGGGAAGATGATGGTGTACCAGTATTCGAGAGGGTTCTGAACTGTTCCGAGGATCCAGTTGCGGGAAAACCCGATGAGTTGTCCCCAGTCTGCAAACCCCTCGGGGATGAGCCCCAGGAACGAGAGCGCAGAGGCCGAGAGGACGATGCTGCCGATGTCAAGCGATGCCAAGACGAGCACGGGGTAGATCGCGTTGGGCAGCACATGCCGGAAGATGACGCGGCGAGAGCCAGCTCCCGCTGCCCGTGCGGCCTCGACGTACGCGTTCTCCTTCACATGAAGGACCTCGCCACGGACGAAGCGGGCATACCCCGGCCAGCCAAAGACGATAAACGCGATGACGATCTTGTCCAGCCCTCGCCCCAGAATGGTCGTGAGCACCAACGTGGCTAAGAGGAACGGGAAGACGAGAAAGATCTCGACAATTCTCATGAGGATTTCATCGACCCATCCCCCGAAGTAGGCGGAAACCGCACCGACGACGACCCCGATCATGAGCGTGCTCAATACGATGAGGATCCCCAACTTGAAGGCATTGCGTGCTCCCCAAATGAGGGTGTAGTAAATATCGTAGTAGTCCTGGGTGGTTCCCAAAATGTGGTTGGCGCTGGGCGGGGTGGGAGTGGTCTCATAGACGTCCTTGCCTTGAGGGGCTTGGAAGGGGCGGACGATCTCGCGTTGAGGGATCTGGTAGGGAGCGTTCGGCCTTTCCGGGGGAGCTAACAGCGGAGCAAAGAGCGCGACGGTGGCAAAGATGACGAGCAAGAAAAGACCTACCGTAGAGAGAGGGTTTTTCAAGAGCTGCAGCAGTGTGTCGCGCGTGGCGCGCAAGATCTCCAGAAGGGCATCTTTCAAGCGCCGGAGAGCCCATTGTAGCCCTTCCCGGCTGGGACGAGTTTCTGTCGCGTTCATGTAAGCCTTACCCGTGGATCAATCACTGCGTAGAGCAAGTCGACGATGAGGTTGACTACGATAAAGAGAATCGTCACAAAGGTGAGCAACCCCAGCACGGTAGCCACATCCAGCTGGAGTGCGGCCTGTGCTGCCCAGGAGCCCAAACCGGGATATCCGAAGATGGTCTCGGTGATGACCACGCCCGAGAGCAAGCCCACCACCAGGAAACCCGACAGCGTAACGATGGGGATGAGAGCGTTGCGACGAGCATGTCGTTTGATCACCAGGCGCTCCTCTACCCCCTTAGACCGGGCGGTCGTCACGTAATCTTGTCTGAGGGTCTCCAGCATGGAGGAGCGCATGATCCGTAGATACCCTGCCCAATTGATGTAGGAGAGCGTTGCCACAGGCAGAACCAAGTGTCCGAGGGCATCCCAGAATATGCGCCACTGCCCGTTGAGAAGCGCATCCACGGTGACCAGTCTCGTATAGGCATGGAAGCTCTCTCCACCCACGATCTGTTGGGCCCATTCGCTCAAGCGCCCGGGGGAGAACCATCCCCCAAAGAGCGGCGGCAGATGGCGCGAGAGCAGCCCATAAAAGCCCATCAGGAGCACTAACCCAAGCACGAAGCTCGGAAGCGAATACCCGAGAATCGTGATCACTCGGGTCAGCTGATCGATCCAGCGGTTATGGTGGACAGCAGCCAGTACTCCCAGCCAGATGGCAAAGAATAGGATCGGCCCGATGGCAAACAGCGTCAATTCCAATGTAGCCGGGAACCGACCGAGGAAGCCATTGAGCACAGTGGTCTTTGCAGTCTCAGACCAGCCGAAATCCAAGTGGATGGATTTGTTCACCCAACGACCGTATTGAACGAAGAGTGAGTCCTTCAGACCGTGTTTTTCAATCAGCCGATCGAGCTGCTCTTTGCCACCGCGAAGCTGGGATGGATCCTTCACGTACAGGGAGAGTCTCTCGTAGGGGTTGAGAAGCTGGAGCATGGCAAACAGGATGACGGTCACCCCGAAGAGGATGATCGGCAGGAAGAGCAAGCGGCGCGCGATGTAGGCCAGCATGGTTGGGTAGGGGCGCAGGGCCCTGCGCCCCTACGAGAATCTCACCATTCTTGGACGACTAGGCCCAGCTGGTTGACGTACTCCATGTTGGGCTTGGCGTCGAGCCTCTTGGACAGCGGGTAGAAGTTCCGCGCTGGCCAGATGGGGTTGAAGTAGTAGCCATCCACCCAACGCTGCTGGTAGTGGCGCCCCAGCGGTTGATCCGTGAAGATGGCGATCGCATCTTCATACGCGAGCTTTTGCAGTTCGTAGTAGATCTCTTGGCGTTTTTCAGGGTTCAGCTCGTTGATGCCTTGATTGATCAGGGCATCGTAGTTCGTTCCCAAGTTCATGCTTGTCGCATAGTTCCCCTGGCTGTGCATGATCGGGAAGACCCAGTTGTGCGCGTCGTGATAGTCCTCGAGCCAGGCAGCGGAGTAGACGGGCAGAGTCCCATCTACGCTTCGGCTCAAGAGAGCCGACCACTCCAAGTTGACCGTCTCGAGCTCGAACTTGGGGTTGAGCCGCTGGAGATTCCGCTTCAGGATTTCGAAGGCGGTCTTTGAAGCCTGATCGTCGACAAGATAGGGAGCCGTGAGTTTGAAGCCCGTCTTCCAGACTTGGCCGCCCCAAGCCTGCTTGAAATGCTCCTCGGCCTTCTTGAGGTCGAGCTGATAGACGGGGTTCTCTGAGTTGAAGAACTGGACACCGCGGGGGATAGGTCCCCGGGCTTTTTCGGCCTCATTCTTGATGGCCTCTCGAATCAACGTCTCCCAGTCAAAGGCGTCATTAAAACCCTTGCGAACGTCGATATCACTGAAAAAATCCGGCGGGATGCCTTGGCCGTCCAGTTGGCCACTGCCGATGTATTGATTTCCCTCGGCCGTGATCTTCTGGTTGAACAGGATGAAGCTAAGACTCATGCGCAATTGGCCCTTGATCAGCCGTACACCCGGTGTGCCATCGACTTGATCGACGAATTTTCGATTGATCGTGGCGATATCCGCATCGCCGTTCTGGAGCATGAGCTTGCGAGTACTAAACTCGTTGACCTTCTTGATGACGATGCGGGCCAGCTTGGCTGGTCCACGCCAGTAGTTGTCGTTTCGTATGAGTGAGATGTCCCCTGTGGCATGGTCCCACTTCTCTAGCATGAAGGGTCCCGTGCCGTTCATCTTGGCATAGATGGGGTCGTTCTCTTTCTGAGGGTCGTAGTGCGCTTTCCAGGTGTTGCAGCTTCCATCCCACGCGCCTTGTTCTGTAGCCCATTGCTGATCGATGATCGAGGCCCAGCTGGCGCTTTGGGCCACGATGGCCATGAACGGCGGGAAGGGCTTTGGCAGGTGGAATTCCACATCATTGCCGACGACGCGCACGGCCTGCTCGACCTGCTCACAGGTCGCGACCAATGTCTCGGCGCTCACGGCGTTAAAGTCGATTTCGTCGGCTTTCTTACCAGTCCGCTGGGCCTCAATCTGTTTCGCCAGATCGGCGATGGTATTGACATTCAGCAAGGGGCTGAGTACGAGCCAGCTTGGGCCACCGCTACGATCCATGAGCATCACACGATGGAAGCTGTAGGCCACGTCTTCGGCTGTAAAGGAATTGCCGTTGTGGAATTTGACCCCTTGGCGAAGGGGAAAGCGAATGACGACGGAGCCATCGGCGTTTTCGGCGATGAGTCCGTTATCTAGACTGGGCACTTGTGTCGCAAGCATGGGCAGGAATTTCTCGGTGCTCGGGCCGTCGTACATGATCAGATTGTCGTACACGTGGAAGGCGATCTCACCGCTGGACGTGTCGTACGCAAAGTGCGGGTCCAGCGTATCGATATCGCTGAGGTCGGCGACGATGAGCGTGTCAGGGTTCTTGATCGGCCCGGTCAATGGCTGAGAGGGCTGCTGGGGAGACTTCGGCTGTTCGATGGGTTTCGGTGTTTCCGGCTCAGGTTCTTTTGGCTTTTCTACGGGTGGCTGAGCTGGTTTTTCTACCGGAGTGGGTTGCTCAGGTGTTGTGGGTGGAGCGGCGGGCTTCAAGACGAGCAATCCAATGACTAGAGCTACCAGTGCAAGGACGACAATCCAAATCTTATCACTCACAGGTGACACCTCCCTTTTCGTAATGGGCCTGTGGTGCTTGGCTTCATCATAGCAGAACCAGTGAACGCCTTCCAAACTGTGCTATCCGCAAGGTTGACAGGGGAGCAATGCTCTGGCAGACTGAGTCGGCGATGAAAGCCCATGCAGTTTCAGGTCTGCTTGCTCTGGCGCTCTTGGCGTTGGCAGGGTGTGGAAATCGGGACCAGACGTCTCGAGAGGAGTTCCAGAAGCAAGTGCTGGAGGTCTTGCGAGGGGATCCACTTCAAGACACGGGCCTTGGGCAGATGCTGTCAGAGACCGTAGGAGACCTCGAATGCGAAGGGTCGAACTGTACTTCTGTACTTTACTTTCAGTTCTTGGAAGAGAGGGCCGACGAAAGACGGGCGATCGTACGCGACTATGAAGGACGTTTGTGCAACAATTCCAAATTGCCACCGCCGAAGTCAGTGCAAGACCAATACAATACGCTGTGCTCGCAGTTAAACGCCTTCTTCAAGTCCTTGGATGCCATTAGGACAAACGCCGCTACCGCGAGCAGACTGCTGGGACCACCAGGACAGAGCAGCCAGGCTTCTGACTCCCTGCTACAAGAGTTTGCAAATCGGCTCGCACGAGGAAAGCAAGACATCCTCCAAATCCACGACAAACTGCGGGAGCTCGACTGGCTGAGGCCCATCCTTTGATTAGCGTCTCTTTAGCCTAGGATCCAAGATATCTCGGAAGGCATCTCCCAACAAATTCCAGGCCAGCACGAAGAGCGTGATTGCAACGCTGGGGATGATGATCACGTACCAGTAATGGAACGGATTGCCGTGTGCCCCCAAGATCCACTCGCGTGAATAGCTAATTATCTGTCCCCAATCCGCGAAATCCGTTCCTGGACCCAATCCCAAGAAGCTCAGCGCAGCCACAGAGAGCACGACAGAGCCGATATCCAAGGAAGCGGCAATCAGCACTGGATAAATGGAGTTGGGGAGAATATGCATGGTGATAATGCGTAGGTGCCCTGCACCGACGGCCTGGGCCGCTTGGATGAAATCCTTCTCCTTCACCGACAAGATCTCCCCACGGATCAGACGGGCATACGACAACCATTGCGTAAACGTGAACGCAATAATGAGAGCTGTAAGTCGGTCAAACGAAAGGCCGAAGATCCTCACACCAGGGTTTGTCAAGACGGTGACCAGCACGATGGCCAAAATGATTGTGGGGAAGGAAAGCAAGATATCCACCAGTCGCATGAGCGATTGGTCTACCCATCCTCCGAAGTATCCCGAGAGGCTACCGGTGATAATGCCGATCAAGACGGCAATTCCGACCACTACGACGCCGATGCGAAAGGCGTTTCGCGCACCCCACACGATGCCATAATAGATGTCATACTGTCCCTCCATGGTTCCGAATGGATGCTTGTGCCAGTCAGGTGGGAAGGTCTTCCAGGCATCCATTTGCGGAGGGCGCGGTTGCAGCGAGAAGCCGTCGCGCGGCATTCGATAGGGTTCATGGGCACGAAGCGGGTCCGGTGGTGCAAGCCAGGGTGCGAAAATGGCAATCAGGGCGAAGAAGATGATCAGGACGATCCCAGAAAGGGACAGGGGGTTTTGCAGGAAGCGCCTGGCCTGTTTCACCGTCCCCGGCAGCCAAGGTAAGCGATCCTCCCTGAAGCTCTGCCAACGAGTGGCCAGGGGAGCTCGATCAGGCAAAGAGGGTGCCTGGTCTTCCGTCGTTGCGATGTTCGTGAGGGTCGAAGAATCGGATACCTTCGGTTGGGTTTCGGTACGGTTGTTGATGGTGTATGGGCTCTTCTTGTTCATGGTTCTTACGTCAACCTCACGCGGGGATCAACGTAGGAGTAGAGCACATCTACGGCGATGTTCACCAGTACCCAAAGGACGCTGTTGAAAATGGTAAAACCAAGCACGGAGGGAAAGTCCAGCTGCGTGGCAGCTCGAACGAACCACCAGCCCACCCCAAAGTAATTGAAGATGGTCTCCGTAATAACCACACCGCTGAGCAGCAGACCTACGACGATCGCCGAAACGGTGATTACAGGGATGAGCGCGTTGCGCCGCGCGTGCTTGTTGATGACGATGCGTTCCTCCAAGCCCTTAGCTCGCGCTACTGTCGTGTAGTCCTCGCGCAGCACGTTGAGCATGCTGCTTCGCATGATCCTCACAATGAGCGCCCAGCTCACATAGGCCAGGGTAATAGCGGGAAGGATCAAGTGTTTAATGGCATCCCAGAATACAGTCCAATTGGGACCATTGAGCAGAGCATCGACGGTATTCATAGTGGTATATCGGGTGAACAGCTCAGGGTTATTGATTATGAGTGTGACCTGCGTACTGAGTCGCCCCGGCTGTAGCCAGCCGAGGTATCCATAGAAAACCATCAATAAGATCAGCCCTGCCACAAATGTGGGCAAAGACCAGCCGGTGATCGACATGAGACGTGTGATGTGATCGGGTGCACGATTATGGTAGACGGCGGATTTGGTCCCCAGCCAGATGCCCCCTAGCACAAGGGGGATGAGGGCCATAACAGTCAATTCAAGCGTTGCTGGCAAGTAACTTTGCAGTGCTTTGGCGACTGGCATCTGGGCGGAATACGACCAACCGAGATTCCCCTCCGAGATTCCCTTGATCCAATTCCAGTATTGCACGTAGATGGGCTGATCGAGTCCATGGATGCGGATGAGGTCGCTGATATCATTCCAGGCTCGAGGATTCTCCTTGGCATAGAGGGCCACTCGGACAGCGGGCGGCAAGAGCTGCATCAGCGAGAAAATCAATCCTGTGGAAACGAATACGACAACAGGCAGCAACAGCAACCTCCGAAGAATGAATGCGATCATAACCATCCACCTCCGCTTGAAGATCGAAGGGCAGTATGCTCATTATACAAGATTGCCACCATCTTACGACTAGTCGGCAAATCTCAGGGAAGAAGCGAAGGGGACCGGAGCTCTGAGAGTTCCGATCCCCTCTTTAACTGTCCTGTTTACTGGGGTGCTGTAGCCCTCAGATCAGAACTCGGTGATCGTCGGGTCGTACGGTGCCAGCTCCTCGAGGTTCGGTTGTCCGTCCGCCTTCTTGGAGAGCGCGTAGATGTTCGGCGGCTCCTGGGGATCACCCTTGCCGGGGTTGTAGTAGTTGCCGTCCACCCAGCTGCGCTCCACGTTGTCGAGTGTGCGCGTGGGCATCGAGATCGCAACTGCATAGTCCACGTAGTCCTTCTGCAGCTCGGAGTAGATGGCCTGGCGGCGAGCCTTGTCCGTGGTCGTGATGCCCTCATTGAGCAGGTTGACCCACTCTTGAGCCTTGTCCAGCTTGTCCAGACCCGTGACGGCACTGAAGGTGCCCGCCTCGGCATCCATCCACTGGCGGATCCAGTTGTCGATGTCGATGAAGTCCGGGCTCCAACCGCCCACGAAGAGCGGAGTGATCCGCTGCTGGTTGGGGTTGAAGAAGATCGAGCCGGGCACGTCGCGGACCGTGATGTCAAACGGCGGCAGGCCCTGACGCTTCGCGTTCAGGCTCTCGACGTAGAACTCCAGCTGCTCTGCAGCGGCCTTGCGGCGAGCGTTACCGGCGTTGTAGGTGGTGAAGAGCTTGAAGCCCGTCTCCCACACCGACTTGTCACTGCCGGTGCAGCGGGCTGCCTTGAATTCCTGCTCAGCTTTGTTGAGGTCGAACGGGATAGCATTGACCTCGATGTCAAAGAACTCGATGCTGGGCGGAATGGGTGTAGCGGCGACGACACCCGCTCCCAACAGGAAGTCTGCAATGAACTGCTCCTGGCTGAAGGAGTGAGCAAAGGCCTTGCGCGCGTGGATGTCCGCAAAGAAGTCGCCCGGGATGCCCTGGCCGTCGCACTTGCCGCTGCCCACGAACTCAGCTCCGGCCTGGATCTGGACGTCCTTATTGATGTGGATGGTCTCGGTGACGAAGCCGG
>MFGX01000097.1:1455-1842 GCA_001778455.1 Candidatus Fraserbacteria bacterium RBG_16_55_9 | reverse complement strand
CTGCGGGCCGCTGATCCTTGAGCTGCTGGGTCTGGGCGCGCGTGGAGATGTAGCTGACATCGGCATCACCGGCAGCCAGCCGCAGCAGACGGGTGCTGAATTCCGGAACGTTGTTCCAAATGACGTTCTCGAGCAGAGCGGGTGCCTGCCAGTAGGTGTTGTTGCGTCCCAGGATGACCTGCTCTGAGACTCGGTCAATCGTCTGGAGCCGGAAGGGGCCGGTGGCCATGGCGGCGCCAAACAACGCGGTCGTGGCCACATCTGTCGGGTTATTGGTGGCGACCAAGAAGGCCTGAGGATCGGTATTGTCCGCGGCTCCGTGGGCGATGGCGAAGGCCTTGGAGTAGATGGAGCCAACGCTGGCATGCGCCATGAGCTGCAGGAACG
>MFGX01000097.1:0-1430 GCA_001778455.1 Candidatus Fraserbacteria bacterium RBG_16_55_9 | reverse complement strand
AAGATGATCTGTGCCCCATCGCTGCTGCACTCCACCGCATCATCGATGGCTTGAGCTAGAGCCTTATCCGCGCCTCTGACCGTAACGGTTTTCTTCAAATTGCCGTCGGCGTCGCGAGTCGAGGTGATGCCGAGTAGGGGCGGGAGCAAGAGCAGAGTTGGACCGCTATCGCGATCCATAGCGATCACGCGCTCGAAGCTGTATTCTGCATCGGCACACGTGAATGGGCTGCCATCCCAGAAGGTAACACCACTGCGCAGTTTGAACCTGTACGTCAAACCTGTCGCACTAATGCCACCGTTCTCTACCGTGGGGACCTCCGTGGCCAGCTCCGGCACGAAATCGGCCAAAGAGCCGCCATCGTTGTCAACCAGGTGCTCATACATCTGTTCGATGATGGCTGAGTCCGCGGTAAAGAACGACCAGGCCGGATCGAGCGTCTCCGGCAGAGAGATCGTGTCAAGGATCAGGGTCGTCCGGTTGGAAGGCTCCGGACGAGCTTGGGACATGCCTAGGACTCCTACTAACGAGACAGCCAGCAGCAAAACTGCCAGTGTCTTCATGTTGCGCGATTTGAACCACCACATATTTATTTCCCTCCTTTAAGTTATTTCATAGAAGTGGTGACTGTCCATGAGGATGTGCATACTAAGCTCTGGCTACACCTCCTTGAGATGTCAAGGCTAGCCTTTTCGCTGAGCCATTTACATCCCTATTGTATAGCATAGGTCTAGTATATCGAATTCTGACAGGCCGGATTCCAATGGAACAGGATTCGAAAGGGAAAAGCGGCATAGCATAGCCAGGGGCATTCGCGCTCTGGAAGCGGTGCGACGATGTGCCTATGTAGCAGGCACTCCTTAGAAAGGAGGTGATCCAGCCGCACCTTCCGGTACGGCTACCTTGTTACGACTTCACCCCCCTCGCGAAGGGCACCTTCGTCCGCTTGCGCGGCCTTCGAGTGCCCCCCACTCGGCTGGTGTGACGGGCGGTGTGTGCAAGGCCCAAGTACGTATTCACCGCGGCGTGGCTGATCCGCGATTACTAGCGATTCCGGCTTCATGGGGTCGGGTTTCAGACCCCAATCCGAATTGAGACCGGTTTTTGGGATTAGCTCCCCCTTGCGGGTTTGCAACCTTCTGTACCGGCCATTGTAGCATCTGTGTCGCCCTGGACATAAGGGCCATACTGACTTGACGTCATCCCCTCCTTCCTCCGGCTATTCGCCGGCAGTCCCCTTAGAGTGCTCAGCTTGACCTGGTAGCAACTAAGAGAGGGGGTTGCGCTCGTTGCGGGACTTAACCCGACGTCCTACGACACGAGCTGACGACAGCCATGCAGCACCTGTGCACGCTCCTCGCCCCGAAGGGCAAGGTCCTTCACCTTTCGGATCCGTACCACGTGCATGTCAAACCCAGGTAAGGTTCTTC
>MFGX01000096.1:1764-5274 GCA_001778455.1 Candidatus Fraserbacteria bacterium RBG_16_55_9 | reverse complement strand
AGGGGACGACCGGGAAGTGGCACAGCCGGATATCCTATACATCTCGAATGAGCGCCGCACGATCATTCATGAGGAGGAGATCCGAGGAGCGCCCGATCTCATCGTCGAGATCCTCTCCCCTTCCACGGTGGGCTATGATCGGACTTACAAGCGCACGCTCTATGCCCGACACGGCGTAAAAGAGTACTGGCTGGTTGACCCGGAGGAAGAGACGATCGAAGTGCTCACGCTAGGCAAAAGAGGCTACAGACAGGCAGCACTCTATAGAGAGAACCAGACGCTCGAATCCCCACTCTTGGCCGGACTTACCATCTCGCTGGGCGAGGTCTTCTGACCTCTCGCCAGCTAGACCCTTACGGATGGTCCGAGGTCAACTCAAGCTGATAGAGCTCATCGTCCGAGGCGAGCCAGAGGGAGGCTCCCGCCCAGGCCAGCCCCCGGGGATTGTCGCCGGGCAGTTGAGCCCACACTTGCAGCGGCTGGCCGCTTTCGGGATCGAGCTCAAAGATCCCGTAAATCCCGTCGAGAACCCACAGGCTCTCCTCATGCCAGGCCAGAGCCTCGGGAGCATCCCCTGGAGCGCGGAAGGAATTCAGCACCTGTCCTGTCTGCGGCTCCACTTGGTAGATGCGCAGGTCGATCCAATCGGTCACCCAGAGCATCTCTCCATCCCACGCCAGCCCCATCGGCATCCCGGCTCCCGGAGCTGCCAAGGATCTCTCTACTTGGCCCTTCTGAGGGTCTAGCTGGTAGAGCTGGCCCTCGCTGGCATCGGCCACCCACAGGCTCTCGCCGTCCCAGGCCAGCCCTTGGGGATAGGAACCAGGAGCTCGCAGCGAGCTTAGCACCCGTCCGTCCTGGGGATTGACTCGATAGAGATTGCCGGCAACTTCGTCCGTGATCCACAGGACTTGGCCATCCCAGGTCAGTCCCGCCGCGACCTCTAGCCGTGGCACCTTAAAATGGGTACGCACCCTTCCGATCGGTGCGCCCACGAGGACCGTCTGCGTGATTGAACTCCGCCCCCCACGCTCGTCGATCACCGTGAGGGTCACTTCGTATGGACCTTTCTGCGCGTAGGCATGATAGGCCTCCGGACCCTCGGCCCGCTGCCCATCGCCGAAGGCCCACTGAAATGAGACGAGCTTGCCATCGGGGTCGCTGGATGCAGTGGAATCGAATAACGCTTCCCGGCCGGCGAGTGGCACCGGGGGGAAAACGGTGAAGCTCGCCTGAGGCGCTTGGTTGGCCAGCAGCGAACAGCCCTCCAGCGCAAACACCAGGGCGAGTCCGATCAGCAGTGCCACGCGCCTTTGCATGCGCACCATCATCTTAGAATCCCAAGGCTAAGCCTACGTGATACTGCACGAACGAGGGCACGTCCTCCGTAAGCGCCAGCGCAAATTGGAAGTCGTTAAAGAAATGCACTCGTAGGAGCCCTGCACGGGTAACCTCGAAATCGATTTCGGCCCCCATCGTGAGGAAGGGTACCTCCAACGCCGATTCGAAACCCAGGCCGAAGGAGAGCTGCCCCAGGTGCCACAGGAGAGCAACTCCCCAGCCTATCCCGTCTAGGCCCTCACCGAACATCAGCCATCCGCGCGCTCCCAGCGCACTCAGGAACCGGACCTCACCCGCCAACCGCCAATCCACGATCGCGCTTATCCCCTCCACATCGCTCATGACTCCGGGCCCCCCCAGGAATTGAATAGTCTGACCCCAGGCCGAAGTTCCCCCCACCATCGCGAGCATTACGACCGCGAGCAATGCACAGACTGCCCACTTCATGACAATTATCCGCCTCCTCAACTTCTAAGATTATCGCAAATCCTGATCCCGCTTGTAAGACGCATTATAAAGTTTCGGTCGAGTTCATGTCAAAGTTGGCATAGATGCCGAGGTCGCTGCGGTCATCATCGGAAGGCTTGGATGCCGGTGAGGTCTTGCCCCAGGACCAGCGTGTGAATGTGATCCGTCCCTTCGTAGGTGAAGACGGTTTCAAGGTTCGTCATGTGGCGGATGGCCTGGTAGTCGAGCGTAATGCCGTTCCCACCGAGTAGATCTCGGGCTTTGCGGGCAACGTCAAGAGCCATGCGGCAGTTGTTCCGCTTGGCGAGCGATACGTGCGTGTGCTTGACCCGACCCTGCTCTTTGAGCTGCCCCAAGCGCAGGCAGAGCAGTTGGGCTTTCGTGATCTCCGTGACCATGTCCACCAGCTTCTCTTGCACGAGCTGATACGAGGCGATGGGCTTGCCGAACTGAGAACGCTCCAGGCAGTAATTCAAGGCTTCCTCGTAGCAGGCCATGGCCGCTCCGATCACGCCCCAGGAGATGCCATAGCGAGCCTGGTTGAGACACATCAAGGGCGCCTTGAGGCCTTCCGCTTCCGGGAGCATGTTCTCTTTCGGGATGCGACAGTCGTTCAAATAGATCTCTCCCGTATGCGAGGCACGCATCGAGAATTTCTCTTCGATGGTGGCGGTGGAGAAGCCTGGAGTGTCTCGCTCCACGAGAAAACCTCGGACTTCGTCGCCTACTTTGGCCCACACAATCGCCACATGGCAGACGTCTGCATTGGTGATCCAAGTCTTGTTGCCATTTAGAATGTAATGATTGCGGTCTTTGACTGCTGTAGTCTCCATGCCGCCTGGGTCGGAGCCGTGCTCGGGTTCCGTAAGCCCGAAGCAGCCGATGATCTCACCGCGAGCCATATCCGGAAGATACTTCTCTTTTTGCTCTTTGGAGCCAAAGGTATAGATGGGATACATAACGAGTGCGCCCTGGACGGAGGCCATGCTTCTGAGGCCAGAGTCGCCTCGCTCGAGCTCCTGCATCATGAGACCATAAGAGATGTTATCCACACCCGCGCTCCCGTAGCCCGTGAGGTTAGCACCGAAGAAGCCCAACTCCCCCATCTCCGGGATCAGTTCATCGGGGAAGCGATGCTTTTCATAACACTCCGCGATGATCGGCATGACTTTCTCATCTACAAACGCCCGTACGGTCCGGCGGATGCTCTTCTGCTCTTCCGTGAGCAGTTCATCCAGGCCGTAATAGTCAACCCCCTTGAAGCCCTGCATCTTGCCCATGAGGCACCTCCGAAGTGCTTCTCATCGTAGCAAAAAACCGCACATTTTCCAACGCGACTCACAAGTATTCTCACAGCCATGTGTTGGTGTTCTAACACGATGCCCGGATTTAACATTTTTTTAACACTCAGGTACTAAGCTGGGAAGTAATTTAGGAGAAAAACAGGAGTTTGTCTGTTTATAGTGTTTACCGTGTCGCACATTGCTCTTAAGGAAGGGGGTCCAGGCAAATGCCAAAGGCGAAACCACGGACGGAGTTGGGCCCCGTAGGGAAGAAAACTCAACTGGAGAAACGAAGTACAGAGATGATCAAGCCTCAAAAAGGAGAGAAAGATGATAGCTAAGACCAGTAACAAGCTTTTAGTCCTACTGCTGGTGCTTGTGGCTGCACCGATTCTGGCAGCCTCGACGGCGCTGGCAC
>MFGX01000096.1:1126-1665 GCA_001778455.1 Candidatus Fraserbacteria bacterium RBG_16_55_9 | reverse complement strand
TCCTCAACCCGCTACAGGTTCCCCGAAGGCTTCGGAGGTGGGAAGTAGTGCAGGGTCTTCGCAGGGCGGCCGAGCGCATGAGCTTACTTGATCAACCTAAGCCGACGGAGATCATCCTCGGTCCAGCCGATATCCGTGAGCAAGGCTTTCAAAAGAGATGGACCAAAGGTCTCAGGTATAGCATCACCATCCTCGATCATGCACTCGAGGAACAGTTGAGCAGCCACCTGTGCATTTTCGAGTGCTTCCTGAACTGTCGCGCCGGCCACGTGCAGACCAGGAAGTGCTGGACAATACGCATGGAATTCGTCCTCGTCAGGCTCAACCACGATCGTGACCTGGAAATTGAGACCGGTGGTCGGCTGCTTCAAAGGCAGTCTTGTTTTGGGCGTGGCTTTGGCCATGTGGCACCATCTCCATCTAATAAGGCGAATGTGCTCATTGTACCACTGAAGAGGATCAAGTAAAAGGAGGTTCGTATGTCACGCGTTTTCAAGCTGTTCGGGCTCGGTGCAGCCTTGGCTCTATTGGCCATCGCT
>MFGX01000096.1:753-1063 GCA_001778455.1 Candidatus Fraserbacteria bacterium RBG_16_55_9 | reverse complement strand
TCGCCACGATTCAAGCTGCCATCGATGCGGCTTCGGGCGGTACGATCATTCAAGTCCAGGCCGGGACCTACCAAGAAAACTTGACCATTCGCAATAAGGACGGTCTGACTCTCAAAGGGGCTGGAGCCGATCAAGTCACTCTCGATGGCAACGCACCCCAACAGCAACAGAACATCACTCCGGGCATTCTCATTCTCAACAGCCGGAACATCACCGTCACGGGCTTTAAGATCACCAACAGCAGGCGCGGTCTTGAGGCCGATGACACGACGCTTCTCTTCATTGAGGCGAACACCTTCGAGAAGAACCT
>MFGX01000096.1:605-716 GCA_001778455.1 Candidatus Fraserbacteria bacterium RBG_16_55_9 | reverse complement strand
GGGCAACGTAATCCAAGGCACGCAGGTTGATCTCGACGCGTCAAATGGACAGGGTATCGTGCTCGATGGATCACAAATAAAGATCAGTGACAACACGATCACGGACAATGC
>MFGX01000096.1:423-534 GCA_001778455.1 Candidatus Fraserbacteria bacterium RBG_16_55_9 | reverse complement strand
ACAACAAGGGCGGCGATCTTTGCGGCACGGCTCCGACCACGCTTCTGGCCCAACCTCCACCCGAGGGCACGCTCGATCAAGTGACCATTCCTACGGATGTGCCGACGATCC
>MFGX01000096.1:0-318 GCA_001778455.1 Candidatus Fraserbacteria bacterium RBG_16_55_9 | reverse complement strand
GCTCCGATCAGACGGTGGTACAGGCGCCGAGCATCGAGTATGTGGGCATCAACATTGCGACGGACCGGCTTCAAGTGACGCTGGAGGGATTCAAAGTGACGGGTGGTCGGCGCGGCGTGAATGTCGCCACAGGGCCAGCGGGCAACGCCACACTTCGTAATATGAAGATTGAAGCAAACGGCGCTGGCCGCAATCCAACAAACGGGGATGCCGGTATTTGGATCTACGAACAGACGACCGCGACGCTCGATCAGGTAAGCATTGTAGGCAACCAAGGGACAGGCTTACAAATGGGAGGCCAGGCAAAGGTAACCATCC
>MFGX01000095.1:5638-6218 GCA_001778455.1 Candidatus Fraserbacteria bacterium RBG_16_55_9 | reverse complement strand
CGCGATGGCTTTGTGCAATCACGGGTCGCAGATGGGGACTGGCTTCTGTGGGTGGTTGTCCCTGCCCCCAATCACTCAGGCTGGCGGCTCCAAGCAATCCCAAGACGAGCCATACACCGCCCCATCTTCGCCTACGCATGATGAGCAGACTGCTTGGGTCTTTGGAGTTCCTCCATGAGGACCGTCCATTCTTGATAGGCCTGCTCCAGTCGAGCTTTTGCCTCGTGATATCTCTGGTTGAGCTCACGAATGCGTTCATGATCTTGAGCGTAGCTCGCCACCTGCAATTCCCCTTCGAGCTGCGCGATGGATCCTTCCAACTCTGTCAAGGCACGAGATAGCTCAACCTCCCGGGCTTCTAATTTCTTACGCTCCTTCTGCAGCGCTTTCTCATCGTGGTCGACTTTGGAGTTTGCTCTCTTGCGGTCCTGGACGTGCTCTTGTGGCTTGCGATCTTGGGGGGATCGCTTGCTCCCTTCGTCCGCACGTCGACGTAGATAGTCTTCGTAATTGCCTCGATAGATGCGACACTCGCCGTCATGGATCGCCCAAACCTGAGTGGCAAACGCTTGAATCAGAT
>MFGX01000095.1:3584-5624 GCA_001778455.1 Candidatus Fraserbacteria bacterium RBG_16_55_9 | reverse complement strand
AGACGAACAGTACCGTCCCTTCGTAGCTCTCAAGCGCTTCTTGCAGGACCTCGCGTGAACTGAGGTCGAGATGATTGGTAGGCTCGTCCAACATGAGAACATTTCCGCCGAGCTGCGCCAGCCTAGCTAAAGCTACTCTGCTTCGCTCTCCGCCGGACAGCTCGTGTATGCGTTTGTAAACGTCGTCATCCGAGAAGAGAAAGCGACCAAGGAAATCTCGCGCTTCGCTGATGGTCTGATGTTTCCCGGCCATGAGCGCATTCAAAACGGTTTGATCACTGGACAGCTCCTCCCATTGGCTCTGGCGAAAGTAAGAGAGGGCCACATTGTGCCCCAGCTTGAATGTGCCATGCAGCGGCGCCAATTCCCCCGCGAGAACCTTGAGAAACGTCGTCTTGCCGCACCCGTTGGGCCCGATGAGCGCCACTCTCTCGCCGCGCTCCAGGGCCGCACATGGAGCGCGAAAAAGCTCGTGAGCGGGTGGGTAACCTACAACTAGATCTTGCACCTGAAGAACGTGCCGGCCGCTGGGCTCTCCCATCGGGATCGAGAAGTGAATGGATTTTGTAATTGTGGGTTCCTCGACGATATCCAGTCTTTCGAGCTGTTTACGACGTGCCTTGGCTTGAGCTTCGCGGAAGCGCCCTCCGGAGAGATTCCGCCGGATGAATTCTTCTGACTTCTTAATCAATTCCTGTTGCTCATCAAAGCGTTTCTGGTGGTGCCCTACTCGTTCGGTCTTGATGGATCGGTATTTGGAATAGTTGCCCGGATACTCGGTGAGTCGACCCGCCTCCAATTCCCAAATCCGGCTGGCCAGCTTGTCGATCATGAATCGATCATGGGAGGAGAGGATGAACCCACCCTTCCAATTCGACAGATATTCCTCTAGCCACTCGAGCGCGGCAAAGTCCAGGTGATTTGTCGGCTCGTCCAGAAGCAAGATTTCCGGTTCTTCCAGCAAGAGTTTTGCCAGGGATGCCCGCGCCCGTTCCCCTCCGCTCAGATGGGCCGCGGGTTGCTTCGCATCTTGTGACGAAAACCCCAATCCCGCGAGCACTTGGTGGATCTCGCTCTCGTACTCATAGCCCCCCGCATGGCAGTAAGATTCCATGACTTCATCGTAGCGGTGAAGCAGCTCCTCATCGTCGGAGCGCTCTGACAGTCTTGCTTCCAGGGCTCGAAGCTCGTGCTCTTTTTCTCGCAAGTCACGCTTGGCCTCAAGCATAGCCTCATAGAGAGTGATATCGCCCTTCAGTTGAGGTTCTTGAGCGAGGTAGCCGATCTTCACACTGCTGGCTCTCTTGACTCGACCGTCGTTCGGCTCTTCGATCCCTATAAGCACTTTGAGCAGAGTGGACTTGCCGCACCCATTGGCACCGATGAGCGCAATGCGGTCCCCACGAGACACCTGCAGAGTGAGGTCCCGGAGGACAGTCTCTGCTCCAAACCGCTTCGTAATTCCTTCCGCGCTTATGGCTGACATAGTCGTTTCACACCTAGGCTACTCACGATCAGGGAGCTTCTGTGTGGCTGGATTGTAAGGGAATCCTAGAGAGTTGGCAACAAAACTGACTCCCCGGGAGCGATGTCCATCTTCGAAAGCCCTTCTGACTTGTCCTCTGGATCACCCCCGCACTATACTGAAAACGCCTATGAAGATCGCAGAGATCGGCGCGCGTGAGATCCTTGACTCCAGGGGAAACCCCACTCTCGAAGTCGAGGTGGGTTTGAGCGATGGCACCCGAAGCAGGGCAGCAGTGCCCTCCGGAGCTTCCACAGGACGGTTTGAAGCCCTTGAGCTACGGGATGGAGATCCAAAGCGATATCACGGAAAGGGCCTTTTGAAAGCCATCGAAAACGTCCAACAGATCATAGCCCCGGCTGTGAAAGGTCTGAGTGCCCTAGAGCAAGAAACCCTCGATGGGAGCCTCATGGAGCTGGATGGCACAGAGAACAAGAGCCACTTAGGAGCCAACGCCATCTTGGGCGTGTCGCTGGCTGTGGCTCGAGCAGCTGCCCAGAGTAGAAAGATCCCGC